>JAFQHE010000049.1 GCA_017398125.1 Bacteroidales bacterium
GTATACAGGAAGCGTAGTTGAGCAGTGCAAAATGATCATCTCCCATATGCATAAAATGAACCCCAAAGTCTTTTGTCAAAACTTTGGGGTTCATTTCAGTCTCTGACTTTTGGAATCTTCCAATCTGTATGATTTGTACGGTTGTCCTATTTTGTCAGCTCAAAACCAACCTTAAGACCATCATAATTTTTAAAAAGGTCTGCAAGGTAAGATGCATTTGATTTTGTGTTTGAGATCAATCCGGTCAATGACTGTATGGCACTCATGAGTTTGTCGGCATTGAACATAAGGCTCATGGAGTTGCCCAAAGTCACAACATTGGCATTGACTGTAATTCCCATTTTGGTCTTCATTGAGATCTTTTTGTTCTCATTGTCAAATGTATATGTACCTTTTGATGTTATTTTGCCCACTGCAAGCGAGTAGGTGTCGTCTGAATTGAATGTTATCTCCACATGGTCAAATCCAATTTTTGAATAGATATTCTCCAATTCGGTGTTTATCTTGCCGGTAACGGCTGTACCTCCTGCCTGTGCAAGAAGATTATCACTTTCAAACTGGCATGCTGCCCCTTTGTAGTTCCACTGTCCGATGATTGAAAGTTCTGAGGTGGCCATATCGCCCACAGCAGTTTTGGCAATATCGTTAATTAATGATTTCCAGTCTTGAGCCGATGCTCCTGCTGTAGACATGCATACAGCTAGCAATACAAATAAAATAGTTTTCCTGATCATATTGATGATAATTTAGAGAGTATAAAAGTAGTGGTTTTTTTATAAAAAATGGAAAAAGAATCACCGAAAAGTGGTAAATATGTATATCTTTGCGTAACATTAACCTTAACCCCAAATATTTTTTTATGTCAGGATTTTTTGGATGCGTATCACGCAACGAATGTGTGAACGATGTATTCTACGGTACCGACTATCATTCACATCTGGGAACCAAACGTGCCGGTATGGCATTCTACTATAACAACAAGTTCATAAGATCTATCCACTCGTTGGAGGATGGATATTTCCGAAACAAGTTTGAGGACGAATTGCCACGTTTCGGAGAGGCCAAAATGGGTATAGGTATCATTTCAGATACTGAATCACAGCCAATAACCATTACATCACATCTTGGTAGATACGCGGTTGTTACAGTATGTAGGATAGATAACAAGGCGGAGCTTGCGAAGGAGCTCCTTGAGAAGAAGATGCACTTTGCGGAACTTTCGGAGTCTGAGATAAATTCTACAGAGCTTGTGGCTATCCTGATAAGTCAGGGCAATACAATCAAAGAGGGTATAGAGTATGACCAAAGCAAGATAAAGGGCTCATGTTCAATGCTTATCCTTACTGACCATGCAATATATGCTGTGCGTGACAAATTTGGAAGGACTCCTATAATAATAGGAAGAAATGACAAAGGTTATGTATGCGCAAGTGAGAGTTCGAGTTTTGACAATCTCGGCTACGATTATGTGAAGGATCTTGGCCCTGGTGAGATTGTAAGAATGAGTGCAGACGGACTTCTTCAGGTTGCTGAACCTCAGAAACGCAAGCAGATATGTACCTTTATGTGGGTATATTACGGTTATCCGTCGGCATGTTATGAGGGAATCAATGTAGAGGAGTCAAGATACCGTTGCGGTGCAGCGATGGCAAAAAGGGATAAGGGGCTTGAGATTGATTTTGCAGCAGGTATTCCAGATTCCGGTGTGGGTCATGCTGTCGGGTACTCAAATGAGATGGGTGTTCCGTACAAGAGACCTTTTGTGAAATATACACCTACATGGCCAAGAAGTTTCATGCCTCAGAACCAGAAGATGAGGGATCTTGTTGCCAAGATGAAATTGTTGCCTAATGAAAAATTCACAAGGGATCAGAAGATTGTCTTCATGGATGACAGTATTGTGCGTGGTACACAACTTAAAGACAATGTTGTAAAGTTGCTTGATGAGGGTGTAAAGGAGATACACATGCGTATCGCATGCCCTCCGCTTATCTTCCCTTGTCCATTTGTGAACTTCTCAACTTCGCGTAGCAGCTACGATCTTTACACACGCCGTATTATCAGGGATCTTGAGGGTACAGATGATATAACTGATGAGTTGTGCAAGGAGTATGCAAATCCTGATAGTCCTAAACATGAGGCAATGATTGAGACTATGCGCAAACATCTGCAGCTTACATCACTCAAGTTCCAGAGACTTGATGATCTTGTTGAGGCAATAGGACTTCCAAAGTGTGAGTTGTGTACACACTGCTGGGACAACAGCAGCTACTTTGAATAGAATGCAGAATACAGGGTGCTGAAAAGGTCAGCTGCCCAGACATATAAGTGAGCGGTATAGCCGTTCAATATCTTTAGAATCAACTTCAATTCCTATCTGGTCACCCTCTGCAACAGTGGAGGAGGGCCTTATAGGAATTCTTTTTTCATTACGTATAATCTCCTTTATTGTTGCTTTTTCAGGAAGATTTATCTGGTGTATACTTTTCCCGTTCAGATATGAGCTGCGTTCAATGTCAATGTATACTGTTGTCCGTTCCGGCTGCATATTGTCATGGGCTATCATAAAATCATACAGCATATCGTTGAGCGGTTCAACTTTCATTATCTGAGTGAAGTAGTAGACAAGAGTACCTATTATCAGTACAGGAAAAAAGGTTTCATAGTGGCCGGTCATTTCACTTATAAGTATAAAACCTGTAATGGGCGTTCTCATGACGGCAATGAAGAATGCACTCATCCCCAGAAGTATGAAGTAACCGCCCAATCCCTCTCCTATATATTCTGTACCGCAAATGGAGATTGAGATTTCGTAGAAAAGCTTGCCTAAAAGCCCTCCGACTGTCATCATTGGAAGAAATATTCCGCCAGGAAATCCGCTTGAGTGGGAGAGTACGGTGAATGACCATATAGCAACAATGATCATAAGCAGGATCGCAAGGTTGACAATCCTGGTAAGAAGTGCGCTTTTTGCCACCTCTGAGGTGAGAAATGAGTTGATAACGCTCTCCTTTACAAGGAAGGTCTGGTCTCCGCCTATCATCTCAGTAAAGATGAGTCCCATTAGCCATGTTGTAGCTGTCAGGAGCAGAACCTCCTTAAATATGGCTGCGTTTCTGCCCTTTTTTCCCAAACTAACCTTCATTTTTGCATATAGCTCTTTCCCTTTGAGCAACATTTGTGAAAATATCTTCCCGAAGAGCGCAAAAAAGAGTGCCATTACAAGATATACCGGAAGCAGTTTTGCAAAATTGTCATGGGGGTTTTCTACAGGTATCAGGTCATAGATATTGTTTGGTGTAATAAATTTGGAGATTACTCCTGCAACAGCACCTGCAAGTAGCGTACATAATAGGGTTGTAGTCATCGTAACCTTTTGCAGAGACTCCATGATGAGGATTGAGGAGGAGAGTGGAGCTGTGAATGCTGCAGCCACCCCTGCTCCAGCCCCCGCTGCTATGAGGTGGCGTTTTCTTCCCTCTCTGGTGTGGAGAAGGTTGCCTGCTATATAACCGGTGAGGGATCCCATCTGGACACTTGTCCCTTCTCTTCCCAGTGAGAGTCCCGACGAAAGTGAGAGTATCCCTCCAATGAATTTTACTGCAAGGTAGAGAAAGGGGGTGCTGTATATGCGTCTGCCGAACATCAGTGCCTGTGTCTGGGGTAGTCCCGATCCTCCGCTTTTTGGAAACTTCCCAATCATTAACCTTGCTATGAGAAGAGCTGTGAAGATTGTGCAGAATACCCCTGCGTGTTCAATAATGCTGTTGCTGTGGCTGAACAGCTGCGGACGTAATTGTGCTATTTGTGCAACTATATATCTGAAGGCCGTACAAATTACTCCTGAAATGGCTCCTACAGCCATTGCCGCTATATATATTCTTTCATTTTTTACTCTCATGCCATCTCATTTTACCCATATTCACGACACATTTAACCCGAATTTAACATTGCTGTCGGGAAAATGTTTGTTAAAAAGTGTAACTTTTTGGGATATAAAAATTATAAATTGAAATACTTTTGTCTTTTAGGAATGATATTTTAACTGTTTTTTAGTTTTAAGTTTGGAATTATAAGATTGCTAATATTTTGGATATTAGTTAAATATAAATTTGCAATTCAAAAAAAATGTCTAATTTTGCACCCCTGAAGTTTAAATATGTTGTTTTTTGTTTTGTTGTAAAGGGTACCCCACTAAAGGGTGCTCTTTTGTTTTTTAAGGATGCCACATTAAAATGGTATCCTTTTTTTTGTCTGGTCCAGTGGTGCGCATTATTTCGGGAGTACTCTTTGGTGCTATAACTGATAGAGATATAGTCAGTTAAATGTCAAAATAATTTTGGAGATTAAATAATTAGTACTATCTTTGCAACCCCGCAAAATCTGCAGGGAGCTGTAACCAATTGAGTTTCAGAATAACTAAGGGTTTTTGGCCTCGAGTTGGCAATGCAGTTATGTTTAATTTTAAAACACTAATTAAAACCAATGCCTGGATTAATTGGAAAAAAAATCGGAATGACTTCCGTTTTCGGTGCCGATGGCAAAAATATCCCATGCACCGTTATTGAAGCTGGTCCGTGTGTTGTTACGCAGATTCGTACAGAAGAAGTAGATGGTTATGCCGCTGTACAGCTTGCCTATGACGAGAAAAAAGAAAAACACACCAGCGCCCCTATGTTGGGTCACTTCAAAAAGGCAAATACCACTCCAAAACGCAAACTTGTAGAGTTTGAGAATGACTTTGCAAAAGAGTTGCAATTGGGCGATCAAATTACAGTTTCTGATCTCTTCACAGAAGAGGATGAAGCTTGGGTAGATGTTACCGGAATTTCTAAAGGTAAAGGCTTCCAAGGTGTAGTAAAACGTCATGGATTTGCCGGTGTAGGTGGTCAGACTCACGGTCAGCACAACAGACTTCGTGCTCCTGGTTCACTAGGTGCATCATCTTGGCCTTCAAGAGTATTCAAAGGTAAAAGATTGGCCGGCCGTATGGGTGGCGACAGAGTTAAAATCCTTAACCTTAAAGTAATCAAAGTTATCCCTGAAAACAACCTTATTCTTGTAAAGGGTTCAATTCCGGGTGCTAAAGGTTCTTATGTAATTGTGGAGGAATAATCGTCTATGGAATTAGCAGTATTAAAAATTGACGGAACAGAGTCAGGCAAAAAAGTGACTTTGAATGAGGCAATCTTTGGCTTGGAGCCAAATGATCATGCTATCTACCTAGACGTTAAGCAATACCTTGCAAACCAACGTCAAGGAACTCATAAAACTAAGGATCGTTCTGAGGTTGCTTACAGTACTAAGAAAATTGTAAGACAGAAAGGTTCAGGCGGTGCTCGTCATGGTAGCATCAAATCAAACATCTTTGTTGGTGGTGGTCGTGCATTCGGTCCAAAACCAAGAGATTATGGTTTTAAATTGAATAGAAAACTTAAACAGTTGGCTCGCTTCTCAGCTTTGTCATACAAAGCTCAAGGTGAGGCTATTACAATCGTAGAGCCATTCACAATGGAAGCTCCTAAAACAAAACAGTTCATTGGTATTCTAAACAATATCAAATCAAACGACAGAAAAGTTTTGTTTGTTCTTCCTGAGAATTCAAATAATATTTACTTATCGTCACGTAACTTGGAGAACGTTAAAGTTATCACTGTTGGTGAGTTGAACACTTATGACATCATGAATTCAACCAAATTGGTATTCATTGATGGTGTACAGGATGCTATCCAAGTAGCTTATGGACGTTAAAAACCGAATAACGATGGGAATTTTAATTAAGCCTTTAGTAACTGAAAAGATGACGATTCTAGGCGAGAAATTGAATCGTTACGGTTTCATAGTTGACCGCAGCGCTAACAAAATTGAGATCAAGGCAGCGGTTGAGCAGATGTATGGTGTTACTGTAGCAGATGTAAACACAGTAAACTACCACGGAAAGAAAAAAAGCCGCTATACAAAAGCAGGTTTATTGTCAGGCCGTGCAAACCACTACAAGAAAGCGTTTGTAACATTGGCCGGTGAAGATAAGATTGATTTCTACAGCAACATTTAAGAGATGGCAGTACGTAAATTTAAACCGGTAACTCCCGGTCAAAGAAATAAAGTAATCAGCGCATTTGACGAGATCACTTGCACAACTCCGGAGAAATCTTTGTTGGAGCCACTTCGCAAGACTGGTGGCCGTAACAACTCTGGTAAAATGACAATGCGCTATATTGGTGGCGGTCACAAAAAGATGTATCGTGTAATCGACTTCTTGAGAAACAAAGACAAATATACCGCTACTGTTAAAACTATTGAGTATGATCCAAACCGTAGTGCAAGAATTGCACTTGTGGTTTACGAAGATGGAGAGAAACGCTACATTATTGCTCCAAAAGGCATTAAAGTAGGTCAGGTTATTGCTTCAGGTTCAGGAGTTGCTCCTGAGATTGGAAACACTCTACCTCTTTCAGAAATTCCTCTAGGAACAGATGTTCACAACATTGAGCTTATCCCTGGTCAAGGTGCTGCTATGGCACGTAGTGCAGGATGTTATGCTCAGCTTACAGCAAGAGAGGGTAACCACGCTATTCTAAGATTGCCTTCAGGCGAGACAAGAATGGTACTTGTAAGTTGCCGTGCTACTGTAGGTGTTGTATCTAATCCTGATCACAACTTAGAGTCACATGGTAAAGCTGGACGTAAACGTTGGTTGGGCCGCAGACCTCGCGTTCGTGGTGTTGTAATGAACCCGGTTGATCACCCTATGGGTGGTGGTGAAGGCCGTGCTTCAGGAGGTCATCCACGTTCAAGAAAAGGTTTGCCAGCTAAGGGTTACAAGACTAGAAATCCTAAGAAGACTACTAAGAAGTTTATTATCGAAAGAAGAAGTAAATAACGGAATTAAACTGAAGTAGAGAATTATGAGTCGTTCAATAAAAAAAGGCCCTTATATTGAGGCAAGCCTAGAGAAAAAGATTCTTGCCATGAATGAGACAGGCAAGAAAGATGTAGTGAAAACCTGGTCTAGAGCCAGTATGATTTCGCCAGACTTTGTTGGTCATACTATAGCTGTTCATAACGGAAATAAGTTTATTCCTGTTTATGTTACTGAGAATATGGTAGGTCACAAGCTCGGAGAATTTGCACCGACAAGAACCTTCAAAGGTCACTCGGGTAATCGTTAATAGAATAATGAAATACAGATTACAGTAAAATGGGAGCTCGTAAAAAAATAATGGCCGACAGGCTTAAAGAGATAAAGAAACAGACAGCTATCGCTAAGCTGAATGATGTTCCTACCTCTCCTCGTAAAATGCGCTTGGTAGCTGACATTATCAGAGGCGTAGAGGTTAATCGCGCTTTGGATATTCTTAAATATTCAAATAAAGAGGCTTCAGTTCGTTTGGAGAAACTTCTTCGTTCTGCTATTGCAAACTGGGAGGCTAAAAACGAGGCTGACAGAAAAGAGTTGGAGAATGGTAACGTATGCGTTCAATCAATTATGGTTGGTCAAGGTCGTTCTTTGAAGAGAATCAGAACTGCCCCTCAAGGTAGAGCTGCAAGAATCCGCAAACGTTCTAACCATGTAACTATAATAGTAGGCACAAAAGCCGTAAAAACAGAGGAGGCTAAATAATGGGACAGAAAACTAATCCAATCAGCAACAGACTTGGTATTATCCGTGGCTGGGACTCTAACTGGTACGGCGGAAAAGACTACGCAGCAAAAATTCTTGAGGATACTAAAATCCGTGAGTATTTGAATGCACGTTTGGCTAAAGCAAGTCTTTCTAAAATAGTTATTGAGAGAACACTAAAACTTATCACAGTTACTATCCACACTGCAAGACCTGGTGTTATCATCGGTAAAGGTGGTCAGGAGGTAGACAAACTTAAAGAGGAGTTGAAGAAGATCTCAAACAAAGAGGTTCAAATCAACATTTTTGAGGTAAAACGTCCTGAGATTGATGCAAACATCATTGCAAACAATATTGCAAGACAGGTTGAGGGTCGTGTATCATACCGTAGAGCTATCAAAATGGCTATCGCTACAACAATGAGAATGGGTGCTGAGGGTATCAAAGTACTTATCAGCGGTCGTTTGGGTGGTGCTGAGATGGCACGTGCTGAGTTGTACAAAGAGGGTCGTACTCCTCTTCACACTTTCCGCGCTGATATTGACTATGCTTTGGCAGAGGCTAACACTAAAGTTGGTGTGCTAGGTATCAAAGTATGGGTTTGCAACGGTGAGGTTTATGGTAAGAGAGATCTTACTCCTAACGCTGGTGTAAACGCTAACGCTTCAGCAGGTCAGGGTAGAGGTGAGCGTAGAGGCAGAGGTGATCGCAGAAACGATCGCAGAGGCCCAAAACGTGGACCTAAAGCAAACAAAGAGGAGTAATATTTACAAATCTTATATAAAAAAGGCAGCTGTCAAGGCTGCCTTTTTTTCTTTGTTCTTGTATGATATTTATTAACTTTGTTCCATAAAACAAATTATAAAACTTACACTTATATGAAGAGAAACATTTTATCAGTTGCATTTGCCCTATGTGCAATGCTAGCTCTGAATGTTGCTGTTTCCTGCACTGGCAGCACTACAACAACTTCGCAATCTATCCAGAGGGTTACTCCCCAATCTGTCGGGATGGATCCTGAGAAACTTTCAAAAGTAGATGATATAATCAATGCGTCAATTGAGAATAAGGAGATTCCAGGAGCAGTACTTGCTGTTGTAAAGGACGGTAAGCTCGCTTATATCAAGGCATATGGCAACAAGAGTGTATACCCCGAAGTTGTTCCTATGACGGAGGATGTTGTTTTTGACTTGGCTTCATGCAGTAAAGTTGTAGGTACAGCTATGTCAATGGCCCATCTTATGGAGAGGGGCGGATTCAGACTTAATGATAGGGTTGATATGTATATACCGGGTTTTCAGCCTTATGTAGATCCTCAGACAAAGGAGAAGATCCATATCAGAATCATTGACCTGCTTACACACTCATCAGGTCTTCCTCCGTATGTTTCTCCAAGTATTGTAATCAACAAATGTGGTGTGGCAGATCCGGATTCGCTTATGAATTACATCTGTACAATGCCAAGGGATTATAAGCCTACCACTACATTCCAGTACAGCTGCTTGAACTTCATTACTCTACAGAATGTATTGCAGAACATTACAGGCCAGACTATAAGCGAGTATGCCCAAAAGAATATATTTGATGTTTTGGGTATGAAACATACTACTTATAATCCCAAAAAGGATAATAAAGAGGAGATCATGAAACTTGTTGCTCCAACTGAGAAACAGCCGGACGGTTCTGTACTTTTGGGTGAGGTGCATGATCCGCTTGCAAGAGTCATGAACCATGGTAACTCAGGAAATGCAGGTGTCTTCTCAAATGCTGAGGATTTGGCTATCCTTGCTGCTGCCCTAATGAATGGTGGAGAGTTCAATGGCAAACATGTACTTGGAAAGCTTACAGTTGAGGCAATGACACGTGTGCCTGACGATCTTAAACATATAGGTTGCTCTCTCGGATGGCATAACCATACTCCGTACTCTTCAAATAACGGCAATATTTTCCATCCTACACGTACTTTTGGACATACAGGCTATACAGGTACATCATTTATAGTTGATCCTGTAGCCAAGACTGCTGTGATACTTTTGACTCACAGAGTTCATCCGGAGGATAAGGGCGGAGTTGTAAGATTGAGGTCAATTGTTGCCAATACAGTTGCAGGGGCTGTAATTGAGTAGTTCCGGCAAGATATACCGCCTTTCCAAAAGGTCGTGTTATAGAGACCTGCCCGTAGTGTGCCGGGCAGGTTTTTATTTTGCTCTATTTTCATTATATTTGGAAAGTATACCATTATTGCCATTAAATATATGAAAAAGTACCTGATATTGTTCCAGTTGTTGATCCTCTCATTTGTTTCTTGTACGAGAGAGGAGCCGGAGGTAACAGGTTTTGACCTCAATTATACCAATCTGGAACTCAATATTGACAGTTCTGCAAAATTTATTGCGACATTCACTCCTCAAGGTGCCTATGAGAGGGTGGAGTGGGGCAGTACTGCCCCGTTTGTTGCCGATATTGATGAGTATGGTACACTCAAGGCATATAATATTGGCAGGACAATTGTCAGGGCAACAGTGCAGGATATGGTTAAGGAGTGTATGGTGGAGGTAGTTCCGCACATCTATACTTCGGGCGACGAGGTAGTCCTTGATGGCACAAAAGAGCTCTTTGGTGTGGATGAAAGGACCAGGGTAAGGGCAGATATGTCAAATAATGTTTATACTGCAAATGGCTCCAAGAAAGAGGCAGGACAGATTTCTTACGCGGTCTATAAAAACGGCGTACTGCTGTATAATCTCCATACCGGAGGAGCCAATTCGTGGATGACGGCATTTGAATCTTCAGGAGAGGACCTTTATACTGCCATAGAGAGTTACAAGACGTATGAGGCAAGATATGAGTCAAGGGTTTACAAAAATGGGAAGCTATACCACCTGTTTAAGGATAATTTTTTTGATGTGGGCATAAGGTCACTTGCTGCAGATGGCAATGACCTCTATTGCGGAGGATATGTCTACAATGGCAGATATGGTGCTACTCTCTGGAAAAACAGGGAACCTCTATACAGATTTGATGATGGATCTGATATGGTTTGGGTAAAATCAGTTGCAGTAGAGGGGAATAATGTATATTCCCTTGTCTACTCAAACAATGTTTCGGGGTCAAAGGATGTGATATGCGTATATAGGAACGGGGAGAAGATATTCCAAACGGATAGTTATACGCAATGTACAAATCTGGTTGTGAAGGATGGCCATTTCTATCTGGTCCTGGGTACAACTAATGGTGCCGAGATATATGCCGATGGTAAAAAAACAAAGTCATTGGCTATACCATCGGGTAGCAATGACTTTGGGATATCGATATCAGAGGCTGCTTTATGTGGCAGTGACCTCTATGTTCTTGGCGCATACGGCAAAAATCCGGTAATATGGCAGAATGGTGAACCTATGTACATTTTGCCAAAGGATTACACCAACCATGAATCACTCTCTGTGGTACCTTAGTTATTGGCCAGAGCTATTGCGGCAATGGCCTCAACTATAACAGGACATCTTAGGGCAATGCATGCATCATGACGTCCCTTTATAGAGAAACTCTCCATCTGCTCAGTAATGAAATTGTATGATGTCTGCCGTTTGCTAATGCTTGCGGTAGGTTTTACAGCAACCCTGAATACTATAGGGTTACCATTGGAGATGCCGCCGTTTATGCCGCCCGCTCCATTCTTGGCTGTTTTGCCCTCTTTGTCAATGTAACAGTCATTATGTTCTGAGCCGAACATTGCAGCGCAGGCAAAGCCGTCGCCAAACTCTACACCACGCACACCGGGAATAGCAAATGCAAGGTGGGCTATCTGCGACTCGAGGGAGTCAAAAAACGGCTCTCCCAACCCTATAGGAACGTTGATACATTCACACTCGATAACGCCTCCAACAGAATCACCCTCTTTGATGGCTTTATCTATGATTGCGCTCCATTCAGGGTTGCATATTGCAGGAAGATCGCGATCCTTTTCTGTACCGGCGATGCCTCCAATATGTGTTATGTATGCCTTTATATCCATTGGGGCAACAATCTTCTTTGCCACAACTCCGGCAGCAACAAGGCAAAGGGTAATCCTTCCCGAGAAGTGTCCACCACCCCTTATATCATTGAAAAAGTTGTGTTTGAGCGATGCTACAAGATCTGCATGTCCCGGACGGGGAATCTCCCTGAAAGATGAGTAGTCTCCGCTGCGGGTATTGTTGTTCCTGAAAACAACAGTGAGAGGGGCACCTGTTGTACAACCTTCACACACTCCGCTTACAATTTCAGGCAGATCATCCTCTTTACGGGGTGTTGTGCCTTTGGCTCCGCTTTTACGGCGTGCAAGATCTGCCAGAAAGTCCTCTTCGCAAAGAGGTATTCCTGCTGGAACTCCATCCATAACAACACCAATCAGTACTCCATGGGACTCTCCAAAAATGGATATTCTGAATTTTTTTCCGTAACTGTTCATAATCTCAACTTAATATTGTTAACTGTATAAATATAAACGATTACAAATCACAATCTCTCCAAAAATGATGGAAAAGATTTGTCAATGCACTTAATCTCGTCTAAAGTTATCACCTTGTCAAGGAATAGTGATGCAACAATCAGGCTCATTGCTATTCTGTGGTCATTATGGCTGTGGACATTGCACTTCTTGTTGCCGCTTTTGCCGCTGACTTTGCCTTTTGCACTGGTCTCCAATGTGCATTCCTCCGGCATATTCCCTTTAATGTAAAGATAATCATCTTTAATGTCAAGGTCTGCTCCAATGGCGGTAAACTCCGTATAAATGCTCTCGGCACGGTTGCTCTCCTTTTCCAACAGTCTGTTTACCCCTTTGATGACCGACTCTCCCTTGCAGAACATGGCAAGTACGGTAAGTATAGGAAACAGATCCGGTGCATTGGTGGCATCAAAAGAGAAGCCCTTAAGGATATTAGGAGTGCTTATGTAAATATCCTGAAGTCCATCCTTCTCAAGTGTCACTCTCCTTATCTGTGCACCAGCCATCTCTATAATGTCAAGTACAGCCTCATCGGCCTGGCTTGTGCCGCACTTCATCCCTTTCAGCAGGTACTCTCTCCTGTTGCCCATTGAGGCAATGGCATAGGCTACTGCAAAGAATGAAGCTGAACTCCAATCAGGCTCCAGATAGATATCGCATGGTTTATAACAGTTGCCACCTTTGATGCTGAAAATGATCTTCCCGACAGACTCCTCTACTCTCTCTATTGAAATGCCGAATTGTTCGGCAACAGCAATTGTAAGATCAATATATGGAGTGCTGGCCGGCTCGACCACCTCCAAAATGGTGTCAGACGGCAACAGCGGAAGAGTCATTAGGAATCCTGAGACTGTCTGTGAGCTCTCCTTGCCGTTTATTGTGATTTTCTGCCCTGTAATGGTGCCTGTAATCGAGAATGGAAGATAACCTCCATTTGTGGTTGAACAGCAGGCTCCTGCACTCTCTATGGCCTCTGCTGCCCCCTTGAGGTTTCTGCCAAGTATACTCCCTTTGCCAACTATTTTCACACTCGATGTAGTTTCGGATGCCTTCTCTCCGCCATTCAGGTATGTGGCAAAAGGAACAAGCAGGCGAGTCAGCAGACCCGATTCGCCGGTAAAGAGTTCAACTCTCTCTCCAGTGGTCATCTTCTCCCTTATTACCTCTGCTCCGGGACTCTCTATTTCAATCACATTACTGTCGGGTTCACTGACTGTGCATCCCATCTTTTTGACAACCTCCAAAGCTCCGGTTATGTCGTTGCAAGGTTCAAAGTTTGAGAGTCTGCTCTTGCCCTTTGCAAAGGCTGCCGCCAATATGGCGCGCTGTGCAACACTCTTTGAACATGGAATGGCTACTGAGTTGCCGGAAAGTATATAGTCAAGTTTGACCTTTCCCTTTTCAAGCAGCTTTTTCATCTGTTCGGCAGTATATTGGCCTGGGGCTGTGGAACTGCCCGATTCGGCAGCTACATAGGTATAAGGAGCCCCCATCATCAACGAGAGGTATCTGCTGAACTGTCCGGCCTCACCCATAGAGAAGGCAAGCAGCATGACATCTTTATGTTCCGAGTAGTTGTTGCTCTTGAACTCTCTTGCCCAATTACCTCTCTTGTATAGGCTTAATGTCCTTACGGCATCAGAAATATTATGTGCGGTAGTTACAATTTTTACAATATCGGCACCCTTCCTTCTGCAAATGTCTGCAATCAGTTCAAGCTCCTCAACTGATTGTGTCCCTTCAAAGTTGTGGTATGAAATTATCACTTTCGCGCCATTTACCTGGGCATAGGTCTTTACATATTCAAGAAAGTCAACAGGAGCTTCAATCTCTATATCTACATACTTTGCCCCCTTTCTTATGGCAGTTATTATCTGCTCTTTGGCAAATTCGATAGAACTGTTGGCAATTCTGCATGTAATCAGCAGATTTGGGTGGGATTCCACCACTCTCTCCAATTCAGGCAGTGAAAGTTTGCATAGATCTGCCCTCAATTCAGCCATAGGGGCCTCTTTTATTATCTCCAGACACCTCTGAAGGCTCTTTTCCTGTATACTAACACAAATCACAAGCCAAATCCTCCAACTCTTTAATAAGTATCCTAATATCCTTTACATTGCCCAAATCCTGGGGAATAATGAAATTTATATACTCTCCATTAACCTTTTTGTCCTTTTTTAAAGCCTCAAGCAGCATGGCAATGGAAATCTCTTCACCTGTAGCGGGATTGGCAGGCACTGCAACCGGCAGACCAACACTTTTCAGGTCATGTTCCACTCTGTTTACAAACTCTTCTGATGCCATTCCCATTCTTCCCGACACTCTTGCTGCCAGCACCATTCCTATTGATACAGCCTCACCATGCATGATTCCACCTTGGTTGCTCCCTGCACTGCATGCTTCGCCGCAAATCTTCTCAATTGCATGGGCAAATGTGTGTCCCAAATTGAGCATTCTTCTCTCTCCACGTTCAAATTCATCCCGCTCCACCACTGCAGATTTGTATTGTGCGCACTTTCCAATAATCTCCGTAAGTAGAGGAAGTCTGTAAAACTCGCCGTCCGGTGCATAGGAGCCCCTATCCTCAAGTATCTGTTCAAGTTTTGAGAAATAGTCAACAGCTATGCTATAGTATTCCTTGTCAAAAAGTATAAAGGTCTTCAGTACCTCTGCAACTCCGGCCTTGAATTCCCTTGGATTGAGAGTGGAGAGCATCTGTGGGCAAATATATATCCATTCCGGCTGGTTTATTGTGCCGATTATATTCTTGTAGGAGTTGTAGTTGACACCATTCTTGCCTCCTATGGATGCATCTACCTGGGCAAGCAGGGTAGTAGGTACAAAACCGAATTTTACCCCCCTTTTATATGTGCTTGCAACAAAGCCTGTAATATCTGTGGTGATACCGCCTCCTATTCCAATAATGAAGGAACTTCTGTCGGTACCTGCTTCAAGGAGTTTGCCTGTAAGCTCCGCTACGGTATCAAGAGTCTTCAGGTTTTCAGACGTATTGAGCCATATTGTATTGAATTGGCTAAAATGATTGCAATAAGGTTTCAAATTGTTATCAATTATAACAAAAATACTGCTATTTTTATTTATTATAGCAGCTAACTCATTGAGATTCTCTTTAATATAAATTGTGCTCACTTTTACAATCTTTTAGTTTGCACAAAATTATAAAATTTACAACAATATGCTAATTTCTTTTGGAGTTTTATAAAAAATATATAATTTTGCTCTGCCTTACAAATTGAAAGCAAATGAAACAGGTACGATTTAGCAGCTACTTCCATTATTACTTTTACTTTAGCAATAGAGTGAAGGTGGGAGTGTCCATGTAATTTGTATTTGCGTTGATTATATGACTCCTGCCTTTGTGGCGGGAGTTTTTTATTTGAAGCAGAGGTATTTAATTGTTACCATATGAGAAGAAGAGTAGCTATACAGGGAATAGGAGGGTGTAACCACTATATTGCAGCAAAGGCCTTTTTTGCCGGGGATGAGATAGAGTCAATAGATTGTGATACATTCAGGGAACTTGCTGATAGGGTAAGGAGGGATGCAGGTATCCTTGGAATAATGGCAATTGAAAATACAATTGCCGGAAGTATCCTGCAGAACTATCAAATTATAAGGGAGAGTGATCTTGTAGTAGTAGGTGAGTACAAATTGCGTATAGAGCACTCTCTTGTGGCACTTCCGGGGGTTGATATACATCAGATAAAAGAGGTCAATTCCCATCCTATGGCACTTATGCAGTGCACCGAGTTCCTTGACAAGCTTCCTAATGTAAAACTTGTAGAGAAGGATGATACTGCCGGCAGTGCAAAGTGGATTAAGGAGAACAATCTTGTTGATCATGCGGCAATATGCCCGTCGGGAGCAGCGGAGCTGTATGGAATGAATATACTTGCCAGCGGAATTGAGACAAACAAGAGAAACTTTACAAGGTTTCTGGTACTTGCAAACAGGGCTGTGGCCAAAGATATACTTGCAGATTTATCATCAGGTGAGGGAGGTTTGGGTGCCATAAACAAGAGTTCAATGGTCTTTACACTTCCCCATTCATCGGGTAGCTTGAGTAAAGTTCTTACAATATTGTCCTTTTATGATATGAACCTCTCTATGATACAGTCATTGCCAATAGTGGGGAAGGAGTGGGAGTATCAGTTCTATATCAATCTTCTTTTTGATGATTACCAGAGATATAAGTTGGCTATTGATGCTATATTACCGCTCTGCAAGGAGTTTAAGATATTGGGTGAGTATGTGGAGGGCCGACAGACAGTTTAGTGATTTGTTTTGATAAATTTTATAGTATTATGGAACCGATGATAAGACCGGCAAAAAGAGTTGAGAGTGTTGAGGAGTATTACTTTTCTGTGAAACTCAAGGAGATTGCACAGATGAATGCCAATGGTGAGGATGTCATAAATTTGGGTATTGGAAGCCCTGATCTGCCTCCTGCAGATACGGTTATAAATACACTTTCCCGGAATGCGGCACTGCCTGGAAGTCATGGCTATCAGCCGTATGTGGGTATAATTGAGTTGAGAAAAGCATTTTCTGAGTGGTATAAAAAGTGGTATGGTGTTGAACTTGACCCAGTAAATGAGATTCTGCCGCTAATAGGAAGCAAGGAGGGCATAATGCACATTTCAATGGCCTTCCTTAATGAAGGAGATGGTGTTCTTGTGCCAAATCCCGGTTACCCGACCTACTCTTCTGTATCAAAACTTGTAGGGGCAAAAATTTATACATATACACTAAGTGAGCAGAATTCGTGGTATCCCGATTTTGATGCCCTTGAGGCTGCAGATGCGGCAGGGGAGATAAGTCTTGCAAATACAAAACTGATGTGGTGCAACTATCCCAACATGCCAACAGGTGCAAACGGCAGTATGGAACTCTTTGAGAAACTGGTAGCTTTTGGCAAGAGACACAATATTGTAATTTGTCACGACAATCCTTACAGCTTCATCCTCAATGACAAACCGTTGAGCATTTTGAGTGTTGAGGGGGCTAAGGATATATGCATTGAACTAAATTCATTGAGCAAATCTTCAAACATGCCTGGCTGGCGTATAGGAATGGTGGGTACAAACAGTATATTCCTTCAGTGGATATTGAGAGTGAAGAGCAATATGGACTCGGGTATGTTCCGCCCTATGCAACTTGCTGCTGTTGAGGCATTGGGTGCTACAAAAGAGTGGTACGACAATATGAACGGAGTCTATTCAGACCGTAGGGAGCTGGCATTTGCAATTATGAAGGAGATCGGTGCTGATGCGCGCGAAGATCAGGTAGGAATGTTCCTTTGGGGTAAAGTTGATGGATGTGCAAAAGAGATATGTGATGAGGTGCTTTATGGGGCAAAAGTCTTCGTAACACCAGGATTCATATTCGGCAGCCAGGGAGAGAGATATGTGAGAATATCGTTGTGCTGCAAGGAGGAGCGCCTGAAAGAGGCTCTTGAAAGGATAAGAGCGGTAAAAAGGGGATGATTCCACTGCCGATAAGGTTTAAGAAATATGCAGTGTAGACTGCAATTGAAGTTAACAGAGATATTGATTATTAAAAATATAACGCCATGAATATGGAAATAGAGCAACTACAGTTTGAAGGCATTGATAACAAGAGACCTATAGTCATTGCGGGCCCTTGTAGTGCTGAGAGCAGAGAGCAGGTCCTTAACACAGCAACTGCTTTGGCTGCAAAAGGAGTAAAGATTTTTAGGGCAGGTATATGGAAACCACGTACCAAACCGGGCGGTTTTGAAGGTGTAGGGGCTGTCGGACTTCCTTGGCTTAAAGAGGTAAAACAGACAACCGGAATGCTTACTGCTACCGAGGTGGCTACGCCTTATCACGTTTTTGAGGCTATCAAGGCTGGAATAGATATATTGTGGATAGGAGCAAGGACTGTTGCAAATCCATTTGCAATGCAGGAGTTGGCAGATGCACTCAAAGGAACCGATATTCCTGTTCTTGTAAAGAATCCGGTTAATCCCGATCTTGAGTTGTGGATTGGTGCATTGGAGCGCATATATAATGCCGGTATCAAAAAACTTGGTGTAATCCACAGGGGATTCAGCTCTTATGAAAAGAAACTCTACAGGAATCTTCCTCTTTGGCATATTCCTATTGAGTTGAAGAGAAGGTATCCGAATATAACAGTTTTTTGCGATCCTAGCCATATTGGTGGAAAGAGGGAACTTGTAGCACCAATAGCACAGCAGGCACTTGACCTTAAATTTGAGGGACTTATCATTGAATCCCATTGCAATCCGGATTGTGCATTGAGCGACTCAGCACAACAACTTACTCCAGAAGTTCTTGATTTTACGCTAAATATGTTGGTAATTAGAGATAATGCACAGACTACAGAGAATATCAATATTCTCAGAAAGCAGATTGATGACATTGACGAACAGCTGCTTACCATCCTTGCAAAACGTATGAGAATATCGAGGGAGATTGGTACATACAAGAAGGAGCACAATATGCCGATTCTTCAGAGCGGCCGTTATAATGACATTTTGGAGAATAGGGCAAAGCAGGGGCAGGCAATGAATTTGAGTCCTGAATTTGTAACCGAAATCATGAAATCAATCCATGAGGAGTCGGTTAAGGTCCAGATGGAGATAATGAAGTGATGTTTGTAGGACAATTTGAAACAGGTAGATTAAGGTTATGAAAATACTTATTTTGGGAGCAGGTAAAATGGGCTCTTTCTTTACAGACCTTTTGAGTTTCAATCATGAGGTAGCTGTCCTTGAGAGTGATCCAAAAAGAATGCGTTTTATTTACAATGCATTGAGGTTTACCGGATATGATGAGGTTGAGGATTTTGCACCTGAGATGGTTATCAATTGTGTTACATTGTGTTATACTATCCAGGCCTTCAAAGATATTATTCCCCATCTGAGAAAGGATTGTATAATAGCCGACATCGCATCCGTAAAGACAGGACTTAAGGAGTTCTACAAGGAGTGTGGACTCAGATATGTCTCTGTTCACCCGATGTTCGGTCCTACATTTGCCAATTTCGGCAATCTTCAGACAGAGAATGCCATTATAATAAAGGAGTCTGATTATCTGGGCAGGATATTCTTCAAGGATGTTTTCGGCTCTCTAAAACTGAATATTTGTGAGTATACTTTTGAAGAGCATGATGAGGTGGTGGCATATTCGCTCTCGATCCCTTTTGCCTCCACATTGGTTTTCGGCTCAATAATGAAGCATCAGGATGCTCCGGGTACAACATTCAAGAAGCACATGGCAATTGCAAGGGGATTGCTTTCCGAGGATGATTACCTGCTTACAGAGATACTTTTCAATCCTAATACTCCCGGACAGCTTAAGAAGATAATTGATGAGCTGACATATTTGTCGGGAATAGTGAATGAAAAGGATAGTGAAAAGATGAAACTCTTCCTTGACGGTGTCAGAAAAAACCTTGAGTAGAGCCTGAACGTGGCGGAATTGAAGCGCATAGTGGCCTGAATGACCAATATGCGCTTTTTATTTGGAAAAGCAGATTATATTTTCCAAATTTGTAGCTCAAATCTTCAGGGCAGGGTGAAATTCCCGATCGGCGGTAGAGTCCGCGAGCCTCTCAAAAGATCCGTTTTGTGGCAACTGGTGTGCTTCAGGTCTGTTGGGTTGGCAGAACCGGTGAGATTCCGGTACCGACAGTCAAAGTCTGGATGGAAGAAGATAGTGGCAGAAGCTCCATACTGTTTCTATGCAGTCTGCGGTCTTTGTACCGTGGGAGTCTGATGCTTCCATATGTATTCCTTATAATGCCTTGTTGATAAACTTTATTATTAATTAACTAAATGTTTATGTCAACAAGTTTTTTTATGCGTTGCGGTCAGAAAATTTCTCTGACTATTCTCACAATGGCCTTGTCATTAAATGCCATGGCTGCAGATAATATTGGTATTGAAGAGGGCTCTTATAAGCCGGAATCGTTGCCTCAAGATTCCACTGCGCTTCTTCTGGAGCAGATTACTGTCTCGGCAGGACTCAAATACAAGCGTAATTCTCCACTTAGACTTCAAAGTGTGGATGATTCGCAAATAAGGGCAAAGGCTGTGGGCCGTACCTATCCGGAACTTCTTAAGGAGATTCCCGGCATCTATGCTACTGCCGAAACAGGCAGCTACGGAGATGCAAAAATCAATATACGAGGATTCAAGCAGGAGAATATATCTGTATTGCTGAACGGTATTCCAATTTCTGGCCTGACAACCGGAAACATGTTCTGGAACAACTGGCTCGGACTTACTGATGCAACTGCTACAATTCAGGTTCAAAAGGGTATAGGCGGTTCAATGCTTTCAGACAATTCTGTTGGTGGAACCATAAATATCATTACAAAGAGTCCGGTTTCTGTTCCTGTAGTGGAGGTAGGTTACAGTTACACAGATTATGGTGTATCTAAAGGTCATTTCAGCTATAACAGCGGAGATCTTGGCAAAGGCTGGGCCTTTACACTTATGGGGTCATATACTTGGGGACACGGATATGTTGAGTGCACAGATGTGAAACAGGGCTCGTATATGTTCAGTTTGAGCAAAAAGTTCAATGACAGCCACTCTTTGTTGTTTACTGCACTTGGAGGTCCCGAAAGGCATCAGCAGCGCAGCCAGAGACTCTCATATGCGGAGTATGAGAAGTATGGCGGTACCTACAGCAAGAACTGGGGCTATTATACAGATGAAAATGGGAAGAGAGTCCAGAGAACAATCAGTGAAAATGTATATTTCAAACCCTATTTCACCCTTAACCATTTCTATACGAACAACCGCAATTTCAAGTTGAATACAGCGGCATATTTCTCAATAGGTGATGGCGGAGGTCTGTGGACCGAGACAAAAGGAAAGAGAATAATTGCTTTCCAGAAAGATGGTCATATAGATTGGGATGCAGTTATTGCAAACAATAAGGCAACTGCAACAGCACAGCTTACCAAGGAGGGAAGTGCCCAAAACATTATGAGTGACTATATGGCTGGAAATCTACAGATTGGAGTGACCAGCACAGCTCTTGTAGATTTGTCTGACAAGTGGAATCTTGAGGCTGGCCTCCATTACCAGCATTATGAAACCTGGGAGAAGGAGCAGATCACAGACCTTTTGGGCGGTTCTTATTGGTATGAGGATTATGAAAAGAATTCTCTGATGGGACTTGCCGGCAGGGATCCGTACAAGGAAGTTGGAGATTATATTCGTACCTATAATGGCAAGGTTCTCAATTATGGTACACTCTATGCCATGTTGAACTATACTTCAAAGAGCTGGATTCTCAATTTGGGAGCTTCGCTTAATGGTTCTACACATCAGCGTTGGGACAGGTACAACTATTCCGGAGATGATGTCTACAGTGATGTGGAGTACAAGTTGGGAGCCTCTGTAAAGGCAGGCCTTCTTTTCAAGGCTACAAACAGGAGCAGCTTCTATCTGAATGGCGGACTTTACAGCCGTGTGCCTTACAGCAGTGTAATCTTTGCAAATGGTAATAACCACCCGTCGGAGGATGTCAAGAATGAAAAAAATATTCTGGGGGAGTTGGGATACAGATTTGTCTACTCCAAAGGAGGCGTGGAGGCCACTTTCTACAGTGCATATTGGAAGAACAAAAGCATTATGAGTTCGCCATACAAACCACTCGAGGAGGATGCATATAAATTTATGATTACCGGACTTGATGCTTTCCACTACGGATTTGAGATTGACGCTTTCCATAACTTCACAAATTGGTTAAGATTGAATGCTTATGCATCAATTGGACGTTGGGAGTGGAAGAATGATGTCAATGCCAAGATTTATGATTCGTATTCAGGTAAGGTCAAAGCTGAGGTAAATGTCTATTCCGACGGTTTGCCGGTAGGTGATGCCCCACAGACACAAGTTGGAGCATCTATTTCTGTACGTCCGTTCCACACCCTTTCCGGCTGTGCGGCAAATTGGCTTAAGGATTTTTCTTTGAGCATGAACTGGCAGTTCAATGACAGATACTGGGCCGATTTTGAACCAAACACCAGAACAGATGCTTCTGACAGGACTGATCCTTACAGGATACCATCGTATCATCTTGTAAATCTTCAGGTGTCAAATATCTTCCATACCTCTTTTACAGATATTCAGATATTCTTTAATCTGAACAATCTTTTCAATGAAGAGTATATTATCAGAGGTAAGGATGGTGCAGACCACTCGGCTGCTACATTCGCCGGATACTGGGGAGAAGCAAGGAACTGCAACTTTGGCATAAGACTTAATTTTTAGGCTTCTCATTATACCAGTTCAAGCCATTTTATTGGGGATAATTAGATCCGTAATAAGCTGAAATCCACCCAAGTGTAGAGCGTATTTATAATAAGTTTTATTGGTAAAGAGTCCGGTATTCTGCCGGACTCTTTCATTTTATTCTCAGTTTTATTCTCTCATAGTTTGGTAATGGATATTCTTCTTTGGTTCTTTTTGAAATTAATCCCCATCCTTGAACTCCTGTAACTGTTGCAGTTCTGCTTCTATAATACCAAAGTATTTATTCATCCTATCATTTTCAATGCAGTTTCACTTGCGTGAAATGACCTGTACTTCTTTTGTTAAGGATCTTGTTATTGTGCTCTAATCCTCGATTTTATTGGCCTTTAACTATTTATTCCTTATTGTTATAATTGTTTTGACATAATATGGACTATTCACGAATTTTGCCAGTTACAATATGCCTATAATTCTTGGTGTGTATGCATAATAAAGAAAGGCTCCCTTTCGGAAGCCTTTCAATATCTATAATTAGTAAACCGAGTTTCTAATTATTTGCTGTTTGCAGTTGAAAGAACTGTTACTTTACCGTCAACAGCTGCTGTAGCAAGCTCCTCAAGAACAAGAGTAACTGTTACTGAAGTCTCTTTATTCTTTTGTAGGTCACCACCACCATTGTACCACTCAAGGATAGTAGGGTTACCGTCAGCATCGTTAACAAGTTTCAACTTCATTTCGCCATCCTCAAAGCCCCAAGTGTTGTCAAGTTTAGCAAGCTCATAAGATAGACCATTGTCAAACATCTCCTGAGTGAACTTGTAGTAAGTCTCAGCATACTCAGTCACTTTGCAATCAGCGTAAAGAACTTTACCGTCAAGGTCTTTAACAACTACTGCAGAATCAACATGTGCTGAATCAGGAATAGCCTGGTATGTCTTAAGAACTAGTGGATCAACAGTAATCTCAAATGGACGGATAAATTTAACGCAGAATACTTTAGAGCAAGTATCGCCATTAAACATAACCTGATTCATCTTAACCTGGTAAATTCTTGAAGCCTCAGTAGGATCATCCTCACCTAGAGGTTTAGTCAAGTAAATCTCAGAACTGATATAATCAGTAGCTGTCAACTCAGCACCAAGATCCTCAGTAACAAGTTCACCATCAACAACCTTACCAACGATCTCGAATGTCAAATCCTCGTGGTTGCCTGGCATTGAATCAGCCCAATGAGCAAGATAATCCTCACAGAACTCTTTCATCTCAGATCTCAAAGCCCAACGCTCAACATTGTCAATAGTCCAAAGTTTACCTTTAACCTGTACAGTCTCATTAGCCTCACCCTCAACAGTAGTAGTCTCATCAAGTAGATACTCATCGTTTAGAGCAGGGAATTTAGGGTCATGAGAAATGCTGTAGTGGAACTTAACAACGATATCCTTGTACAATGGAGAGTTAGGATGTAGAATCAAGATAGCCGAATCCTTACCAAGCTGGATCTCATATGGATCAAATGCAATGTTAGCAATATCAGTTGAAGTTGGAGCTCCCTCCTCAGTTGGCTCCTGATATCCTAGAACTACACCATTTGGAACTACAGAAGATGAATCTGTGTAAATAGCCCAGAACTCAGCAGGAGTAAGGGTAAGAACTTCGTAAGCCTCCTGGTTGAACTGCTCCCAAGGAAGATCCATAACAACTGAATCTTCTACGATATCGCTGTACTCGAATGACTCAGGACCAACCTCGATAACGATAGGTTCAGGCATAACTACCTCTTTCTCAGTAATCTCAATCTTGATTGAAGCTGTATCAACAACAACACCAGCAATCTTAGCCTCAACAAAAATTAGTGGAGTTCTACCGATAGCAGCTCTACCACCCTGAGGGTTAGCTTTCAAGAACTCTTTATCAACTGAAAGAACTGAACCGTCAAGTTTCACGAACTTATTCTGGTCAGTGTTATTATCTTGACCATTGAATACTTTCTCATCGCTGAAAGTGTACTCTACCTCAAAGCCGTAATTAGCAATTGCATCATTAAGATAGTCTAGCTCAAACAATGAAACAACCTTCTTCAAGTCAAGTGAACCATCGTAGTACAAATAAGCATCTCTGTGAGAATCTGCTGCATCATAAACATTAGCACAAGAATCTACAGTTAGTACATGATGATACTCCTCAGTCTCAGCCTGAGTAGGAAGTAGTTCATTGATATTTACAAGCTCTATTGAATCCAATCCTATTGGGAATACAACTGCGTAATCAGAAACGATCTCACAACCGTCAACATTAGCAGCTTTAAGAGCAAATAGATTTAGCTCAACAGACTCCTGAC
>JAFQHE010000050.1 GCA_017398125.1 Bacteroidales bacterium
AAGCACAGGATTTGACTCCTCATTGAGTTCTGCAGCAACCTCCTGCATAGCCTTTGAGCCGGTTGACTCTGCACGTTCAATGAACTCATACGCATTCACAAGTTGGTACATTTTGTCTCCTCTTATACAGATCGGGTGGAAGAGCATACCTCCATCCAGATCATTATCAAATCCACAAGCCTTATATGGGGTACCCGACATATACTCTTCATTGACCGGAAGCCTTGTACTCTTGCCTGTTGACTTGTCATACAGACACAACGCTACTCTGTCTTTTACTTCCAAATTCGGATATCCGGTTTTACTGAATACCGCCCTATACAGTACAAATTGCGGAGTTTCAACAAAGAAAGCTCTTACCTCAACACAATCCTCATTCCTATGATATTTGCCATACTTCAACAGATACTCCTGAACAAGGGTGCCGTCAGCAGGATTTATTGAGTATAGGGTATCTCCATATCCGAGAAGAATAGCCTTGTCATTGTTCTGGTATATCATAGGATTGGTGCTTCTTGCCATTATAGGAGTCATTGACCCGTCTCCGGTAACATCACGCATATATGTCACCATCTCGAATTTGCCCAGACTCTTCTGCAATCTCACATTATAATTGCTGTCCTGTATGGTAATTATATCCTCACCCTTTTCGGCATCCTCCATTATATATATGAACTCCCCATTTATATATGCATATCTGCCTAAAAATTTGAAACTGTTACCATCCAAAGGAAATGAATTCAGATAATTGCCCTCCTTGTCATACTTTAAAACGGAAGTCCAGTCAATCATGTATACATTATCTCCATCAGGTACAAGATTAAGGCCCTGCGTATACTCACCCTCTGCCCTGCCGCTTTTTGCCTTGAACGGCAAGTTCTTTCCGGTATAGTCAAAACTGTATATATCGCTGGCCCCCACACGCCTGGTACTGCTTATATAAATGCGGTCATCAGAGGGAAAAATGTTGGTCATACTGACATCTGTAACCAGGACATCGGCCGATGTTTCAAGAGGTATATATTCTATATCTGAAAAATATCTGCTCATTTTTACCGGAGTGCTGTTTTCCATTGCCTGCCCAATGTCAAGCACCGGAAGTGATTGTACGCCTGCATTGCCATTACCGCTGCCACAACCTGAAGCAAACCACATTGCCACAGTAACTGCAACTGAGGCAAGTCCAAATTTCAAACTTTTCATTTTAATTTTCATTTTAATTTTCATTTTAATTTTCATTTCAACAACTCCGCCTTTACCGCAGATTTTTACATCATCTGATCTGTTTCCAAAGATGGATAAAAAGGTTTGGGTCACAACTGTCGGGAAGAGGATTTATTTGAGCGTTGCCACCACAAGCACAGGATTGGAGTCCTCATTCAGTTTTGAGGCAATCTCCCGCATTTTCACGGAACCTGTAGCATCTGCCTGTTCTATAAACTTGTATGCATCCACCAACTGGTACATCTTGTTGCCGGAAATGTGATACGGGAAGAAAGGCATGCCGCCATCGATGTCATTCTTGAAATATGGATCATTTTCATCATTCTTTGCAAACTTAATTGTCCTGCCCGCAGCCTTGTCAAAAAAGATATAATTCATTCTCTCTGATGTTTGCAAATTATCAAAATACTTCATGGGGTGTACAGTCTGTAAAATAAGAAAGTTTGGAGCCTCATAACAATATCCACCCATAGAGACTTTCCTTTTGTAACCATCCTTAAGGTTGCCCATATCAAGTACATATGCAACCTCCGCACTGCCTGTACCTCTATATGAATAGATTGAATCCGTAAATTTGTGCAGCAACAGATAATTTTCTGAAGATTTTGAAATTACCTCCACACTACTCCTTACAGACGGATCTGTCCAATACTCCTGAGGAAAAGTGCTGTAATCAATCAATACATTGTCTGAAACAACATTACCATTGTCATCAACGTCCAAGGCATACGTACTATATCCTTCTTTGGCACTCTTCATAAATTGCACCTTGCCTCCCACATACATAACAATAGTAAAAAAGCCATAATCAGGGAGATCCAAATTAATGGATTTTACAAACTCACCTTGCGGAGTATAAAACTTTACAACGGTCTCTTCGTTTACAATCAATTGGTCATTAGCCTTATCCAGTACAACACCCACAGGGATAACCCATTCATTCTCCGCCCTTCCTACGTGTTTGAAATGAGAAAGCAATTTACCATCTGCCGAAAAACGGAATATTGGAGAGTTGGGAAAATTCGGTTTCGGGAAAAAATAGATTGAATTTTCATCAACAGCCATCTCCAAAAAATGATAGCCTGGCAAAAACTCCCCACCCATATCAAGAGGTATATACTCAACAGAAGTAGCCACCTCGCTCAATGCAATCTCCTGTGGATTTGAAGCCAGAGCCTTTGCCATCTCAATTACCTTTATTTCATCTGACTCCCCCGAACCGACCCCGAAAGAACATGCCCCCAAAACAGACGCAACAAAGGCCACTCCACATAACAGCAACATACTGCAAGAAAATTTGATTACACTTTTGACTACTTTTTTCATTTTGACTACTTTTTTCATTTTGACTACTTTTTTCATTTTGACTACTTTTTTCATGGCTTAATTGATTACTTTATAATACGCATTACCTGCATTTACCAATGCGGGATACACAAAAATAATAATTAAGTGATATAATCACAAAATTTACGTTCTAATCGCCGATTCTATAACTAATTGATTTTCAGTATATATTTAATACAAAAATCTCATCATGCGACATTTGTGGCTACTACATCATCTGTTGCGCCTCCCATTTTTTTTGTTGCGCACTAAAAATCATAGCCATAAAATCCTCAAACTTAGCAGAAAGGACTTTCGGACCGGTTTTCTCCACAAAAAGAGGGTGTTTTGTGGATGACAGCTTGCGGAAGATTATTTTTTGAGCAGTTGGTAGAGTTTTACGCACTCAACCGCCTCCTTTACATCGTGGACACGCAAAATATCTGCACCAAGCATGAGTGCCTGCAGATTGAGCGCGGCTGTTGCGCACAATGAACTTTCGGGGGTTATGCCAAGAGGCTTGTATATCATTGACTTGCGTGAAATACCCACAAGCAGCCGCCTTCTGTTGCTGCTACTGATGCCTCTGGCATTGCTGCAACTGCTATTGCTGCTGCCGTTACTGATGCTGCCGCATTTTCCGGTATTCCCGCCATTACTGATGTTACCGATACTATTTATACCTGCTGGAGTATGGTCGGATTGGGTCGCATCGCCCGAAACTATATCCATAAGTTGCGGCATTCCCATAAAGAGTTCGTAGTTCTGCTCCACACTCTTTGCAAAGCCAAAACCGGGATCAACAATATAATTGCCTATACCGCACTCCGCTGCACGCTTCTCAAACTTAAGAAAGTACTCTGCAACCTCCTGCACCACCCCACGAGGATAATCGCAGAGTTGCTGCATTGTTGAAGGAGTGCCCCTCTTGTGCATTGCAATATATTCCAATCCAAGTCTTCCCACCACAGGCAACATCTGCGGATCATCTTCTCCGGCAGAAATGTCGTTTACAATAAAGTCTCCTATTGTATCATAAGCCCTGCGGACAATCTCACTGCGGAATGTATCTATGGATATACGCGGCGGGCAAACGCCCGCCGCAGCCGCACATAAACCCGATTTTGCAACATGCTCAAGCGGTTCTTTCAGCAGTTTCCACTCCTGATCCAGAGTAATTGGAGTACTGCCCGGACGGGTGGAACAGGCACCTATATCAATTATACCTGCACCGGACGAAAGCATTTGTTCCAGCTGTCGGGAAAAGGATTGGAGGCTGCTGCACCTGCTCGCGGAGTAGAATGATTCCTCATTCACATTTATGATACCCATGACAACCGGCATGTTGCACATGTCCCCTTTTGCCTCTCCTTCTGCCGGAAAGTCGTGTATGCTGCCGTTTGCCAACAAGTTGTGCATGCTGCCACACGCCGGTCCTTCAGCCGGCTGCATGTTTGACAATAATGTTCTGTTCCTCTGCATTCTTTTGATTTTATGGCCGTTATTTATCCTCTTCCCAATAATGGACACCTGCCCCACAGGGGAACAAAGATATAAAACTTGAGATTTTTAAACCCGTTTCTCCAAAATAAAATTTCCAACTCACATTTAATTTTTAAATTTGTGTCGGTTTGCGGGAGTGGTTTGTGGGCATTTTAAAATTTCATTCATTGCAAAAAACAGAGATTGTATGCTTATAGTATTGGAAGGGCTCGACGGAGCAGGAAAGAGCACTCAGGTTAAACTACTTAAAGAATATATTCAAAGCAAGGGCAAAAGGCTTGAGTATCTCCATTTTCCACGTTTTGACGCTCCCGTTTACGGAGATTTGATTGCAAAATTTCTAAGAGGGGACTTTGGAGCCATTGACCAGGTTCATCCACAATTGGTGGCACTGCTTTTCGCTGAGGATAGAAGAGATGCATCCAAACAGATACGTGAGTGGCTCAATGACGGCCGTTGCGTTCTGCTCGACAGATACGTCTACTCCAACATTGCATACCAATGTTCCAAGATCAAGGATAAAGAGAGGGCGAGGGAGTTGAGAAACTGGATCTTTGAACTTGAATACAACATCTACAAGATTCCAAGACCCGATGTAAACCTTTTCCTTGATGTCCCTATCTCCTTTGTTGATAAAAAACTCAAGGAGAACCGCGAAGGCGAAGACAGGGAGTATCTGCAGGGAAAAGAGGACATTCATGAAGCCAACATCCAGTTCCAGATTGATGTGAGGGAACTCTATCTTGAGCAGACTGTTTTTGACAATAATTTTGTAAGGGTTGAATGTAGCGGAGAAGATGGCCAGATGCTTCCACCTCAAAAGATTTTTGCAAACATAGAAAAAGCACTTGAGCCGCACTGGAAATAGCAGTTTCAGCCTCCCGTGCAGCAGTGCCTGATTGAGGTCAAATTAAGTAACAGAACTATTCCCACACAATCCTATTAAGGGACAATATTTTGTAATATGATTATAATCAGAGCAATCAGCAGGTTTGTAATTGGAGTGACATTTATACTGTCGGGGTTTCTTAAGGCAATGGATCCGGTAGGAGGTGCGCTTAAAATTGACGAATATCTCAAGGCATTCCATTTGGGATTCCTTGACTTTATCTCCATGCCTTTTGCTGTTTTACTTGCCTGCATGGAGTTCCTGATTGGTGTATGTGTGCTTAAGGGTATAAAAATGAGATTTTTCTCTACTGCCTCTCTCATTTTCACATCATTTTTCACACTCCTGACTCTCTACTCAGCCATCTTCAATCCGGTACAGGATTGCGGTTGTTTTGGCGAGGCCATACATCTCTCCAACTGGCAGACCTTCTATAAGAATATTGTTCTTCTTGCATGTGCGCTCATAATCTGTTTCCAACGCGACAAATTTAAGCCAATTGCTGCCCATATATGGGAAAAGATATATATAACGGCCTACACCTCATTCATTTTTGCAATAATTACCTATGCCCTCATCTTTCTTCCACAGATTGATTTCGGCCAATTCAAGCCTGGCACCGACCTTATGGCTGAACTTGATTCAAGTGCACAACCCGAGTACCAAAGCACCTTCATCTACAGCAAAGATGGCATTGAGCGGGAGTTCACACTTGAGAATCTGCCTGATTCAACCTGGAATTTTGTGGAGACCAGAACTATCATATCAAATGGTTCAGAATCAGATGCAGGCACACTCAATTTTATAGTAAGGGACTCACAAGGCCAGGATGTCACACATCATATTATCGGCACAAACCAACCCACTTTTCTTCTCTCCATTTATAATCCCGACAATCTGGAGATGAGAAAGATGGAATCCATAAACCGCCTTGGAGACTCGCTTGCAGCATCCGGAGCATTGCTCTATCTGCTTAACGGAACATCTGAAGAGATTGGAGGTGCTGCATATCCTCTATTTCAGACCGATTATAAAACAGCAATAGCCCTTAACCGTTCAAACTGCGGAATTACATACCTCAATGACGGCATAATTGCAAAGAAGTGGAGTGCCAACAGCTACCCGTTCACAAAAATTGGCAAAATTCTTTCAGAAGATGCAGAGATCCTTACTGCAAATGTCATAATGAAGGAACAACTCTTTGCAGAACTATGCATTGTCATCATTCTCTTTATGATTCTGATAGTCCGCTTTATCTCAAAGCGTGTATACTTCAAGTATCTGTCGGGAAAAGTCATGGAAACATCTGCTGAACAAAATGGGAATGAACAAAAATAATAACTGTCACTATTTGAATATATTGCCGATTATTGTATTTTTGCCTTTTGTTCCTAAATATTAATATAGATTACGATATGTCAAACAATTCATTGATGGCGGTATCACCTATTGATGGCAGATACCAGAAACAAGTGGCTGAACTTGGACAATATTTCTCTGAATATGCACTTATCAAATATAGAATAAGAGTGGAGATTGAATATTTCATCTCCCTATGCAATATTCCGCTTCCTCAACTGGAGGGCTTCAATAAAGATAATTTTGCAGCACTAAGGGATATATACAACACTTTCACTCCTGAGAATGCAGAGGAGGTAAAGGAGATTGAGAAGGTGACTAACCATGATGTGAAAGCTGTTGAGTATTATATAAAAAAGAAATTCAAAGAACTTGGCATTGAGCAGTTCAGCGAGTTTGTACACTTTGGCCTTACATCACAGGATATAAACAACACCTCTGTTCCGTTGAGCCTGCTTGAGGGCATCAGAGATTGTTATATGCCACTTTTGGATGAGATAATTGATATTCTCAAAGGCCTTGCCAAAGAGTGGGAGAATGTTCCTATGCTTGCCCATACACACGGACAGCCGGCATCCCCTACCCGCCTCGGCAAAGAGATCTATGTATTTGTAGCAAGACTTGAGGAGCAGAAGAGATTGTTGGCTACCGTTCCATATTCTGCAAAATTCGGTGGCGCAACCGGTAATTTCAATGCCCATAACTTTGCATATCCACAGTTTGACTGGAATGCTTTTGCAGCCTCTTTTGTTGAGGGTACATTAGGTTTGAAACGTTCATATCCTACAACACAGATTGAGCACTATGACAATCTTGCTGCCCTTTTCCACAATCTTGAGCGCATAAACACAATCCTTATTGACCTTGCCCGCGATATGTGGACATACATCTCAATGGAGTATTTCAGACAGAAAGTGAAAGCCGGAGAGGTTGGTTCATCTGCAATGCCGCACAAGGTAAACCCTATTGATTTTGAAAATGCTGAGGGCAACTTTGGTGTAGCAAACGCACTATACGCCCACCTTGCTTCCAAACTGCCGGTTTCAAGGTTACAGAGAGACCTTACAGACTCGACAGTTCTCAGAAACGTCGGTGTTCCATTGGCGCACAGCATGATTTCATTCAGATCGTTGAAGAAGGGACTTGGCAAACTTATCCTTAACGAGGCAGCCCTTGACAGGGATCTTGAGGCAAACTGGGCTGTTGTTGCAGAGGGTATCCAGACAGTATTGCGCAGAGAGGGCTATCCTAACCCTTATGAGGCACTTAAGGCTCTCACCCGCGGTAACGCAGGCATTACCAAAGAGAGTATACAGGAGTTTGTAAAGGGACTTGAGGTCTCTGATTCAGTTAAGAATGAAATTCTTGTAATTACTCCACAGAACTACGTGGGAAAGTAATCCTACCCATCCCCATTTAGAGGAACACTATAGAACTGAAGAAACAGATCAGATGAATCATATTCTACAAAAACTATTCTGCCCGCTTTTGATGTTGTTGCCGTTTACGGTTTCTGCACAATGCGGGCAGAATTGTGCAGGAGCCGCATACCAAACTGCACAAAATGTCGTGGAAACACCTTACAAAGGTGCAATTACCAAACAGGAGATTGCTGACAATCCTCAATATTACAGCCATTTTACCGATGGTCAATTACGTCTTGACCTGACCTTTGCAGGCAACGGGAAGGAACAGAATGTATATTTGTCGGGATTAAAGGCAGAACCAATTTGGGCAGGCACAAGAAACAGACTGGTACCGGATTTCGTATATGGTGAGTACCGCCTCGAAGTACGTGATGCGGCAGACAACAAACTGCTTTATGCTACCGGTTTCAACACACTTTTCCAGGAGTGGCGCACAACTGAAGAGGCTCTCAATACCACTACATCGAGGGCTTTCAACAGCTCATACAGAATACCTTTTCCAAAACACAGTGTCAAGGTTATCATTTATGAGCGCTTGAGGAAGGATGGCAGCTACAATGAACTTGCCCTATTTGAAATTGACCCTCAGGACAAGCTCATCAACCGTGAACAGGAGAACAGTTTTGCTGTTACCCCAATTCTCAACAACGGCCACCCGCAGAATAAGGTAGACATTGTTTTCATTGCTGAGGGATATACAGCAAATGAGATGGAAAAGTTCCGCAATGACGTAAAAAGACACGTAGGCTATCTGTTTGACATTGAGCCATACAAGAGCCGCAAAGATGATTTCAACATCTGGGCAGTTGAATCGGTTTCACTTGAATCTGGCACTGATATTCCGCACCACGACATCTGGAAACAGACAGCTGCAAATTCCAACTTCTACACATTCCGTTCCGACAGATACCTCACAGCAGAGAATCAGACTCTTGTATGTAAGCTATGCTCAAATGCCCCCTGTGATGCAATGTATGTGATTGTAAACACCGAGAAATATGGAGGTGGAGGAATCTTCAATTTCTATGGTCTTGGAATGAGTGACCACCGTACAACACCAATGGTCTTTGTGCATGAATTCGGCCACAGTTTTGCAGGTCTTGCAGATGAATATTTTGTAGACTCCGACAATACTTTCCTTGAGATGTACAACACCAAAGTTGAACCTTGGGAGCCAAATATCACCTCATTGGTTGATTTTGACAGCAAATGGAGATCAATGCTACCGGAAGGGACTGCAATTCCTACTGAACCTGTAAAGGAGCAACCCCTTCAGCTTGGAGTTTACGAAGGGGCAGGATATATGTCAAAGGGGCTGTACCGTCCGGCAGACAACTGCAGGATGAGGACCAATGAAGCCCCGGGATTCTGTCCGGTATGCCAGAGGGCCATAAACCGTATGATCGACTATTTTACAAAATAGCGCATAATCTCACAGTTATACAGCAAGCCGACTAATATGGTAAAGGAATACAAATATTATCTTTTTGATATTGACCGCACTCTTTGGGCATTTGACCTGAATGCCAAGAATGCAATCTTTTACCTTATTGATAAATTCAATCTCGCAGAGAGAATTGGTGTTACCGACAAAGAACTGTTTTTCAAGAGGTATGAAGATATAAACAAAGTGCTGTGGCAACGCTATGAACGTGGGGAGATTACAAAAGAGAAGCTCCGTTCGCAGCGTTTTCAGGAGACATTCATGCTCTTTTGCCTGGAGAACGGTAAAGAGAGCAGCTTTGGCCATAACACTGCAGAGCAACAGAAGAATATCACCGCATTCTCCGAATTATTTGGCGAATCCTATCTTGAACGGATGATATATGAAACCGCCCTTGAACCCAATGCCAAAGAGGTTCTTGAAACATTGAAGGCCCGCGGTTGTAAAATAGCTGTAATAAGCAACGGTTTCAAGGAGGTCCAGTACCGCAAGTTGCGCAATTCAGGAATAATTGGCTATATCGATGCCTTTTTCATTTCTGAAGAGGTGGGTATACACAAGCCTTGCCCAATAATATTCAAGAGGGCACTTGAAGCCCTATGCGGAGAGAAGATGTATGCCAATAAAGAAAAGAGGCCTGAGATCAGATCACAGGCCCTTATGGTTGGCGATGACTTCACGAATGATATTGAAGGGGCACAAATTTTTGGAATAGACCAGTTTTACTACAATCCATACCACAAACCCTGTGATGGAGGCCCCACATACGAGTCAGACAATCTGATTGACCTTATCTTCTGAAAAACCTCTCATTGGAGTTGTCGGCTCCCCTCTCCTTCTCCTCCCTGTGGATCTTTTCGAGATCAAACATATCATCATTTGACTGTTTTTGAGTGAATGGGCCCATATTGGGATTTTGAGCAAAATAGTTGTCGGTGGTATGATGATGGTGGTGCTCATGATGGTGCTCATGGTGGTGACCGTGACATTCATGGTGTTCTGAGCCACAACCGCAATCATGCTCATCTGAGCAATCATCATCACAACAGCAGTCGTCATCACACTCATCATCTTCAGGATCAAGACCGCTTCCTTCAGGATAACCGCTCTCATCCTCATAGTAGTTCATATATAGATCTTCCTGATCGGCGAACTGAGGCATATATGCCTGAAGAACAAGTGTCTGCCCATTATTGGAAGTTTCGGGTCCGCTACAGGTTACAGCAGAAACAGCTACCTGCTCCATATTGGCAGGAAGCAGTACAAACTCACCTGAAGCAAAATCATATTCTGAACCGTCGGGAGCCTTGACAGTTGCCCTCCCCTTCAAACAGAGCAAAGCAACAAAACTCTCCAGACTCTCAGGGGAGATCTCCACCTGTGCGCAATCGCCTCCAACTTTGCCAACACCGCTCCCAAGAAGGTTCATCTTTACAATAAAATCTGAGGTGTCCGCTATTGTAATATTTCCGTTTATATTACGGAAAAGGTATCTGTCGGTATCAAAAGGGGCATAATCCACCACATCTATAGCCTCAGCTACCTCCATCTGATAATCACTCTCCGCATTGCCTCTTAGAGCAGCCTTACCTGAACTCTTTTTGGCCATATCATAAAGATGGTATGTTACACGTGAATTCTGTGCAATCTCCACCACTTTTATCTTCCCGACAGCAGCATAAACAGTTCCCGGTTTTATATATATGCAATCACTAGGAAGCGGAGTTATAAAATTAAGGTCATCATCAAGTGTACCATTGATACACCCCTCATAAAAACGGCTGGCATCCATCTCCTTGTTGAATCCTACACATATTCTGGCATTTGCGTCGGCTTCAACCACATACCATATTTTGGCACAGCCCAATGCATCATACCTCTCGAGTGCGGTCATATCATTGGGATGAGCCTGGAGCGGCATATCCACATCTGGAGTGATATATGATACTTTCAGAGGGAATTCACCCTTATAGTATTGGAAGATATCGTTACCAACGAGATCTCCAAGATATGTATCAATTATGTCATCTACTGTATTCTCTGCAAGAAAACCATTTGTTACAACGGCATTCTCATCAAGAACCTCTGTTCCTTGCTCAAACTTAAGCGGATATATTTTTTTTGATTTTTCCATTATCAAGATTTTTATGAAAATAATATAGTATGGCAACAAAAACTGCTACCGATAACGTAAAGATGGCAATGTACGCCTCAATGCCCCATGAATCGGTTATAATATCCATAAGTGTAGTCTCCACATCTATCTCAGGATTGAGAACCGTAAACAGGACACTTGAACCGTTATTTACAAAATGTATCAGAACAGCGAGCCATAGAGTTCCTGTTTTGTAGTAGATCCAACCGATGAACAGTCCCATAAGGAACGCCCCCAATGCCTGATAGAGATTCATGTGAATAAGTGCAAAATAGAATGCGCTCCATAAAATGGCCTTTAAAGGTGTAGAATGGTAAAGCATTCCCCTCAAGATTGTTCCGCGCAGAAGAAACTCTTCCGCCAAAGGCGCAGCAACAGCAACACTCAAAGAGGTCCAAACCATATTTGAGAGCATATTTGCATATATCTGTTTTACACTGTCAGGCATAGGCACAATGGAATTGAGAGGCTCAAGTGCCACCATCAGTGCAAGTGTTGCCACAAATACCAGCAGAAAAACAACCGGTGAGGAGATATTTCCAAAAGTGTATGTATTGAACGGCACCGGCTTGACTATCCTGTCAAAAAGCCCCTTTTCAATCAGGCGGCCATTCTCCTTTACCGTATCGGATCCCTTATAGAGAATATAAATGAATGGTGGTACAAACTGGCACAGATACATCACGAGCGGATTGATGTCGGCCATAGCAATACCCGCTGCACCATAGCAGACAGCCAGCAATACTCCCATACCAATACCTCCTGCTATTATCAGAAGCAGGACAATAAGAAGCGACTGGTTGAATGAGGGAAGAAAATATTTAAGATTTCTGAACATCTTTATAATGATTAGAGGGCGGTAACTCCGCCCTCAATTTACACTCTTCAGAATAGCGGACTCGGATATAGTCCTTCATCTGTCATCTGTTTTAACCTGCCAATGACAACAGGCCTGTCCTCCTGGTATGTAACTCCAAACCACTTGTCGGGACTGTTCAGTACCTTTACACTTGAAAGGCCGGTATTTATGGTTGTATTCACAATAAATGGAATATAGAACTCCTTTTTGAGGTCATTCTCATTCTCCTTAAGAAAATCTATGAACATCTGCTGCCCATACTCAAACACATCGGGAGTAAATCCCCACATATTCATTGAAGCATAGGCATTTCCATCAAGGACTCTCTCTTCTCCATTCATTCCGACACCTGTAATTGTACCATTGCTCTCCTTCACCTTGTGGTGCTCCTCAACAGTGGTAAGGTAATTCTCACCATTTACAGAACATATTCCGCGGGAAACCTCGCCACTCTCAGACAAAGTCTTGTTGAGATAAAAGCCGACCATACAATATTTGCCTCTTTGGCCAACCTGTTCCTTAAGGAAATCAGCAAGTACCTGAAAAGATTTGGCACCATAGAAATCATCTGCATTTATTACGGCAAAAGGTGTATCAATAACCGGAGCTGCCATCATAGTGGCATGACCTGTACCCCAAGGTTTCTCCCTCTCAGGATTGAGTGTGAATCCCTCCGGCAGTTTATCCATCTCCTGCTCAACAAGCTCCACCTCTATCAGATTCCTGTATTTAGATACAACTTTCTGTTCAAACTCATTCCTGAAATGGTTTCTTATCACAAAAACAACCTTTCCAAAACCTGCACGGGCCGCATCGTATACCGAATAGTCCATAATTGTCTCACCACATGGACCCACTCCATCAAGCTGCTTCAGTCCTCCATATCTACTTCCCATTCCAGCAGCCAATACCAACAACGTAGGTTTCATAATCTACAAGTTTACTGTTTGATTAATATTTATAATTGATAACCATACAAAGGTACAAAAGTTTTTACTATTTTTGTTGAAATTTCGTAAGCTCTGTATAATGTCGGTAAAAACATCCTTAAAAAAGTTTTTTGCATCAAAAATCTTCAGGATAATAAAGAACAAATACTTTCTGGCAACATTGTTCTTTATTGTCTGGATTCTCTTTATAGATACCAACAATCTGATAAGATGGTACTCCGACATGAAAGATGTTGCCGCCCAGGAGCGTCAGAAGAGATATTATAAGGAGGCCATAAAGGAGACCGACGAACAGCTCAAAGAGCTGCGTTCCAATCTTGACAGCCTGGAAAAATTTGCCCGCGAGCAATACTATTTCCACAAGGCAGATGAGGAGATCTTCATAGTGGAGGATGCATACAGAAGGAACAACGAAGTTGAGAGATAATCTTTATGACACCAAAAGAGTTTGCCCCAGAGGTCAGGATAGATAAGTTTTTATGGTCAATAAGGGTATTCAAGACCCGTTCTGATGCAGCTGAAGCTTGCCGTACAGGCAAGGTCCAGGTGGGTGGTTTTGAGGCAAAATCATCAAAAGGCATCAAGGCAGGAGACATAATTACAGTCAGAAAAGGGCCCATAAGATACCAGTACCTTGTGGTGTGTCCCATTGACAAACGCCAGGGAGCACAGGCTGTTCCCCAATTTGCAACCAATATAACTCCCCAATCAGAACTTGACAAGTTGGTTGCCCCAAATGAGACACTCTTCCTTAAAAGGGAGCGCGGAGCAGGCAGACCAACCAAAAAGGAGCGAAGAGAAATCGAGACTCTTCTTGACGGATTTGAGATGCCGTTTGAAGATGACTGGGATGAATAATCAAATAAGGCCGGATAATTCCGGCCTTTGTATATCTTAGAGTTACCTATTTCTCTTCTGGTTTGGGCTTGGTATTGCAAACATTCATAGCCCTGTCGGGACCCATAAAGGCATAGGCCTTCACAGCATCAATTGCACGGTCAAGAATAAAAGGCAACTCCTTCTCCTCCTCACTTTTCCATTTGCCCAAAACATAATCGACCTGATGTCCCTTTGCAAAAGCATCACTTATCCCCACACGCAGACGGGCATAATTGCTATGACCGAGAAGGGCTGTAATATTCTTAAGGCCATTATGTCCACCGTCACTTCCCTGCTTGCGCATACGCAAAGAGCCGAACGGAAGGGCAAGGTCATCAACAATCACCAACAGGTTTTCAGGCTTGATCTTAAGTTCCTGCATCCAGTAGTTCACAGCTTTACCACTGAGGTTCATATATGTAGAGGGCTTCAACAATGTAAGTTTATGACCTCTGTATGATACTTCTGCAGTTGACCCGTACCTACCGGATATAAAAGTGGTGCCGGACTCCTTTGCAAAGGCATCCAGCACCATAAATCCAATATTGTGACGGGTATTGGCATATTCTGCGCCTATATTTCCTAATCCTGCGATTAAAAAATTCATACCCTTATATTGTTGTTAAAAATTATTTCTTAGCAGCGGCAGCAGCAGCGGCAGCACCAAGAGCAGCACGTGTCATCTTAACAGCACATACGATAGTGCTCTTAGGAGAAACCATCTGAACGCCCTCGAATGACAAATCACCAGCTACGATAGTTTTACCCAACTGCAAGTTTGTGATATCAACTACCAACTCGTTAGGAAGGTTCTCGATAGGAGCGCAAACTTTAAGTTTTCTTGAAGAAACCATTAGTTTACCACCCTGTTTTACACCCTCTGAGTTACCTGTGATAACTACAGGAATATCAATTACAACTGGTTTGTCAGTAGAGATTGACAAGAAATCTACGTGAAGAGCCTCGTCAGTTACTGGATGATATTGAGCCTCGTGGAATACGCAAAGATGCTCAGTACCTTCAATCTCCATATTGATAATATATGATTTTGGAGTATGAGTGATTCTCTTAAGATCTTTTTCATTGATAGAGAAGATCAAGTTGTTCAAGTTGTGACCATACATCACGCAAGGAACCTCTCCTTGTCTGCGAAGTTGTTTTAGGGTCTGTTTGTTGCCGATTGTTCTGGCAGTACCTTTAATTTTAATTGAATCCATTGTATAAAAATTTAAAAAATGTGTTACTCAGTCCGGATTTTCCGGACCCCATTGCACCAAAAAAGATGCTTTTTTGAGAGGCGCAAAGATATATCTTTTTGCTCAATTGACCAAAATTATCTCAAATTCAATCCATTCATTCCCATTTAAGGGATATTGATTTGCTTTTTTGGCCTATTTTTTCAAAATTTGTTTGGAAGTTGAGAATTTATTTTTAACTTTGTATCAACAAATAATTATTATAATCTTCCCAACAGGGAAACAGAATGAAATAAATCAATAAACAATTAAAAAATAGAAATTATGAAAAAGAAATTTATCTGTACAGTATGCGGTTATGTTCACGAAGGAAATGAGGCTCCTGAGAAGTGCCCTCTATGCAAAGTTCCAAGAGAGAAATTCAAAGAGGTAGTTGAGACTGAGGGTGAGACAGCTTGGGCTGACGAGCACAGACTTGGTGTTGCACAAGGTTGCGATCCTGAGATCATGGAGGGTCTTAAAGCGCACTTCACAGGCGAGTGCACAGAGGTTGGCATGTACTTGGCAATGAGCCGTCAGGCAGACAGAGAGGGTTATCCTGAGGTTGCTGAGGCCTTCAGAAGATATGCATTTGAGGAGGCTGAACATGCAGCAAGATTTGCAGAACTTATAGGAGAGGTTGTATGGGATACCAAAACAAACCTTAAGAAGAGATGGGAAGCTGAGGCTGGTGCTTGCGAAGACAAGAAACGCATTGCAACTCTTGCAAAACAGCAGAATCTTGACGCCATCCATGACACCGTTCATGAGATGTGTAAAGATGAGGCTCGCCACGGACAAGGCTTCAAAGGCTTGTACAACAGATACTTTGGTAAAGAATAATTAAAGATTTGAATTGAATTGATGTTAAAAAGAGGCGGAGCACAATTGCTTCGCCTCTTTTCCATTCCTTACGGCAATCCCATTGAAAATGGAACAATACGTCCAAAAACAAATAAGCCTATGAAACCGATTATCTCAACTGGAATACAATAGGGAATGTATAAGTTACAGGAACGGCCACATCATCAATTCTCGCAGGCACCCAGTCCGGTGATGATTTGATAACCCTTACAGCCTCCTCATCAAGCACTTTGTGGCAACCTTTTACAACATTCACATTGGTAACCTTTCCTTTTTCATTTACCACAAACGAAACAATGACACGTCCCTGAAGTTTCTCTTTTCTCGCCTCATCGGGATAGTCTACATTATTGAATACCCACACAGTGAAATTGTTTTGGGTATTGGGAGTATAAATACCCGAATTTGAACCAATAGTAAACAATGGAGAGACCATTGTCCCTTTTGAATAGATAAAAGCGCTCTCATCACTGCCTTGTGCAGCAGCCTTTACCGGCTGGAAAACGATTGGAATTGTAACCCTTGACTTGACACGTTGGCCATCCCTCTCACCGGCAGTCCACCTTGGCGAATTTGACACGACACTGAGGGCAGCACTGTCAAGAAAGCGGTTAGAGGAACTCCTTATAATCCTTGGATAACTCAACCACCCATCTTCATTGATGACGAACGAAACCAAAACCCGTCCTCCAACATTACTTCCAATGCACTGTTCGGGGTATCTTATATTTGAATATATCCATTTGAGAAACTCATTGCTGCCTCCTCCGGCAAACCCGGGCATTTTGGAAAGGAAATATGAATTGGCCAAATAGACCCCATCACCCAATGAGGCAAATCTTTCACCTGCCACAAAAGCCTTTGCCCCCGTCAACTGGAAAATGACCGGAAATACAACTCGTGTAGCACACGTCCTGCCACTTACGTCAACTCCCGGCGACTCCCACTTTGGAGAGGATTTTACAAGCCTCAAGGCCTCCGCATCAAGTTCAGGGTGCACTCCCCTGAGAACTTTTGCTCCAGTCACATCACCCTCTGCAGTCACAATGAAACTGAGCATTACACGCCCCTGAATACCCTCTTTTTTACAATTCTCGGGATATTTCATGTTATCATAGACCCATCTTGTAAACTCGTTCAATCCGCCATTCTTCTTGAATTTGATATTCTTTGCAACAAAAGCCAATGGCACAGGATGATCATCTGAAACTGAATCCACCCTATTGTGGGCAACCGTATACGCTTTATATTGGGAAAACAGATTGGAACTCAAAAGGAGGGTACACAAAAGTACCAGACACCTGATGCATGAAAAACAGCATTTTTTTCTATTCATAATAAACCTGTTTTTATTGTTATTTCAATATTTTGAATTTTCTTTTACTCTTTATGGAATCTCCATTTTGGGCCATCTTGTTCCTGATCCGGGTCTTTATTGCCCTTACAGAGTTATCTGAAATGCCCAAATGGAGGGCAATCTCAGCTGTTGTAAAACTCTCTTCACTCAATATGAGCACAAGTTTTTCCTGTGGCGTAAGGAATTGGAGTTCCTTTATATACGGGTAACTCGACAGAAATTCATTATCATTTACAATCTCCACTATACCGCTCTTTCTCGCCCCCTTAACCATATCTATTGCCTCCTGGAATTCATCATACAGAGATGAGGAGAATTTGATGCTCTTTCCGCTCAACTTGTTCACTTTATCAGTAAATACCGGCAGGGTGGCGGCCTGCTGTGAGAGGAGTTTCTTTGCAAAATTCTCTTTTTTCATTTTTGAACTCACTCTCCGGTATATATAGTATGCCAAAGCAGATACCAAAACCACAATCAGAAGAATGAGTGATACCAGAATGGTATTCTGCTTCTGTATATCTGCCAACTTTACAACAACGGCATCAAGTTCATACTTGTATACCATAACCGGTTTGACCGTATCGGGAACATTTCCATATATCTGATCCCAACCTTCCATAAATTCCAGGGTGGTCTCCTCATATTCGTAATACTCCACCGGCATTTTAAGGCAGGTTGAGTCCTGCGGCGTCAAGTCTGTTTCTTGGTTAAATATATTTTCCATTTTAAAATTCAGGGTTCTTGCAACACAAATATAGAATTGATTTCATCAAAATGCACACCCCATTCCCAATGTTGCGGGCATATAACCGACAATACGCTAATTCACAAACAAATAAGCGCACAGAGTTGCATACTCTGTGCGCTTCAAAATATCCTTTTTATTCAAATTACAACAATGAGACAAGTACAAAAACCCAGTGCGCAACAATGGCGGCCACCAGACCCCCTATTGTATGTGCAAGTATAGCCTTTGATGTAAGTTCCCTATATCCCAAAGAATCGAGCATGGCTGTATGAGTACTCAAATAACCGCTCCAGCACATTCCTATTGCTGTACATACTGCAATTGCGTTACCATCCATCCAACCCTGGGCAACAAAGTTTGGAACAACTCCCAAAGCAGCACCTACAGCACCCAATGCGGTAATTGGGAAAGCAATTACATGAGGATCTGTAAAGCCGAAGAGGTACTCAAATATGAATCCTACCTTGTTGGCAAGATATGGAAGCAATGCCACACCTTCATAGGCAGCACCTGTATACTCACCGCTCTCCGAAGGACCAAAAGTTAGGATCATGACAAATGTGGAGATGATCAGCACTCCAGGAATGATTGCAATTCCCACATCAACACCAGATTTTCCACCATCAAGCAGAGAGTTCAGAATTCTCAAGAAGAGTGATTTTTCCTCAACTTTAGTCTCTACTTCATCAACCTCAGGCAACTCAGCGGCACACTCCTCTTTGTATTGAGGATATGCCTTTAATACAAAGCGCTGCATCAGGCGTGTAGATACAATACAACCGCACATTGCAGCCACAAGACCAATTACCGGCTCCTTGAAGAATCCCTGGCCCATCATAAATACCATAACAAGGAGACCCATTCCAAAGGCTGTTCCAAAGTTTGTAAGGGAGATGAATTGATACTTCTTGAAATATCTTGCGAAACTCTTGTCCTGAGCCAATGAGATGATTGCCGGATTGTCTGACAAAAATGTAACAACAGCACCCAATGAAGCAACACCCGGCATATTGAACAGCGGGCCCATCAAAGGTCTCAAAATCTTCTCAAGCAGCTTTACAACACCGAACTCTATAAACAATTTGCCCAAAGCTCCTGTTATGACACATATCGCCATTAGGTAGAATACAGTGTTCAACAGAAGATCATGCCCTGTTTTCATTATGGTATTGAGCATATTGGGCGTACCCATCTTGGCGCCCAAATAGTAAAATATACCACCCACAATAAGCAGACACGGAACACCTGTCGGGATATATTTTGAGATAGATGTTTTTTTCATTATTTTGATTTGAATTAGGTTATCAGGTTAAAATCAATTGCCGGCATCACCTCTTTTTGGGCACTGACAATATATTCATCTTCCACTTTACGCCCACATCAAGTATAGTGCGCTTGTCGAGCATAGTACCGTCAGGATTGCCATTTGTACCTTTTGAATGGAAGCAGTTTGCATGAAAACGGAGGTTCTTTGACTTTTTCAACGGGAAAAACTCAAATCCGCCACCATACATTGTAAGTTCCGTTCCGGGCAGAACACAGAAATCAGCCATACGGTCTGTTTTGTTCACATCATAAGTAACCTTTGCAAATATGTTTACCCAATGGGCAGGTGAGAATGATAGTTCACCCATTACCGAACAATCCTTGAAAAGGAATGTCTGATGCGATGTTGCTCTGTTCATAAAATCAAGGTTGAGACTAAAATCTCCGAACCTGAAATTATTGCCAAGAGCTATATAGTTGATGAATTTGCCTGTGCTGTACTCTATCATGTTCACAGACCAGATTGAGTTATACCAACCATGTGATCCGTACCACATGAAGTTATATGCATATGTATCCTCCCCATATACATCCCTGAAAGGGCTCTGGCAAACCTGAAAAAGCAACTGATCCTTTGACTCGTTGAATTTGTATCCTGCATTCACTCCAAACTGGTAACAAGGTATATTGTTCCAGAACTCTGAACAGCTGTATAGGTCTATCGGTGCCCTGTCATACTCATATCCGCCAATTCCCACAACCAGTTTTCCTGCCGAGAAGTTCCAATGGTCATCGGGTGTGTATGTCAGATAGATCCAGTCTGTTGCATCAAAGAAGCTTTGGGAAGAGTGAGCCTTGTTGAGCCTTTGTCTGTATGAGTAAGAAAATGACTTGCTTATATTGCCGTTAAGGATTACATTCAGATATTTTCCTTTAAATCCTGTGTTGTCTGTAACCTTTTCTCCATCTATCCCCTCATATTGGTAATCTACCCTTACCTCAGCTTGAAGGTTGACTATATTTTTATCTTGTGCAGAAGCGCTGCCGGAGAGAATCATGCACAAAGCAAAGGTTGAAAGCAACAAGGTTAATATTTGTCTCATCTTTTGGGTAGGTTCTTACAATTTGTCAGAAATTATGTGATTTAAATTTAAAATTTGTCTTTTTTGTTAAAAGCACGCAAATATAATTTATTTGCACCTATTAAAAAAATTTATCTTACTTTAGGAAAATCCTCTTTTCTTGTGGTATAATGGGGGGATTCATGCTCATGGGTATTTTTAATAAGTCCACTCCCCAAAGAGCCGAGTTTTACCGTACCCTTTCCATAACATCCGTTTATTGCATCCATTGCCTTCATCAGCTTGTTATCCTGCTCATAAAGTGCCACATCTTCGAATAGGGAGCCGGTAACACCATCTTCGGGTATTATTCCGGATGCTGTAACGCCAGCCTTTTTGTATCCGCACCCCTTTACAAATATTCTACGCAGACCATTAATGGCAGCCTCCACTATCTTGTTGGTACTGTTGGTAGGTATCAGGAATGTGATCAGTTCATTGGCATAAACCTGCTCTATATCATCCTTGAAACGGTTTGTGCGTACAAATACTGCAAGATCTGAACATACTGAGTGCTGTTTCCTGAGTTTTTCCGCAGTCATAGTTGCAAATGTTGCCACCTGCTCTGTAAGCTCCTCAATATTGTAAATCTCTTTGGAAAAACTTCGAGTATTGCTTATGGACTGATTAGCAACAACAACATCTTCAAACCTTATGGCAGGAATACCTCTGAGCTCCTTCCAAGTCCTTACCCCAATTATGCCAAAGAGATACTGCACCCTCTGCTCCTCCATGAGTGTAAAATCATAAGCAGTGCGTATTCCCAAACTATGCAGCTTTGCCGCTGTGCGTCTTCCTACACCCCAGACATCCTCAATAGGGAAACGGCCAAGCACCTTTTCTATATCCTCCCGACGGTACATATAGCAGCCGCCTCGGAGTTTTGGATACTGCTTGCAGAGTTTGGCTGCTATCTTTGCCAATGTTTTCGTATGGGAAACGCCAACGGAAACAGGTATGCCGGTAAAGCGTCTGCACCTATACGAAAGACTCTTGGCAAAGGCATCAAAATCCATCGCCATCCCGTTCAAATCAAGGAAAGCCTCATCTATGGAGTATACCTCTATTGCCGGAACTGCAGAACGGAGAACCTGCCTCACCCTATTTGACATATCTCCATATAGCGACATATTCCCGGAAAAAATTGTCACACCATATCTCTTCACAAGGTGCTCTATCTTGAAGAGAGGATCTCCCATCTTTATCCCGATAGCCTTGGCTTCATTGCTTCTGGCTATGGCACAACCATCATTGTTGGACAAGACAATAACAGGCTTCCCCTCAAGATCGGGACGGAAAACCCTTTCGCAGGAGACAAAGAAGTTATTGCAGTCGGCCAATGCATACATAACAGAAAAGTGTATCTGAAAATGTAAAACTACATCTTTTTTATGACGTATGTAACGATTCCCCAGATTGCAAATTCATCTTCCGGAGATACCACTATGGTCTTGTATCTTGGATTGGATCTGTTCATTGGGACAAGACGTATCTCTTCATTGCATATCTCTACATGCTTTACAGTAAACTCGCCGTCTATGTAACAGATTGCCTTGCATCCGTCATATGGATGAAGGCTTTTGTCAACTATGATTATGTCGCCATCCTCCATTCCTGCATCAACCATGGAAAAACCGTCAACCTTAAAATAGAAGGTAGAGGCAGGATGTCTTACAAGCATTCCTTTGAGGTCAAACTCCTCCCTTACCTCCTCTGCTGGAGAGGGGAATCCGGCCTTTACATCTCCCAGAAGAATGCCATCCCAGGCTGAATCATCTATTGCTTTAGGTTCAAAAGTACCCATAATTACCTTAATCTGTTTTTCAGAAAATCTCTTCGGGAGTAGAGGTAAAACAACACAACTCCCAACATATTTACTCCAAATGCGGTCCAGAAGGCCTGATGGTAACCTAAATGCTCCGCCACACTTCCACCGACAAGAATACCCAATCCCACACCTATATCCCAAGAGACAAGAAGGGTTGAATTTGCCGTTCCCCTCTGTTCATTTGAGGCAAGGTTTATGAACATTGTCTGAAAAGCAGGGAACATATGTCCGTTGCCCAACCCTATTACAAGAGCCGCACCATAATACCCCCAATGGTTATGTAATGCTGCAAATATAAGGTATCCGACAAGTGCCACAACCACACCTCCGGAAGCATTCTCAACAATCTTGCCCTCCCTTAGTGATCTGTTGCCAATTAGACGCGACAATATCAGGCCTATTGACAGCAGCATGAAGAAAAGTCCTGTTCCACCGGTAATCCCCAGCTCATTCTTGCCATATATTGCTATGTATGTTGCCAATACACCATAGGAGAATGCATAGCATATCATACACAGGCCCTGGCTCCAACCCTTGAGAAGTATGAACCTATCCAGAGAGACCGGTGCCTTATCCTTGACCGTCTCTCTCGGTTTCAGGTCAAGTGTGCTGTTTATAACCAGACCGGCAGCAGCTACAAGCAGGGCAATCACAAAAAGCACATCATAACTCTCACATACGCCATAAATCATAAGGGCCACCGTAGGTCCTATAGCTGTTGCGATATTATTGCTCAAGCCATAATAACCTATGCCTTCAGCCCTTCTTGAGGGGTGGAGAACATCAATCGCCACAGTACTGTTAGAAACTGTAGATGCCCCAAAAGGAGCTCCGTGCAAAGTACGTATTATTGCAAAAAGCACCAGAGAACCGGCTACCAGATAGCCTGCAAAGAGCAGTGTAAAAAGGAAATAACTCACCAGCAAGACTGTACGTCTTGGGAAACTGTCAACCAAAAAGCCACTGAATGGCCTTATTATAAGGGCAGTAAGCGTATAACCCGACAATACTATACCGATCATCTGCTTGTCTGCCCCGAATGTTTCACTCAAATACAAGGGCAACAGAGGAGTGAGGAGCATGAACGAAAAGAATATCATGAAGTTCGCGCTCCACACCTTCAAATAGTTGCTGTTCCACAACTTTGGCCTACTCAAATGAGTATTTTGCACCATACTCCAACATCTGTTTCAAGAAATCACTGTTGTAAACCACTTTGTAATCTACAACTTTACCATTCTCCTCAACAGGGACAATATCAGGATTGATAAAGCCTTTGTATGATTTTAGCTGCAAAGATGCGTAACGCTCCCTCACCTCCTTATGTAGCTGAGGGTCAATATTTATCGCATAAGTTTCAATCAATTCTTTACCTGCAGCATAATCACCTTCAGATTTTATGCGCTGGATTTCGGCAAGAAGTCTTCCAAACAGACCTCTCAATGCCACATAATCATTGATCACGAAGTATGTCTTGCCATCTCTCACTATCTTCTCAATCACATCCTTCTCTGCACCAGGATTGTTCTCCTTCAGACCCTTCTCATAGCACCAGTCTGCAATAAGTTTCCTATCCTGCATGTGCGCCTCGGTATTGGTCTTGCCCAACTCAACCCTGTTGAACTGAGTGAACAGGCCGTTCACTATCTGGCCAAGATACTCGGCTTTATAAGCCTCCGCATCAGGCACAATGCCCAATTCAACCAGTTTCTCATCTGCAAGGTAATATAGTGCAAACAGATCTGCACGTGCCTCCTCCAATGCCGAATTGTACTCACCCAATGCATTTGATGATACACCAGGCAACAACTGTCCGGAGCCATGACCAAGGCACTCATGCAAATCGGTATGCAAATCACCAGTAATGCCTTTATACTTCTTTATCAAGGCCTTATCGGTATCAGACCAATAGAATTCATCAGTAGCACTCTTTGGAGCCTCCTCAGCCGCCTTATTGTAGGCATCAGTAATATTGGCAATTGTAACCGATTTTGAACCATAATCCTTTCTGATCCAGTTTGCATTAGGCAAGTTGATTCCAATGGCTGTGTAAGGGAAGCAATCACCACCCAGACTTGCCACTGTAATGACTTTTGCCGATACACCCTTAACTGTCTCCTTCTTGAAACGGTTGTCAATAGGAGAGTTATCCTCAAACCATTGTGCATTTTCACTTATGGTCTCGGTTCTCTCCGAGGCCTTCATATCCTTGAAGTTCACAACAGACTCCCATGTAGCCTTGCGACCAAGAGGGTCATTATAATCCTCAATGAAACCGTTTACAAAATCTACCTGAGAGAGAGTATCCTGTACCCAAGCAATATTGTACTCGTCCCAAGTCTTGAGGCAACCTGTCTCATAATACTTGACAAGTTTTGCAATATAATCTTTCTGAACATCATTCTCAGCAAATTCAGAGGCATTCTTCAGATGTTTTATAATCTCCCTGATACTGTTGCCATAAAGGCCGTCTGCTTTATATACAAGCTCCTTTATCACACCATTCTCCTTTACAAGCTTGCTGTTCAAGCCGTATGATACAGGTGTGGTATCTTTAGGATTCTCCATCTTCTGATAGAATGCATTCGCCTCATCCTTTGTAATGTTTCCACAATAGAAATTGACTGCAGAAGCCTGAAGAAGATCCTTATCCTTGCCGGTATATTTACGCTGAGCATAAAGTTCAGCATCAAAAATTACAGGAAGAAGTTCAGCACACGCATCACCCTGTCCGGTAGCCTCCATAAGTCCCTTGAAATACTCCTGAGAACATTGCGGAATAATCTTGTCCTCGGCATAGTGGTGATGGATACCATTGCTGAAGAATACCCTCTTGGCATATACAAGAAAATTCTTGTACTCATCACACTCCTTATCTCCACTGTAATTGTTGATTATATTTTCAAGACTCTTTCTGATTTGCAGGTTATACTTGCAGTTCTGGTCAAAAAGAATATCCCTGCCACATTTGCCGGCCTCACTCAAATGATATATGAATGCCTTCTGATTGAATGTCAAATCATCCCATCCAGGGATCTGATAACGGAGAATCTGCAGATCAGCAAATTCATCAACAACATACTTGAACGGTTCCTCTTTTGTCTGGGTAGTGCCGGAACATGATGCAGCAATCATCCCCAAACTGCATAAAAATGCCATAGTCTTCAATTTCATTATATTAGTTTTTTAAGTTAAATCTTTTTCCCGACAGTCACTCCTTCACGCCTCGTCCTGCCTCTTCTGCCACGGCCCCATCAGCCTCCATAGTGCCACCACTCTGTCCCGACGGGCCTTGATGTTCATGGTAGTACTCCTCCCTTTTGCCGTTGAACCAATTACGCACAAAATCATATCCCTGCAGAAAATATTTCACAAGATGGTCAAGGGAGTAGAGTTTTGTAATGAGTCTGTTTATATATGTTACAGGATTCAAAGCCTCCTTGAATGCCCTTACATCACCTTCAAACTCATACTCCTTCAATTCGATCATATTACGGAGCCTCTCCCTGGCGGCATGCAGCTGCTCAATATTCGAGATTGAGCTATAGTCTATACCACTGCCATATTTCTTCGTGAACAATCTATTTTTTTCCATCGTCAAAGAAGAGTTTAATGAATATCCTTATCAGCTGGTTTACAAAAAGTCTCTTTCTGAACAGGCAAAGTATAGAGACTGCAATAATGAACAGCACGCCCATGACTGTGAAGCCAAGTGCTGTGGAGCCTGTAGCCTCCCCTATTGCATACCCGGCAGCAAGCCCCAGCATCTGCAGCGCAACTCCGGCAATTATTGCAGCAATAATTATAAACAACACTGTATTGAAGAGCGTGGAGAGCCCTTCGACTCCCCTCAACTTGTACTCATCCATCTTGAGATTCACATACTCCTTGGCAGAGTCTGTTATCTCCTCAAATGGATTGTTCTGTCTGATATTTTCTTCCATAACTAAAAAAGTTACCGGTAAAACAATTTGTCAAATCAGGTAAAAGAGAGGTCTGCCGGCTCCCGCAGACAGACCATCAAACTTCAGAATTGCTACTCTGCCGCAGATTCCTCCTTGGCTGTATGACAGCACTCTTCCCCTTTCATCTTGGTTCTTAAGCTGTTATACTCATCTTCTGCCCTCTCCTTGATCTTTCTGCGAATATTCTCCCCTTTGTCGGGAGCATACAGTAAGGCAACCACTGCACCAGCAAGTGCTCCTCCAATAAATGCCAATAATGTGTTTGGTCTCATAACTTTGTGCTTTATTAAAACTTTGTAGGGAGCAAAAGCAAATATATGCTTTTTTTTCCTACTTTTGTCGTTTGTTGTAAAATTCCTTACAACACTAACCACTAAATTGACCAATTGTTTATTTAAGAAGAGCTTTTTCAGAAAAGAAATAATTATGGGAAAAGGGGCACTTACAATACTTCTACTGATAATTTCAAACAGTTTCATGACAATGGCCTGGTATGGTCATCTCAAGTTCAATACAGACAAGCTCCTTCCAAAATGGGGATTGCTGGGTTTTATCATAATAAGTTGGCTTATAGCCTTCTTTGAGTATTGTTTTCAGGTACCTGCCAATAGAATAGGATTCAAATCATTTGGTGGCCCCTTCTCACTGATGCAGCTAAAAATCATTCAGGAGGTAATTACACTTGTGGTTTTTGTCCTCTTCTCCCTGCTCTTCTTCAAGACAGAGACATTCAGGATGAACCATCTCATAGCCTGCGTATTCCTTGTGCTCGCCGTATACTTCATTTTCAAGCCATAAGCATACACAATACAGGCATAAATTTTGAAACAATCCACGCAGGTGACAATCTGCAAATAGAAAAGACAAACAACAACTAAAGCAATGGCAAAACAAATCCAATATCTGCTCATATCCATTCTGGCAATTATGTTACTTCCCTCTTGCGAGGAGGTCAAGGGCTCACCGGAAGAGTTCCAGAAAAAGAGAAAAACAATTCTGGTTTACATGGCGGCTAACAACAATTTGAGCGAAGATGCCAAGAACAATCTGGCCGATATGCAGAAGGGATATATTCCTGAAGATGACGGCAACCTTGTTGTATACTACCACTATCCCAACCAGAATCCGCTGTTGCTTAATATAACCCATAATGAAACGGGAGCTGTAGCTGTAGATACAATATACCGCTTCCCACCACGCAACTCTGCAACGGCGTCATCACTCAAAAGTGCAATAAATGTGACTGCAACATATTTTCCTGCAGAGGAGTACGGTCTCATACTCTGGTCGCATGCCACTGGTTGGTTGCCTGTAAACTACTATGCCACAAACCCGCAGAGATCATTGGCTTCAGACGGCAGCTACCCACTTGACAATATGCAGCAGAACAGCCATACCAATCCATTCCAAGAATACATCAATGGTGAAGATCCCTACGCAGAGATTGTAAAAATGGTAAAGGGGAACAACAATGGAATACTTTCACGCAGTTTTGGCAGCGAAGAGGGGTCTGAAATTGACATTAAAGAGTTGGTGAATGCCCTCCCATTCAAATTCTCATTTATGATATTTGACGCCTGCCTTATGGGTGGAATTGAGGTTGCATACCAGTTGAAGGACTCTACTGACTATCTGCTCTTCTCCCCTACCGAAACTCTTGCCAACGGAATGCCCTACTCGCTTATAATGCAGCATCTGTTCAGCAACCCTACAGATTTGACAGCCACCGCAAAGGAGTATTACAACTTCTACAATAGCCAGACCTCGCTCAGATATGCAACTGTTTCTGTTGTAAAGACATCAGAACTTGAGAATGTAGCAACTGTTGCCAAAGAGATATTTGACACAGGAAGAGATAAGATCAGTTCTATTGACATAAAAGGGATACAACAATACTTCAGAAACAACAAGCACTGGTTTTATGACATTGAGGACTTTATTGGAAAGATTGCAACGCAGGAGCAGGCTGCCAAATTCAATGAGGCAATAAATAAGGCAGTCATATACAAAGCAGCCACTCCATACTTCATCAGTATTCCGATTAACAGTGAGAAATTCAGCGGATTGAGTACATATATTCCATATTTCAACGAGAGCGAACTTGACCGCTACTACAAGACCCTTGAATGGAACAGTGCCTGTGGTATGATTCAGTAATACAAATATATACCGAATGAATAGACTCATAAAACATATCCTGCTGATTTCATTATCATTGTTTGCATTATCATCATGCTCGACCGGTGCAGACAACAATAAATTTGGAGAGGACTCTCCCCTCAAAGACTATAATTTAATGGAATCGGAGATCAGGACTTTCTCTGAAGATACACTGCAGAGATATAATCCTTACTATTTCCACCCCAACTACAAACCAAGCCTTCCTTTGCTCATATCTGAACCGGACATTACAAAAGCCATCTTATCTAAAGACAGTCTGGGATATGACATAAGGCTTTCCGTTCCAAATGATGAAGGGTCAACACTACTCAGGGGCGCCATATTCTCATCTCCACAAACAAAAAATGAGAAAAGGAGCATAAGACAAGAACTTCATCCTACCGAACATTACAATCATAATGCATTAAGACTGCTAGTCGCCGGCAACAACTATGCCTCAAACGGAATGTACTTTGAAGCAATGAAAGCATATAAGGAGGCTGAAGCGGGACTTGCACTCACACCCGGTGACGACAATACTGCACTACTGGTAAGTATAAAGGAGAGCATCGCCCAACTCCACTTATATATATATTCCAATCACGATGCAGTGATATCCAAATTCACTGAAGCGATAGAAGAGTGTAAAAGAGGAGGCAACAAAGCAAGACTGCCTTTGCTGTATACCAATCTTGCAACAGCATATATGTTTACCAAATATACCGATAGTGCCCGCTTCTGTCTGAGGGAGTCAATCAGACTTACAAAAATAAATTTCTCCAGGAACAATACTATTGAGACCATAAACCTTACACTTCTGATGGCCATCAACAATCTTGAGGGCAAATATGACAAGTCTCTGCTGCTCGGAGTGAGGATCAAGGACCAGATATACGAGCCAAATGTAACATACAGGCTTGCAGAGAGCCACCTTGGAATTGGCAACCTTGTGGAGGCGCGTGCTTATTATGACAAATACAGCAAAGATTGGAGCAAGATCAAAGAGTATGTATTCCTCTCTGACTATTACTCCAAGACCGGAGAGTTTGAAAAGGCTCTTGAATATGAATTGCTTGAAATCAGATTTACAGACTCTGTAAGATTGTCCAGGACCTCGCAGAATATTGCCAACCTTGAAGAGGTATATAACCATCAGAAGGCTGTAATTGAAAAACAGAAAGCAGACATAAAGGCCAACTCAAGACTTTTCATTATAGTAGCCATGATTCTTGTTCTGGTTCTGACAATTTCTGTAATTATCATATTTGTACAAAAGAGAAGAAGGGAGAATGAGAAATATGACTCACTCATTGAGCAGATGCATAATGAGAAATCCTCTCTCCAGTCGCTCATACAGTCCCTTTCTGACAACAAGGCACACAATGACGGGAAACTCATGGAATCACTCCAACGCAGGCTTGACACCACAAACAAACTTCTCAGCAGCTCATATCAATTCATTGACTACCCCGAGAAATTTGTCAAGCATTTCAAGGAGGCAATGGAACTTGACAAGGCCACAACATCAAACATTGATGACATCTGCGCCATCGTAAACCTTCAGTACAATGATATAATAGGCCGCATAAGAGAAGACCACCCGACCATCACTCATGATGAAGAGCGCCTTTTGGCTCTGATCTGCGCAAAATACTCAACAATGTCGATTGCAGTACTCTTCAATACCACCAACCTTGGTACCATCTATAACAAAAAATCAAGGCTACTGAAGAAACTTGGCATCCAGATACCGTTGGAGCAATTCATAGAGAGCTATAAATAGTTATAGCTCCCTATCGGCCCAATCCCTGCAGTCATGCTCCTTTGACTGCTGCCACATTCCAAATAGCTTTCCCGAACCTATCCGATGCTGTGCAAAACAGATACGGGCCTTAATGTCAGTCGTCTATCTCAACAAGTTCGAATGAACTGTTGAATTTGAGGTCCAGTCCATTTGAGAGTTCCACTTCATACGCGCCTCTCCTCTCCTTGTCAAGCTTTCTTATTGTTGCATCCTTGCAGTTATTGTTCACGTAATCAACGATCTGCTTTGGAACTACTGCATCAGGAACCGCTGTAGCCTTACATTCGATGCTGGTCCATACTCCATTCTTGTCAAATTCAAGGTTATCGCCATTGCTGAATAAAACTTCATAGCTATTACCGGCCCAATCCTTCTCTGATTTTACCAAAGAGATGGTTCTGTCACCAAAATATTTGTTTACAAACTGCTGAGCGGTCTGCGGCAACTGGTCAAATGTTATTGGTTTGTCATCTGAGGCTTTTGCCGTAAAGGTAAATGCAAACAGAGAAGCCAGTACAATCATGATTTTTTTCATAGCACCTATATTTTTATTAACAACTATTAATTAGGATCTGATTGGAATAATCATTCCCCAAATTTTCACTGCAAAAATTGAGCAAAACCCGTAAAAAGATCTATTTTAAAACACCTCGCAGAAAGAAATGTTCTTAAAGAATTACGAATTATCCTTTTTTTTATAGATTTGCAGATTCAAATGAACCAGAAATAATTTGCACCACTATGAACAGAGTCTTTATCCCCGAAGGATACGTTTCAAAACTTGATGTTTGGCAGACTGAGAGAGCCATCAAATTCATTAAAGATACATTCCAGCAACAACTTTCGGCCCAACTCAAATTGAGAAGGGTAACTGCCCCTATCATTGTAGAGGCTGGCAAAGGTCTGAATGATAATCTGTCGGGATCAGAGGCTCCAGTATCATTTGATGTAAACGCTCTTGGTGAGGGCTCAAAGGTTGAGATTGTGCAGTCTTTGGCAAAATGGAAACGCTATACCCTATGGAGGCACCATATTGAGCCAGGCAAAGGTATCTACACCGATATGAATGCTTTGAGGCCATGTGAAGAGCTTGACAATATCCACTCAATTTATGTTGACCAGTGGGACTGGGAAAAGGTTATGCTCGACAGCCAAAGGAGTGTTGAGTACCTGCACGAAACCGTTGACAGCATATATAAGGCTCTTAAGCAGACTGAATATCTGTTATCTGAGCAATATCCTGTATTTTCACCATTTCTCCCCGACAGCATCTTTTTCATACATTCGGAAGAGTTGAGACTCATGTATCCGGGACTCACTCCAAAGGAGCGTGAGAATGAGATCTGCAAAAAATATGGAGCGGTCTTTATCAGAGGAATTGGCGGTCTGCTTGGTGACGGAACAAAGCACGACGGACGCTCTTCGGACTATGATGATTGGTCTACTCCAACAGGTGAAGATACATTTACCGACTGTACCGGACAACTGGTACGCAAGAGTCTTGAGGGGCTGAACGGAGATATTCTCATATACAATCCGGTTCTTGAAAGTGCATTTGAAATATCATCAATGGGTATCAGGGTAAACCGTGATGCACTTGAAAGACAGCTCAAGATTTGTGGAAATGAAGAGCGCAAGAGTCTTATGTTCCACAAACTCCTTCTTGAAGGCAAACTTCCACAGACAATTGGCGGAGGTATAGGACAGAGCCGACTCTGTATGCTGCTTATGGGCAAATGTCATATCGGAGAGGTTCAGAGTGGTGTTTGGGATGAACAGACCCGTACGAAATGTGCAGAGGCAGGGGTCTATCTGCTATAGCCTTAATTCACCAACCGTCATTATACGCAATTAGATTAGGTTGAGAGGCTTGCATTGTGTTGGTGTTGTGTTGGTGTTGTGTTGGTGTTGTGTTGGTGTTGTGTTGGTTGTGTTGGGTTGGGTTATATAGGGTAAAAAGAGATGCAGTGAAGTCCATCCATCCCCGGATACACATTAGCTTGTAAATCTATTTAATAATAAAAACCCGGCCGTATGAAGACCATACAGCCGGGAGAAAATACACTATCTATCAATACGCAGTTATTTAACTACTCAACTTAAAACTAAAACACCTACTTAAAAACCTTACTATTGAACTAAACAAATTCTATTATAATTCAGTCTTCCACAATCCGTGGAGATTGCAATACTCATAAACTGCAACAACCTTCTCACTTCCCACAAAAATCTCAGCCTCTGGTTTCTCTTTCAAATTGACGCGGATTCCGCCATTCTCAGTCTCAACATAGACAAATGCTATAAAATGTTCAGGAACCATTGGATGAGCCACGCTGCCAACCTCTACTTTAATTCTGTTCTCATCTACACGGGTAACAACAGGAACATGTTTCTCACCACTTGCATCAACTGTATTAGGAATAAGCTCCTCCATCTTCTCTCCACAACAAACAACAGGAACTTTTGAATCTACCACTTTCTCAATAACGTTACCGCAATGGCGGCATTTATAAAATTTAGTTGCCATAATCTTTTTCTTATTTAATTGTTTATATTTCGTTTACTTTAATAACAATGGGAAGATAATTTTGTTCATCAATATCTTTAAAATTTTTCTTCCTTGTTTCTGATACAAAGATATATTTTATTTTTAAATTTTCCAAATAAATATTTATTAAAATTTTAAAATATTTTTACTTTATTACATATCTTATTCATGTTCAAGGCTTTAATTTTATAAAGAATTATATATATTATTTGATAATAACATTTTGTTCGGGAAAAAGATAAATTTAATATCACCTGAAGTTAAATTCGCCACCCACGCCGCTAAATGATCATTTGCAGATTACGCAAGAAGCATTGTTCAGTTGGCCCTGATCAATATATAGACACAGGGTTGCCAATGGCCATTTCCGGAGTCGGCATTTTGCATTACAAGATAATATCATGTAAAAAATGAAAATTCTTAACTTTTTATTGCATAATTAAAAAAAATATCTAACTTTGC
>JAFQHE010000051.1 GCA_017398125.1 Bacteroidales bacterium
AAGGGAAGCACACTGCAGGATAGTCTGCAACTTTCTATATATCAGCTTGATGATCCTTTATTGGTGGATATAAAGGAGAGTTTGTTGGCAATGGATATAAATTCAATGTCGCCATTGGATGCATTTGATGCACTCAGGGCTTTGAAGAAGAAGATCGGCTGTAGCTGATCCAAATTACACAAATCAGGAAAGTTTTGGTTATGAGAGGTATTGTGACTGTAAGGATGCTGCAAGAGAGTGTGGCATTTGCCTTTTCACAGTTGAGGGGTGATAAGTTCAGGACATTCTTGAGCCTGTTGGGCGTAAGCATAGGCATCTTTTCGATAGTAGCAGTCTTTACGGCGGTTGATGCCCTTGAGGATAATGTCAGACGTGGATTTGAGGCTTTTGGAAGTGATATGGTCATAATTGACAAGTGGCCTATGATGCCGGAGGATCCCGATGGTTCTGTTGATATGTCGGGTGAGTACAAGTGGTGGGAGTATATGAAACGCCCATCTCCTGATTATAAAGATTACCTTTTTCTTAAAGAGAATTCCCGTACAGCTGAAGCAGTGGCAATGTTGCTGGCATACGAACGTTCTGTAAAGGCGGGACGCAATTCATTATCAAACTGTACCGTAAAGGGGGTAACTTCAGATTGGGAGAAGATTAGTAGGGTTAATCTTTTGTCGGGAAGGTATTTTAATGAGAGTGAAATAAATAATGGCTCCGCAGTCTGTGTGGTGGGTTATAGGGTTTGGGAAGAACTTTTTGATGGGGCCTCTCCATTGGGCCGCAGGATAAGGGTAGGTGGCAGAGATCTCACTGTTATTGGCCTCCTTGACAAGGAGGGTGAGAGCATGGTCAATATCGGTGGAGGAACGGATGCGAGTCTGCTGGTGCCTTTGAAGATGTGTAAATATATAGTCAATATGAGAAGGGCCGGAGCCTCTATTCTTGTGAAGCCTAAAGCTGATGTTCAGATTCAGGAGTTTGAAGATGAGCTTGTTGTGCTGATGAGAGCCGGCCGGAGGATTGCCCCTGTCCAGAAAAACAATTTCTCTATAAACAGAATGACAATGCTGTTGCAGATGGTTGACAGTATCTTTTCGATGTTGAACTCCGTAGGATGGGTAATAGCAGGTTTCTCCCTCTTGATTGGAGGTTTCGGTATAGCAAACATTATGTTTGTATCTGTTAAGGAGCGTACTAATATCATAGGTATCCAAAAGGCGCTTGGTGCCAAGAAATATATGATACTGTCCCAATTTCTTGTTGAGTCTGTATTTCTGGCATTGGCCGGAGGTATCGTTGGAATTGTCCTGTTGGCTGTTATAGTTTTGGCCCTGCCCCAAACCGGAATGTTTGTAATGCAGCTCTCTTTTGACAACATTATGAGTGGCCTTGTAATTGCCTCGGTGATAGGTGTGATCAGCGGAATGGCACCTGCATATGCGGCTGCCAATCTTGATCCGGTAGTGGCAATAAACTCCAAATGATTTATTGTGTAAGGAGCTTTGTCAATTCAATAAACTGTTCAACCCCCAATTGTTCAGGTCGCAAATCAAGCAGTTCTGATGTAATGGAACTCTTTATGATTACATCCTTACCCTTCTCCCTCTCTTTTGCGGAGATGGTGTTGCACATATCAAGTCTCTTTCCAAGAAGTGGTTTGATGGAGTTGCGTATGGTCTTGCGCCTCTGGTTGAAACAGCTCTTTATTATAAGTTTGAAGAGGATTTCGTTGCACCCCAAGTCAGTACGGGCATTGCGGTTAAGGCGTATGACTGCCGATTTTACCTTGGGCGGAGGATTGAAGACATGCTCATGTACTGTAAACAGATACTCTATGTCATACCATGCCTGCAACAATACGGAGAGGATGCCATAGGCTTTTGTGCCCGGGCCACTTGCCAGACGCTCTGCAACCTCTTTCTGGAGCATACAGACCACTTGAGGTATAGTCTCCTTATAATCAAGGACTTTAAAGAAAATCTGGGATGAGATATTGTAAGGGAAGTTGCCTATTACAGCAAACTCTCCTGTAAAGATCTTTTCTAAAGGAATCTGCAGAAAGTCTCGCTGCTGGAGTGAGTAGAGAAGTTGCGGATAGGTCTTCTGCAGATATTCAATGCTCTCGGTATCAATCTCTGCCACTTCAAGCTTTATTCTTTCATCCTGAAGGAGGTATTTGGTGAGCACACCGGTACCTGGGCCAATCTCAAGCACCTGCATTTTGTCAGGTGAAGATTTTTGAGACTCTTCCTGTTGCTTGTTGTTGCATACGACATTGCCGGTGCGGTTGCCGTTACAATCTCCCGGGAAAAGAAGACTTTCCACTATTCTTCTTGCTATTGACTCATCTGTAAGGAAGTGCTGACCCAGCGCTTTCTTTGCCTTTACTCCATATTGTGTTGCCATAGAGCACAAAGGTAGAAAATTTTGATTGTTTTTGCATCTATTTTTTTAGACCTGGCAAAGTGGCAATTAGGATAAAAATATTACCTTTGCAAGTTGCTATCTCTAAATGAGATTGGAGCTGTAAACCGAAATAAATCATACAATCTATAAAACTATGTACAGATCACATACTTGTGGAGAATTGCGCCTTGCAAATGCAGGCCAGACAGTTACATTGGCAGGCTGGGTGCAGAGGGTCCGTAAAATGGGAAGTTTGAATTTTATTGACCTTCGCGACAGATATGGTATTACCCAACTTGTTGCAGATGAGAATGAATCAAAGGAGATTAATGAACTTGTGGCATCTCTTGGCCGTGAATATGTAATTCAGGCTACAGGTGTTGTAACAGAGAGACAGAGCAAGAACAACAAAATTGATACAGGAGAGATTGAGATAAAACTTACAGAGCTTAAAGTCCTCAACAAAGCTGTTACCCCTCCGTTTACAATTGAGGAGAATACCGACGGTGGCGAGGATATCCGTGCGCAGTACCGTTACCTCGATTTGAGAAGGGCTCCTTTGAAAAGGGCATTGGAGTTGCGCCACAGAATGGCTCACGAGGTAAGAAACTATTTGAGCAATGTGGGCTTTATGGAGATTGAGACTCCTTATCTTATCAAATCAACACCAGAGGGAGCACGTGACTTTGTTGTTCCAAGCCGTATGAACCCGGGCGAGTTCTATGCTTTGCCTCAGAGCCCGCAGACATTCAAACAGCTTTTGATGGTTGCCGGTTATGACAGATATTTCCAGATTGTAAGATGTTTCAGGGATGAAGACTTGCGAGCAGACCGTCAGCCTGAGTTTACACAGATTGACTGTGAAATGTCATTCGTTGAGCGTGAAGATGTGTTGAATACATTTGAGGGTCTTGCAAAGGCACTCTTCAAGAATGTTTTGGGCAAGGAGTTTACAGAGGCTTTCCCAAGAATCTCCTATAAGGATGCTATGGAATATTATGGAAGCGACAAACCTGATATCCGCTTTGGTATGAAGATGAATACCATTACAGATATGGTAAAGGGCCACAACTTCGCAGTTCTTGATGATGCAGAGTATGTAGGAGCCATTGTAGTTCCAGGTTGTGCAGGATATACCCGCAAACAGCTTGACGAACTTACCGAGTGGGTAAAGAGACCTCAGGTTGGCGCGAAGGGCCTTATCTATATAAAATATAATGCTGAGGGAATCAAATCTTCAATTGACAAATTCTACAGCGCAGATGACCTTAAGGCTATCTGCAGTGCAATTGGAGCGGCAGAGGGTGATTTGGTATTGGTATTGTCGGGAGAGAAGAAGAAGATGCAGGGAGCTTTGGGCACATTGCGTCTTGAGATGGGTAATCGCCTTGGCTTGCGTGACAACTCTGTTTTTGCACCTCTATGGGTTTGCGATTTCCCTCTATTGGAGTGGGATGATGAGACTCAGCGTTTCTATGCAATGCACCATCCGTTCACTGCTCCAAAACCAGAGGATATGGAGAAATTCTACAGCAACAAAAAAGAGGATCTTGAGCAGGTCAATGCCAATGCCTATGACTTTGTGCTTAACGGTACTGAGGTTGGCGGCGGTTCAATCCGTATCCACGATTCCAAAGTGCAGGAGCGTATGTTTGAGGTTCTTGGCTTCAGCAAGGAGGATGCCGATTACAGATTCGGTTTCATTATCAATGCGTTCAAATATGGAGCACCTCCTCACGGCGGTATAGCATTCGGTTTTGACCGTTTCTGTTCATTGTTTGGCGGACAGGAGACCATCAGGGATTACATCGCATTCCCTAAAAACAATACCGGCAGGGATGTGATGCTGGATGCCCCTTCAAGAATTGATATGGCACAGATGGACGAGTTGTTCATAAAATCAACCGCTCCGGAGCAGAAATAGTTTTTTTTGTTAATGTTAAGGCCGGCCGGCGTGAGATTCCAATCTTGGCTTGCCGGCCTTTGTTCAATTAAAAGATAAGGAGATTTAATCATGAGTTTGGAACTTGATATTCAAAATGGCATAAAGGCTGCAATGTTGGCCAAAGAGAAGGTAAAACTTGAGGCATTGAGGGGTATTAAAGCCGCAATCCTTTTGGCAAAGACCGCTGACGGTTCAGAGAGCATATCGGATGATGCAGTACTTAAAATCATTCAAAAACTTGTAAAGCAGCGCAAGGAGAGTGCAGAACTTTATAAGGCACAGAACCGTCCGGAGTTGGCAGAGAATGAGTTGGCTGAGGCATCATTTATGGAGGTGTTCCTGCCTAAACAACTTACAGAAGAGGAACTTGCGGCAGAACTTAAGAAAATCATTGAGGCTGTAGGAGCCAAAGGCCCTCAAGACATGGGTAAGGTAATGGGAACTGCAACAAAACAACTTATGGGCAAGGCCGACGGCAAAGCCATTTCGGCTATGGTAAAACAGTTGCTGGCATAGACGGCATTCAAGCACTGCACCCTGTTTGAGAAGGCTCTTACAGGGTGCAGTATGCTTTGTGAGGACTCTTTTTATATCCGAGACTATTTGAGTGTCGCCACAATAAGTACAGGATTGCTCTCTTCGGTAATTGTTGCCGCAACCTCTTTCATGCGGGTGGAGCCGCTGATTTCTGCATATTCCATAAATGTTGCGGCCGGCAATATCTGATACATTTTATTGCCGCTTACGTGCCATGGTTCAAATGGCATTCCCCCTTCATCAAGATCATTTACAAAGCCTTGTGAAGAGTACTCATAATTGTATGGGACTACGAACAAATCATCAGATTCTTTATCCAAATACATTGCACATAAATATGTTTTCGAAGCCTTCTTAGGGAAATTTGTGGTCATTACTTCCCACGGAGCATAAACGAGGAACTTTATGAATCTGTCATTTTCAATTGTCGCCCTATGCCAAATTTGAGCGCCCTTTTCATTAATATCAGATCTGAGGTTTCCAAAATCAAAAACATAATATGATAAAGTGTCAAGATTGTTGTTAAAGAGGAACAATGTGTCTTTTGACTCCATTCCTGTATTCAACCTTAAATTGCCGTTGTAGGAATATAGGTAACTTGATCTGTTATAACGTCCAGAGTGAGTTGGTACACTTACAGCCAGATCCTTGTCATACAAGATTTGACCAACGGTGTCAACAACTATGAGTTTTCTTCTTCTGTTCTTTATCTGCATATCTTGCCCACGCTCAAATGAAGAACACAACAATGCATACTTGCCGTTGTTGAGATATGCAAAAGATGAAACACTATGTCTTTTCAATGGAATATTCAAATCCGTTTTTCTGACAAATTCGCCATCTCTTCTATATGAAACGATTTTAGGATCTGTCAAAAGGGAAATATGTGTTTCATTATTATGCTCCTCCAGAATAAGATCTTGAATACCTCTATACTCCTCAGGACCTCTGCCATTTTTTTCAATTTTAGATATAAAGTTTCCCTGCTTGTCAAAAATCATCACTCTTTGAGGATCAAGCTTGCAGAAAATATATACATAATCATTGTCTGAAAAAATATTTTCTATATAGTCTATTGCAGATTCGCTGTTCGTTCCCAGTGGAATGTATTCGATGTCAGATGCATATTTGCTCAAAAGAACCTCCTTGCAATTCTTCAGTGCTGCTTCAATGGAATAGGCCTTATCATCCGGCTCATGATTATTGCATGAAGATAATAATCCCAACATGATAATCATGTAAAGAATAAAGTTTCCAAGTCTCTTCATATTGCAGCTACATTTAATTCGTTTTGATTACCAGATTTTCCACTCCTAACTCTGATACCAGGCGTCTTGCATACATTCTTGTCCTTTCACCACAAAAAGAACATTCAATTTCCTCGATATTAAAATAT
>JAFQHE010000052.1 GCA_017398125.1 Bacteroidales bacterium
GGGTATCCCATCTCGGCAACGTCGCTTACAGGTTTAGTCAACAGCTTGACCCATTTGCAGAAAGGGGTCAAGATAAAGGACGGGAAGGCTCTGTTTTACCATAGGGGAGTACTGGATATTTTGAGGCAGAGCTATATAAAAGAGCATGCGCAGGATGAGGCGGTGAGAATTTCTGATTATATACTCAAGGCAAATCTTATATATCTCCCTATTGATGTTCCTCTTTTGGAGGAGTTGGAATCACCACTGCTTAAGTCAATTTTTAATGTGCCTGATGACTCTGCCGGTATGTTGGATTATATTGGGGCAGTATTAAAGGAACTTGATTTGGTCTCATCATCGCTTGATAAAGAGTTCATATACCGTTATTATCTTGCTGTTCAGAGACTTAAGAATCTTGATATGCCAATGCGTAAGGAGACTTGTTTGAGGCTCTTGTCTCAGATAACATCTTCCATTACTGTTCCGTTCAATGGTGAGCCATTGGCTGGATTGCAGGTGTTGGGTTCCCTGGAGGTGAGGGCTCTTGATTTTGATAACATCATAATTCTGTCAGTAAATGAGGGCACATTCCCTTCATCTTCCCAGTCACATTCATTTATACCTTATAATCTGAGGATTGGATTTGGATTGCCAACCTATGAACTTCAGGATGCCATTGCTGCGTACCATTTCTACAGGAGTATCTACAGGGCAAAAAATGTATGGCTGCTGTATGATACACGTGCAGAAGGAATAAGAAGCGGTGAGGTCAGCCGTTTCATAAAGCAGTTGGAGTACCACTATAATATTCCTCTTGAAAAGGGAATAGTGGCATCATCATCACTTCCCGAAGGCGAGACAAAGTTGGAGGTGGTCAAAACTGCTGAAGTCATGCAGCGTCTGAACGATGCCTATCTGTGTGGTGAAGGTAGGAAGAGTTTGTCGGCAAGTGCAATAAATACATACTTGACATGTCCGTTGCTTTTTTATCTGCAATATGTTATGAGTATAAGGGAGGAGGATGAGATTGAGGAGAGTATTGAGGCAAGCACATTTGGAACAATCTTTCATGATACTATGGAGGAGCTATATTCCAAATATGTGGGGGAGATTATAAGCAAGGATATTATAGATGCAATAATAGGGGACAAACGCAGAATAGACGGAGTTATTGAGGCAAAGTTCAGAAAAAACCGGATAACTGATATTGTAGGACGTAATGTGATAGTAAAGGAGGTTATAAGGAAATGTATACTTATAACACTGGAAGAAGACAAGAAGCATGCGCCATTCAATTATGTAGGGGGAGAGGAGACCTTTTATTCCAATTTGGAAATTTCAGGCGGAAGAAGTGTCAGGTTCAAGGCTGTAATTGACAGGATTGATTCTACGGATACCTCCTTCAGAGTGATTGATTACAAGACAGGTGTTGTAGAGAAACCAGCGCAGAATCTCCCGATAGATTCCTATTTCAAAAGGGATACCGATAAACAGTATAAAGCATATGTCCAACTCTATCTTTACGCCCTTGTTCTTGATACCCTTGCGGGGATGCCTGGCGGTCTCAGATTGAAGAGTGGCAAAAAAGTGAATTTTGTCTGCAACGACGACGAATCAAATATGGATATGGTTATCTATCCGGTTACAAAACTTGTGAGCAAACCCATATTGGTACAACCTGTATCCCGTGAGAATCTGGAGATTTATAAAGATGCCTTGAAACGGTGTGTTGAGGAGATTTTTGATGAGAAAGTTCCGTTTGTTCAGGCGGCTGAGGGGTGCAGGTCGTGCAGCTGGTGTATGTTCAAACAGATATGCAGGAGGTAGAAATGGATAAATTCATAACGGTATACAAGGCTTCTGCAGGAGCGGGTAAGACCCATACCCTCACCCGGGACTATATAAAACTCATACTTGATGATGAGGAGGCCTACAAGCATGTGCTTGCTGTTACCTTTACCAATAAGGCAACAGATGAGATGAAACAGAGGATTCTTCAGGAGCTTCACAAGATGGCTTCAGATCCCTCGTGTCCCGACAGTGAAAGGGCCAGAGGTGTGCTGGTGAAGATACTCCATGATTATCCGGCATTTGCTGTTAGCACTATCGACAAGTTTTTCCAGAGTGTAATGAGAGCCTTTGCCAGGGAGTTGGGGCGTATGATTACCTACAGTGTGGAACTTGATGAAAAACTTGTGCTTTCCCAGGCAGTTGACAATATGTTTTCAGATCTTGACAAGAGTGAAAACAGGGAACTGTTGGAGTGGCTTATCGAGTTCTCTCTGGATCAGATTGAGAGTGGTGACAGCTGGAAGATACAGGAGAATATATCAAATTTGTCAAAAGCCCTGTTTTCTGAAAAGTTCAAGGTAAAGAGCCCCAATATGTCGCAAAGTGCAGATGATTCCATCTCTGCAGTTCGTGGACTTAAGGGAAAGATTCAATCTGTTATTTCAGCTTTTGAGGAAAAGTGCAGGCATATTGGAGAGAAGGCTCTTGCCATTATGGCAGACAGCGGATTGGATTATACCGATTTTTATAGGGGAAAGAGCGGCCCATTCTCAATATTCAACCATTATGCATTAAAAGAGCGCCTGAATGCTCCCCTGAATACAAAATTATATGAATTGCACAATAATATCGGGGCATGGTATCCAAAGAAAAGAGCAGGTGAAGCATATAAGTACGAAGAGGCATATTCGAATGGGCTGAATGACCTTCTTGGTGAGTTGATTGAACATCATGAAAAGAGTTACAAAATATACAATACAGCTTCTGTAGTAAGAAAAAATCTCAACAGTCTTGCCATTTTGGGAAAGGTCTATTCATATATTCTTGGTTATTGCAAAGAGAATAATGTGGTATTGCTCTCTGAGACAACGGAGTTGCTTTCCCGTATAATTGATGGTAACGATACTCCGTTTATATATGAAAAGGTAGGAACGTGGATTGACCACTTTATGCTTGATGAGTTTCAGGATACTTCACTCATGCAGTGGAACAACTTTATTCCACTTTTGTCAAACAGCATTGCCAATGGAGAGAAAAACCTTATAGTGGGAGATATAAAGCAGAGCATATACAGGTTCAGGAACTCGGACTGGTCTATTTTGCAAAGGGGTATTGAGGAAAAATTTCCCGATAAAGTGTATGACCATCCACTTATGGAGAACTGGAGAAGTGCAAAGAATATCATAGGTTTTAACAATTCATTTTTTGAGGCAGCGGCTGTTGGCGCTTCAAAATTCTACTCTGCAAAAGAGTCCTCTGCTGAGATTGCCAGATGGTCCCAGATGATTACACAGATCTATAGCGGTTTTGCCCAAAATGCCTCACCCAAGAGTGTTGAAGGGGGCCGTGTAAGCATCTCTTTTATAGACAAGGATATTTTGAAAGAGGTCGCTGACTCTGTCGGAATTGAAGAGCGGCCCCAGTTTTCATACGATTCTGTTGTTGGAGCGCATATTCTACAAACAGTAGGACAACTTCTTGAAAGGGGCTACAGACAGAAAGATATTGGAATCCTTGTAAGGAGCAACAAGGAGGGGGCTATGATTGCAAGAACCCTCATGGAGGCAGATCCTTCATATAGGGTTGTTTCTGCAGATTCATTGTTCATATCATCCTCTGCTGCTGTAGCGAGGATTGTAAATACACTTCAGTGGATTGACAATCCGGGCAATTTGTCAATGAGTGTGCTCGATGCTTTGGGTGAAGGGGTGGAGAGAATGACGGATGAGACTCTGCGGGAGCATCTTAAAGGCATGCCTCTCTATCAGATGTGTGAGGAGATTGTAAGGTGCTGCCTGAATGATGAACAAAGGTCTGATGTATCATTTATCCAGGCATTTCTTGATATGGTGCTTGAGTATTCGCAGAGGGAGGGAAGCAGTCTGTCAGGATTCATGAAGTGGTGGAATGAGAGCGGATGCAATAAGTCAATCTCTTCTCCCGACAGCCAGGATGCTTTTCAGGTAATGACAATCCATAAGTCAAAAGGTCTTGATTTTGAGGTAGTCATATTGCCATACTTTAAAGGGATGCTTGACCATCAGGCAAATAAAAGGCCTATGATCTGGAGCTCAAAAGTGGCAGATGTTTTTGGATATGATGGACCGCTTCCTGTCAAATATGAGAAAGAACTTGCAAATACCCTTTTTGATTCAGATTATTTCCAGGAGAGGCTGGAGACTTTTGTCGATAACCTTAATATAGCCTATGTCGCCTTTACAAGACCAAGGAGAGAGCTTGTGATAATAGCTGACAAACCTGAAATGGATGATGATGGAACACCGAAGATCCATGCTGTATCAGACCTGCTGTATGAATTTGTCAGCGGTGGATTCAATGATGCAGAAGAGCCATCATCTGACAGCGGATTGGAGAGGATAGAAGTTGAGGCAAGTACAGGAACTCTTAATGTCGGAGGTGTAGACATAGAGTATGAGATGTATCATTCAGGTGAAGAATTGCCGCCACCGCAAGAGTCTGGAAAAAGTGATTATGGTAGATATATTCTTGGAAGTCAGTTTAATATACCTTTGGATCAGAGAAGATTGAAGACATCTCTTCAGAGCGGTTCAATTAATGAAGAGCTTACATTGAGGGATAATGGTATTATTATGCATGACCTCTTTGCCACAATTACGTCAAAGTCTGATGTGGATAGGGTTGAAGATCCGCATATAAGGGAGATTGTGCGCAAGATGATTGCGTCTGTTGATATGTATGGTTGGTTCTCCGATGAATATAAAGTCATGAAAGAGTGCACTATAATTGAGCCTGACGGTGCATTGTCAAGACCCGACAGGGTGATGACCAAAGGTAACCTTGCCATTGTTACAGACTATAAATTTGGAGAGTTTACGCCTCTTAATAAAAAATACCATAAGCAGGTGCAACGGTATATGCAACTGCTTATGGAGATGGGTTACACCGTAGTGGAGGGATACCTTTGGTATCCCCTTGCCGGTGAAGTTGAAACAGTAAACTTCTAGATTGCCATTCCTTGGTAAATTGTTGATTCATCGTAAGGAACAATTGTTCCAGTCATTGTGAGCACATTGTTGCTGAAGTTAGGGTAGATGGTAACGGTAGCTCTGTTGCTGTTTGGAAACATCTGTATGTTTACAGTGGCAGATACCGCTATACCCTGATTCATGAAATTGTAGTATACAATCCCCTTCTTGTCTGTGCTGATTGTAATGTTGGATGGTCTTCCCTCTACTGTTATGCCTCCCACGCCGTTTGGACCGGGAGAGAAGTAGCTGGTTGCAATCTGGATAACCGCACTACCGTCATTCATTGATACAAAATTCGTTGTTGAAGGAACAAATTTTGTCATTCCTCTCGGAAAGATAAGCTGGTCAACCTCCACAACAAAAGATTGGTCCTTCAGTGCCTGGAGAGCAGCCTGAAAAGCCTGCTGGTTCTCTGCAGCTACAATCTTTTTACGTATGGCGCGTTCTGCTTTTCTGGCCTCTTTCGCGTTCATGGGTTGTTCACCGTTTGTGTTCTGTGCCTTTGCCTGGCCATATCCGAGCATTAAGGCGGCAACCATAATAAATAGGTAATAAATTCTCTTCATAATCTTGATTTTTTAATGACTACTACAGAACAAACAACTTTTCCTAATGTTTGGAGAGTGCACATATTTTTAAAAAAGCTCCAATCTGTGGAACAAAACGGATAATTGTCTGTTTTCCATTTAAAGTTGTAATTAAAACAAGGTATTATGAAAAAAGTATTTTTATTGTCAGTTGTAATGTTGTGCGCAATTTTTACCTATGCACAAAGTGAGACAATCATTGATATACAGTCCAAGAGGGGCCCGTATGTCACAAACCGTTTCTTTGATAATTGGTTCATTACTGCAGGTGGCGGAGTTCAGGTCTATATTGGAGAGAATGATTCATACGGCTCTTTGGGAAAGAGACTTGCCCCTGCATTGGATATCTCTTTAGGCAAATGGATCACACCGGCTGCAGGTGTCAGATTCCAATACTCAGGATTGCAGGCAAAGGGTTGGAGCTATGGTGTAACTCCATACTCGGATGGCCTTGTTTCGGACAATGTATATAAGGAAAAGTTTAATGTAATGAATCTTCATGCCGATTTCTTATGGAACATCTCAAATGCTATAAGCGGCTATAGAAGCGACAGATTCTGGGACTTTATTCCTTACGTGGGTTTCGGCTGGGCACGATCGTGGGCAAATGAAGATGACCGTAATGAGATGGCTGCAAATGTTGGCCTTTTGCATAACTTGAGATTGTCAGATGCCTTTGATATAAGTATTGATATGAGGTTGATGGTTGTTAACCAACGCTTTGATTTTGTATCAAAAGGATCTGCATTTGAGGGTATGGGCTCAGTAACAGCGGGCATTACATACAATTTCCCGGTAAGGGATTTCAAGAGGGCTTCTGATATTATTGTCGTAGATGACAATACCGAGTTCATTGAGACAATAGAAGATTTGCAGCGCAAATTGTCGAGGGCACAGTCTGCAAGAGAGTCATTGGCTCAAGAGTTGGCTGCAGAGAGAGGAAAAGCACCTCAGGTGGTTAAGGAGGTTCATGCAATTCTGCCTGATTTGGCTATCTTCTTTGAAATAGGAAAGGCTAAATTGACAGAAAAATCAATGATCAATCTCGGTTATGTAGCTGATGCAATCAAACAGGTTCCCGACAGTAAGTTCATCATATTTGCCTCTGCCGACAAGGAGACAGGAACACCTGCATTCAACCAGAAGTTGAGTGAGAAGCGAGGAAATGCAGTATTTGAAGCCTTGACACAGAAATTTGGAGTAGACCCTGCACAATTGACAGTTCAGGCTGTAGGTTCAAGTGACCAGAGGTTCAACAGTGCTGCACTCAACAGGGTGGTGGTAATCGAAGACAACAAATAACACATAAAAGAATTTATCAAATAGTGAGGAGTATGAAAAAGAGAATTATCCGTATCCTTACTCTTGCAATTACAGCAGCAGCATCATTTACGGCAGTAGATGATGCTGTTGCTCAAAATGGGAACTTCATAGAGCAGTTGCCTGAGGAGTACAGGATAGTTGGCAATGCCAACAAAGACACTTTGATAGTAAAGGTATTGTATGAGAATGCCCCAAACTATTTTGGAGCACCAGATATGCCCAGATTTGCAATAATTGGCAAGGAACGCAAATTTTATCTGGGTATTGGCGGTTACATAAAGGCCTCATTAAGTTATGATTTCGGCAATCCGATTGACAACGCGAACTGCTTTGAGACCTCAATGATACCAATGGACAAACTTCCAGGTAACGGTTCACTCTTTCAGATGAGTGCTGCAGCTACCAATATGTTTTTCAATTTTGTCGCACTACCCCATACCAGAAACAGGATTGGCGGCTATATCAATTTCAATTTCTCAGGTACCGACAATGACTACGGATTCTCACTGAAGGCCGCATATATAACATACAGAGGCTTTATTTTGGGTTACAATACAAGCCTCTTTACCGATGGTGCTGCCTCTGCCCCTACAATTGACCAGCAGGGGCCCAATTCAATGACATTCCTATTTAATACAGTGCTTGATTATCAGCATGCTTTCAATAAACATTGGAAGGTTGGTATAGGCATTGAATTGCCAGTGACCGACGCAACGTATAATGGCGGTACCTATGCAATAAACCAGAGGATACCTGATATTCCTTTCTATGTGCAATACAGTTGGGCAAATGGCAATGGGTGGTTGAGAATGAGTGGCCTTGTAAGAAACATGATGTATGAGCAGAAGGAGATTGGCAGGGGAAACGGATTCGGATATGGAATCAAAGCCAGTGGAACAATTCCTTTCAATTCAAAGTTGACAATGTTTTACCAGGGAGTTTATGGCAAGGGTATAGCCAGTTATATCCAGGATATTCAGGGTTATGGACTTGATATGGTTCCAAAACTAAGGAAATCGGAGGGGTTTGCTTCGGGACCTTATGGTGTGCATTATTACAAGATGCTGCCTATAGAGGCCTGGGGTGCCTATACTGGAGTACAGTGGCAGGTTAACTCGAGAATGTTCACCTCTGCAACCTACAGTTTTGTAAAGGCTGACATTCCTGAAACAGAACCTTCAACCACTTATAAATCGGCGCAGTATGTTGTTGCCAATGTATTCTATAACCTCACCCCTTCTGTAAGGACAGGCGTTGAATATCTTTGGGGATGCCGTGAAAACCTCAATGGAGAGATCAGACACAACAACAGGGTGCAGACAGCTGTGAGAGTCAATTTCTGACGGCCTATGTATATATATTGGAGAGGTCGCAAAGTCATCTCTAAAAGGATAAGAGGCCGGTTAAAGAGATATGAACCCCGAAAGTCATACAAAACTTTCGGGGTTCATGTCATTTTGCCTGATCCTATTTAATATTTGCTAATATCCCTTTTCAACCATCTTCTTGACCCGTTAAAGAGGGAGAGTTTTTTAATTCTCTCCCTATAAAATGAGATTGTCAATTGCTTAATCCTCTTTTAAGATTTATTGAAAAACTTATAAGCGAACCTCCTGATACAAGGAGTGATATTCCTACCCAAAGTAATACAGCCTCCATGCCAAAAATTATAGGGTAGAGGATGATAATGAAAGAGCAGACTATGATGCCAAGAGCCCAAAGTATTGTCCATCCCCAGCCGGAGCCTTTGATATCACTCATGTCGCTGCCGATTCCTATAAGTGTGAATCCCTTGAACATTAGCCAGAATCCCAATACGTATGGGAGTATAACTGCTGCTATTGAGGGCCATAATGTAAGGATAATACCCAATGCAAGTTCAATTAATCCTGAGATCAGAAGCCAGCCCCTTCCTTTGAGACTCCTGGAAGCAGACATTACAATGTAGAATATTCCTGATACAAGTATTGTTATGCCAAAAATTATTGACATGGTAATGTAGCTTGTAAATGGAAAGATAAATGTGAGTACTCCCAATATCAATAGAATGATTCCAAGGGTAAGTGCAAGCCACCAGTATTTGAAACAGCCATGGTATTTGTCGGTGAGGTAGATTAAAATGTTCTCCATCTTTTAAATTTTTTTAGATTTATTTTTATTTTTTTCAGAAATGTCTCCTCTTTTTTGGAATTTGATAAAAACGTTTTACAAAGCTCCACTTTTGTCTTTCTTGCTCGGGTATCACGCATTTGAAGGGTAGCTTCGCACAAAAAATTAAAGGCAAATTTTATGTGCGGATACAAACTTTTTAAAATTGGCGAGCCCTGTATATATAAGGGCATCTTATCTCTTATTCTTTTTATAATAGGCAGTTGTGCTACTTTATCTGCACAACGTCTTACTGTGGCTACCAATCTTGTGGGTTATGCCAACTTTGGAACAATCAATGGAGAGATTGGTTTAGGAATCTCACAACATTTCTCTTTGTATGCTCAGGCCAAATTCAATCCTTTTATATATAAGGAGGGAAGCGATGCCCAGTTTCAGAATAAGCAGTTATCACTCTCAGCCGGTTGCAGGTATTGGTTCTGGCACACATGGGCCGGCTGGTTCCTTATGGGGCAGGCAGGTTACAGCAAGTATAATACTGGTGGAATACTCTCTGATGAGAGCCTCGTGGGTGATGCCTATGGTGTCACTCTGGGTGGCGGATATGCTCTGATGCTTACCAAAAGATTGAATATTGATTTTGGACTGGGGATAATGGGCGGCATTACAGATTACATGAGATACAGTTGCCCCAAGTGTGGAAAACTGGAGGAACGGGATAAAAGGTTATTTGTTGCTCCAAACAATATACTTATACAGTTATCATATATGTTTTAATGAATATGAAAAATAATCTGCTGATAATCTTTGTAATGGTGTTTGCAATGGCTTCGTGCGGTTCTAGCAGGAGGTTGCAGAGGCTGATTGTAAACAATGCATCTGCTGATCTGTCAATTGCCGGTCAGATGGAGATGGAGAATTTGTCGGATTCACTTCCTGTAGCAGTATCTCAGGAGAGGACAGCTGTGGTTGACAGATTGGGAAAGGTTTATGTAATGGATGCTGTAAGGGATGATGAGTATGGCGGGATGGTCATTACTGACAACCTTTCGGCAGTTGTAGTTGAGGCTAAGTTTCTAAACGTTGCAGAGAGAAACGGAGCAATTGATATAGCCTTTGACGTAAAGGTGCCAAAAGAGATGATTGCTTCTGACTGGCAAGTGAGGATGACTCCTGTATTGGACTATCTCGGAAAGAGAGTACGGCTTGACAGGATTTACATAACCGGCGCCCGATATAGGGAGGCGCAGCTGCGAGGCTATGAACTTTATGAAAAGTTTTTAAGTTCCATAATTTCCGGTGATGCTGATTTTATCTCAACATATACACACAGAAGGTTGCTGGAGCTGTTTATTGAACGCAATTTCAAGGAGATTGCTATCCTTAAAAATGATACATCCTTTGTAGATAGCCCGGTTGTGTCAGAGATCTTTGGTGTAACTAAAGAGGAGGTGGTTGATCACTATACAAGAGATTATCTCATACGCAGGAACAACCGCAAAATGGCAAACAAGGATAAGATGTATTCAAAATATATCAAAGTGCCACTAGAAAGTGATGGGGTAAGACTTGATTCTGTAATATATTCTCCCGACAGCGCTCTGATATACCATTATACCCATACCCTAAAGGCGGAGCGTGGTTTGAAAAGGGTTGACCTGACACTTGGAGGAGAGATATATAGGGCAGAAAAGTGTATATATACAATGCCAGCAGCAGATCCCCTTACCTATTATGTTAGTTCACTCACATATTTTGCCGACAGCTCTACAAGGTACATAAAACGTGTCCTGGAGAGAAATCTTATTTCAAATACAATTTCATACATTGATTTTGAGCAGGGATCATCTGAAATTTCAGATACTATACGCAATAATTATGCGGAGATTGAACTGCTAAAGAAAAATATAGCAAACATATTGGGTGACAAGAGCTATGTTGTTGATTCCTTGCTCATAAGAGCTTCATGTTCTCCGGAAGGAAGTTATGGTTCAAATGAGATTCTTGCGCAAATGCGTGCCGATGCCATCAGAAAATATTTTAAAGATTATATCAGACTGAACCTTAATAGCGGGAAAAGTGACTACTGGGAACTTTCATTGGAGGAAACAAAGCAAGATTCCGGACAAAGAGTGGGCAATGAATCCGGAGGGGTTGATTGGGATGAGAAGATGAAAATCGGCTGGATTGCCGAAGATTGGGAGAGACTGAGGCGGATGATAAAAGAGGATACTGTGATTAATGACAAGGAGTATCTGGAGGAGTGTCTGAAATATGAAGATCCAGACCAAAGGGAGCTGATGATGAGGAGATCAGGCTCGTACAATTATGTAAATGAGAGGCTATACCCATATTTGAGATGTGTGCAGTTCAATTTCTATATGCACAGGAAAGGTATGTTGAAAGATACTCTCCATACGACAGAAATAGATACCCTCTATATGTCAGGTCTTGCAGCATTGGCAGATATGGATTATGCAAAGGCGGTTACTCTGTTACGACCATATAAAGACTTGAATTCAGCAGTGGCTCTGCTCTGTATGGATTATAACAGCTCGGCACTTGAACTTCTGGAGAGCTTGCCGGAGAGTGCAGCAAGAGATTATATGAAATCGGTAGCTTATGCCAGATTGGGCGATGAAAAGAGTGCGGTTGAGGCATTTGTCCGCTCCGTGGAGCTGAATCAGGCCATGAGGCACAGGGGCAACCTCGATCCCGAAATAGCTCTTCTGTTGAAAAAGTACAAAGTGGCAATGTAAATAAAGTAATTAGCTAATTATATATTAATCAATTCACTAAAAATTAAAGAACTATGAATTTAAGGAAAAGAATGGCCAAAATGGCCGGTGTGGGTTATGCAACTGCGGTTGCAATATTGGTCTCTTTATGCACAGTCGCGTGTGATGACCACATTGCGTATGAACAGCAGGTGGAAGTAGGACAAGGCACAGTCTCTCTTTCCATTATGCCAAAGACAAAGGCCTCAGGTCTGTCTCATGGAGTTCAGTCAGATGACAATTATATAAATACACTGGAGGTCTTCATATTCAACAATGAAGGGACGGCTGCCGGAACTCTGGATGTGTACAAAAAATTCAATTCCAATGAACTGACCTCTTTGATGGGAATAAAGGTACAGACGGTTACCGGCTCAAAGAGCATCTGGGTTGTGGCCAACTCCCACAAGGAAGATTGGACGGGAGTTAATACACTGGAGCAGTTCAAGGAGGTGGTTTCGTCGCTTGAAAAGGAGAATCTTAAGAGTTTTTCGATGTCAGGCAGTGCTGAGGCTGTAGTTGAGGGGGAAACAGCTGTCGATATTGAGATATCAAGGAATGTGGCAAGGGTTCATCTTTCGGGCGTGAGGACTGATTTTGCCGGTACTCCATATGAAGGTGAGACACTTAAGGATGTCAAGGCTTATCTTATAAATGTTGTAGGTGATGTTGTTGTATCTTCTGGAGCTGCGGCTGAAGAGAGCCGGATATTGAACTCTGAAAAGCTGGTTCAGGGTGATCAGGAGTCATGTGCAATGGGTGGAATGTTGTATGACAACATTGCACAGGAGATAGGTGATGACGGATATGAAACATCACACTACTTCTACTGTTACGAGAATATGGTTGAGGCGGAAGATGCTCAGAACAGATTTACAAAACTTGTTGTTCAGGCAGATTTGAACGGTACTACATATTATTATCCGGTTAGCATCAATAGGGAAGGATTCGGATATACCCAGTCAAATGGACATGCCGGGGTAAAAAGGAATACTTCGTATTCAATGGAACTGGTCATCAAACGCCCGGGTGCTTCTGACCCCGATTCAGTTCTGGAGTATGGGGCGGCATCTGTAAATGTAAGTGTCAGGGAGTGGAACATTGTTCCGAATATTGATGTGGAATTTTAAATGGTTGTTTATGGTTAAACTATGGAATTTGCCGCTACTCATTCTTGCTGCATTTGCATCTTCCTGCTCAATGATTGGGGAGGATAGAGATGAGTGTCCATGCTGGTATACCATAGATCTTACAGAGGTTGACGGAAGAGTGGAAAATTTGCGGTTGTGGCTTTTTGACCATCGGGGTAATACACTTGAGAGAATGGAACTCGATGCCCCGCCTTATGGCAAGTATGAGGTGAAGGTAGAGAGGGGAAGAGTCTTCTGCTCCGTGTGGGGCAATATCTCTGAAAAGAGCAGATTGCATGATGACGGGACTGTCGGTTCCTATTACTCCAAAGCAGACAGCTGCTCTTCCGATCCTCTGTTCAATTATATGGCAGTTGTGGATGCAGATTCAGATCTGGTGTGTGATACAGTAAGGCTCCGCAAAGAGTATGCAGTGGTCGATTTTACCCTCAAAGGAACAATTGGAAGTGATGGCCCGTATGAGCTGGAGACAGTTATGAGTACAGTTGGACGTTATCTTGATGGAGGATATATAAGAGGTTTATCTAATACATATTCATACAGTGAGGAGATAGAGGAGGGTATATACAAGTTTGGATTCGATATGATGAGGCAGGAGAATATGGATGAACTGAAGTTGCGTATATTCTCATTGGCCGGTGGTAAGAAGATGGTTGTAAAGGAGTTCCCTTTGGGAAAATGGCTTTTGATGTCGGGGTATGATGCAACTGCATTGGACATGGCCGACATTTCAGTAGTGTTGGATCTTGCAGTAGGGCAACTCTCTGTAAGGACTGAGGACTGGCAGAGTGCCCTGCATGTAGGGATAGAAATATGATAAATATGAAAAAGTTTATACTTGGATCATTTATGTTGGGGGTGATTCTCCCATTTGTCTCCTGCAGCAGGGAGAATATTGGCCTTCCATTAAGTAGATATGCTGCAGCAAAGGATACCGTAACGTTCTCTGTAGTGTGCCGTATGGCAGGCATTAAGACGAAAAGCACTGTGAATGATATGGCAGTGGAGAATATTAATCTCTACATCTTCAATGAGTGGGGAGATCTGGCCTTTTATGAATATTATGAGAATACATGCAGCATTGATCTCTCCGTTTGTAGGAATGGAAAACATACCGTGTATCTGTTGGCCAATGCAGGAAAGAAGCTACATGCAAAGAGTGAAAGCGGTATGGCCGCCATGCTATATTCAATAAGGTCTGCAGAGGAGATCGCCTCCGGAGAGGTAGGAGTGCTTATGGCTGGAAAAACTTTACCGCAGCCCTTTGAAGACGGGCAGACGGTTGAAGTGGAGCTTGTCAGGTGTGTTTCAAAGATCAACCTGCAGTGCAATTTTGATGCGTTGAATCCCGATGTGGAGATTGGAATAAAAACAGTCGGGCTTAAAAATATCCCCAATTGCATACTCCCTTTTGCAATGAACAGGATTGAAAATGACTCATCAGCCATTGACGGAGAGGTGGTGGTTGCTCCAGATGGAGAGATGTTGGAAAGAGGTATAGTTTTCTATCAGTTTGAAAATATGCAGGGGACATTGCAGCCCCAAAATGTGGAGCAGAGTGGAAAAGTCTTGCCAGTTGGAAGTATCTATGAAGGGAGGTGCAGCTATATTGAGATGTCAGCGGCCTATTCATCACCACGGAAAAGGGGCGAGATCATCTACCGGTTTTATCTTGGAGAGGATATGACATCAAATTATGATGTGACCCGAAATACGCAATATAATGTAGTGGTAGGATTTGCTGGAGATGGCAGTGTCGGGGAGAATACCTGGAGAGTGGATTGCAGCAATATTGTTGATCTGGTTACTTCGGTAGTACTTGATATAAATGAGTATATATTTGAAGAGTGTGGGGCAACCATGCAGCTCAAGGCAACTGTATTGCCGGTAACGGCAAATGAGAGAACCCTTTTGTGGAGCAGTTCTGATGAGAGTGTGGCAACAGTTGACGGCAATGGCCTGGTAACTGCTGTAAATGACGGAAATTGCACAATATCGGCAACATCTGTTGATGGTACAGAAATCTCGGCCTTTTGCAATATAACAGTTGATTCGAAAGTTCATGTTGAAACTGTGATGCTGTCGGAATCTTACAAGAAAATGTATAAAGGGATGAAGTATACGCTCAAAGCAACTGTAAAGCCAAGTGATGCCACATATAAGGGAATTGTCTGGCACAGTACGGATGAGTCGGTTGCAAGTGTGGATCAGGAAGGTAATGTGGTTGGTGGTTCAAAATTGGGCACCTGCTTTATTGTTGCCTCAAGTGAGGAGAATGGTGCGATAGCTGACAGCTGCCAGATTGATCTCTCTCCGCGTTATATTGTTTCAATTGTAGGAGAGAGGGATATAACTATAAAGGTTGGTGAGCCATACCAGTTGAAGTGGTATACAAATCCTTCCAACCTGAAACCGACTTTCAAAGACTACAACTCGTATATTACTGTGAGTGAGGATGGAGTAGTAATAGGTACACAACCCACATCCACTCCTGTGTTCATGCATGTGTTTGGAGGATATGATTTTTACAATATAACGGTGGTCGAGTAGTATTTTTATGGCAGGGGAGTGATCAGTTTCAAGCCCCTGTCATATCTGTTCCTGATTCTTCTTGGAAATGATTTGCAGCTGTTGCCGGCAAAGAGAAGCGCAGAGCCCTTTTCCCTCGTCCCTTCCACTTTGTGCCCAATGGCATTTATGATAGGTCTGGCACCTTGTTCAGCACTCTTGATGAATGGTCTGAAGAGCAAATTGGCAATCGGGTCATACCATCTGTGCATTGTTATTATTCCGGTATCCACAATTCCAGGATCTGCACCGCAAACGGTCAATCCAGTATCCGACACCCTTTTGCTCAGGTCAAGAGTGTAGAGTGCAAGCATAAGTTTTGAATCGCTGTAGTATGAGAGGCTGCGGAGAGTGGATTGCTTACTGTCGGAGCCATCTGTTTCAAATCCTCCAGTAGCACTTTTCAGTGCCCTTTTAAGGGATGCGCTGTGTATGGTGCATGAGACAGTATTGATGATTTTTCCTGAAATATGCGGAGTGAGCCTTTCAGTAATTCTCTTGACTGATATGTAGTTTACCTGCATTGAGGTTTCATATCCGTCGGAAGTAATGTTGAATTTTTTGGCTATCATTCCTGCATTGTTTATCAGCAGGTCAATTTTATTTCCGTTGAGCTTGCAGATAATGGTGTCACAGAACTCGTCTGCTGACTGCAGCGATGTGAGGTCAAGTTCTATAAACTCGATATATCCTCTTTTATCTTCGGGAATGGTATCAAGCAGGGATTGGGCCTTTTTATTGTTGCGGCATGCTGCATACACGGTATAGCAACAGTCTGCAAGATATTTGCACACTACACTGCCTATTCCGCCTGTGGCCCCCGTCAATACCGCTATTTTTCTGCTCTCTTCCAAAGTGATCTCCAACTTTATAATGTTATTTTTTCAAACAGGCTGTCTTTTTTCTGGCCCACATCTTGAACCATTCGGGTAAAGATGCATAAACTGGTTTGAAGAGTCGGTTTATACATCCTGGGATATACTCTTTTTTATTTGTGTAAAACAGCTTTTTGAGGGCATTTTTTACCAATTTCTCAGGCCGGTATATCACACCTATATTCACACCCAGTTTCTGGAGGTTTTTCGGTAGCCTGTAGAGGTCGGTAGCTACTGCGCCGGGTGAGACGGTCATAACATGGACTCCAAACTCTTTGAGTTCCAGCCTGAAAGCTTTGCTCATCGTTCTTATGTAGCTTTTGGTTGCGGTGTATAGTGATATTCCGCAAAATGGCGTATGTGCTGAGATAGATGACATATTCAATATATAGCCTCTCCTGCGCTCCCTCATCTTCTCTCCAAAGAGCCTGCACAGCATTGTAACTGTGTAAACGTGGAGGTTTACAATGGTTGCAATCCTCTCTATAGAACAATCAATTATATCATTGAAGAAGAATATGCCGGCATTGTTGACAAGTACCTCCACTTCAATGCCTCTTTCATTGCAGAAATCAAAAAGCTCCTGAGCCGCACCGCTTCCCGACAGATCTTTGCATATACTTGTCACTTCAATACCATTATATTGTTCTTTTATTGATTCTGCAACCTCTTTAAGCTGGATATCCTGATTGCTTACCAATATAAGGTTGTAACCGTAACTGGCCAATTGGGTGGCATAATGCACTCCCATTCCGGAACTTGCACCTGTAACCAAAGCTGTCTTGCCTGCTCTACTTCCATCCATTATCTTGCTCTTTTTCATCTCTGTTTTATCACTTTCCGGTCACTGTTTATTTCTCTCTTGTCTGCCATCTGGCCTCAAGTGTGGCTATTTCTCTCTTCAATTTGTCGGGAATCTCCTCCTCAAGGTGCTGGTGGCAAGCCATGTTTGTTGTGTACATTCTGCCGATGCAATAGTTTGAATGGCCGCAGTTGCACCTCTCTGTACCACGTTTAAGGTCATTTACAAACGATGGGTTGTTAAGGAGGGCACGTCCCATCTGAACAAATTCAAATCCTTCGTCAAGTACCTTTTCAATGCTCTCCCTTGATACGAGTCCTCCCACATATATCAACGGCAAATCGGGAATCGCCTTTCTGAATTCAAGCGCATCTTCAAGGAAGTATGCCTCTTTAAATGGAACTGTAGGTATCATATATTTTCCTGCCATCTTGACTCCATATTTCAACCACCAGATATTCATGTAGTGGGTAAGTGTCTTTATAGGCATTGCTCCGCGCATCACATACATCGGTGCCTTGCTCACAAAACCGCCGCTCAATACCAGGCCATGTACTCCGAGGGCCTTCAGCTCCTTGGCAATCTCAACTCCCTCTTCAATGCCGTTTCCCCCCTTGAAGCCGTCACGCATATTTGTTTTGGCTACAATTGCCATATCATTCCCTGCTGCCTCCATTACCTCATTCATGCACATTTGCATAAACTTCATCCTGTTCTTCAAGGGACCGCCATACTGGTCATGGCGCCTGTTTGTATAAGGCGAGAGGAACTGGCTGATAAGGTACCCATGTCCGGCATGTACCTCTACGCAGTCAAATCCGGCCTCTCTTGCAAGTCTTACACCATTGCCGAATGATTTTGCCATTTCAATCATCTCGCTCTCCTTTAATTTTCTGTGGAAAGTAGGGGAGTAGAGGTTAAAACCGGTAGATGCCGATACAGGAATACACTTTGTAAACTCCCTGTGGCTCATATTGCCGCAATGTCCTATTTGGATTGATGCTGCTGCACCCTCTTTATGAATGGCATCAGTCATTTTACGCAGATCTCCGGTAATTTCAGGCCTGAGCCATAACTGGTCGGCAAAGGAGAGACCGCTTTGGGTAACTGATGCGTAGGCAACTGTGGTCATTCCAACGCCGCCGGCTGCTACACTGGTGTGATAATCGGTGAGCATCTTTGACGGATTGTTGTTTGTGGCCATATTCTCAAAGGCTGCAGAGCGGATTGTCCTGTTGCGGATGGTAAGGGGACCAATTTTGCCAGGTGTAAAGAGTATTGAGTTGTTGTATTTTTCCATTTTCTTCATATTGTGTGGAGCTGTCGGGAAGGATCAATAGATGAACGGTATCACCCTTTTCAAATTCCGGCCCTCCATCTGCTCTCCAAATTCAACTTTATATTTTTTGTATATTGTATTTGCCCTTGGTACCAGATTGGCAAATGTCCATAGTGCAAAGACGGCACCTGCTGCGCTCCATGTGAGTATGGCAAAGCCTGTCCACTCCAAGATTTCGCCAAAATAGTTGGCAGATGTTACATAGTCATACATCCCACCTTTGGGCAGATAGTGCCTTGTATCTCCCGGCTTGCGCAGGTTTCTTATGATGTGGTCAGAATGGAGGTTTATTGCAAATCCGGTGATGAAAATAGCCAGTCCGGCAATGAATTGCCAACCCATAAGCCACTCAGCCGAGTATCTTTCTGATGGTGAGATGTAAAAGAGCCAGCCTCCCTGCATAAGGGCATTCAATGTATTGAATGTTGCACCCATCGCCACTATGGAAAGTGGCATTCTGCTCTTCCCTTTGAGCAGAAAGGGGAAAATGAATGATCTCTGGAAATAGTGCAGCTGGAATATGATGAATATCACAAGCAGTGTCGGTTGGAAGGAGCGTCCGCTCATAGCCCATAGCACAGTCATCAAAATGAAAACGGGAGACTCCATTATGACCCATCCAACCTTGTTGTTTACCGATGGCCCCCATTTGCTTGTGCTGAACTTGCCGTACCCTGCAGTGACAAAAAAGAGGGCAAAAAAGACAACCAATGCCACAGTCGCCATTATCAGCAGAAAATTATTGAAGCACTCGACCATAATCCTTTCCTTTAACTTGGCAAAGTTACATTATTAATTCAAAATATGTAACTTTACCCCGTAAAATAGTGTATCGGCTTATGAAACGAGTATACGACTTTTTGACCACTTTGGCGAACAATAATAATAGAGAGTGGTTCAATGCACATAAAGATGAATATTTGCAGGCACAGGATATTTTCAATGGTTTTGTAGAAAAACTTATATCTGCCATAGGCAGTTGGGATGAGCAGATTCTCGGATCATCCCTTAAGGTTAAGGATTGTACCTACAGGATATATCGTGATACACGCTTTTCAAAGAATAAGGAGCCATATAAGACACACATGGGTGCATATATTTGCCGTGGTGGTAAGAAATCGCCATACGCAGGCTACTATTTCCATATTGAACCTGGCTCTGCCGATGGATTTCTTGGAGGCTCTCTTTTGGCCGCAGGTCTGTATTGTCCCGACAATGCTGTAATACAAAGTCTTAGAGATGAAATATCAGTAAACGGCGACTCTTTTCTCAATGCCATAGCTGAGGCTGATGGATTTGCACTTGAGGGCTACAACAAGCTTAAGAGAGTTCCCCGAGGTTTTGAAGATGTGGATGAAAGGTGGAAGGAACTCCTCAAATACAAGGATTTTACAATTGGAGAGCCCCTTCCGGCAGATATATTGGCAAGTCCTTCTCTTCTTGACTATGTATGTAACAGATTCCGTAAATGCAGCCATTTCAACAATATATTGAACCTTGCTGTTGATTATGCCTATGAGCAGAATCTCTAAGTTCCCTGTTGATGTTCTGCAACATGATGAATAGTCTGTAAATCATTGCTGCGATTACTGCAATGCCCATGATGTTCATAAAAATTCCCTCCATAGCTTTAAATTTTAATTGTTTGTTACAGTACAAAGGAACGGCAACTTTTTGACAGGTTTTGACAAAAATATTTATTCTTCCAGAAAATTGAAACTTTATGCTGGTTTCGTATTATTGCCGCCCGAAAATATCCAATTAGGGGGCTGATGCCTCTGCCGTACATAAGCATTTGCACAAAAGCAATCCTGATTTGGAGTAAAATATTTAATTTTGCGGCCGCGAACGGAGAATACAATGTTGTGGAGTAAAAATTTTCTGCTTATAAGTGCTGCCAACTTCCTGATGTATATGGCATTTTATATGCTGTTGCCGACTCTTCCGCTCTATTTGCGTGAAGAACTTATGGCACCTGCATCAGTTGTCGGTACAATATTGTCATTATACACGGTGGCTGCTATGGTAACGAGACCTGTGGCCGGTTTCTGGCTTGACAGGCGTCCGCGCAAGCCGCTTATGCTCCTCTTCTATCTGGCATATATATCTATTTGCGGCAGTTATGTGGCGGCAACATCTGTAATGCTCTTCTTTATAATAAGAGTTCTGCACGGAGTGGCATTCGGAAGTGCCACAGTCGGAGTCAATACAATGGCTGTTGATATAATACCTGAATCCCGACGGGGTGAAGGTCTCGGAATTTTTACTGCATCTACAAGTGCGGCAATGGCTATAGGTCCCTCGGTTGCATTGATGTTTTATGAAGCGGGAATGGAGTTTGGTGTAATCTTTATAACAGCTTCACTTACAGGCTTGGCCGGTTTTTTATGCGCATCACTCATAAAGGCTCCATTGAGGGAACGCTTTTCAAGTGAACGCTTCTCTCCAAAAAATCTTCTTCTCTCTGTTGCTGTTCCCGAGGCTGCAATAATGGCCCTGCTTTCATTCGGGTATGGCATAGTTACAGTTTACCTGTCGGTTTATGCAAAGGAGGAGGTTGGAATTACAAGTGGCACAGGATACTATTTTTCTATTCTGGCCGCAGGGCTGGTTGCTTCAAGACTTATGTCTGCATACCTTTTGCGCAATGGTCGTTACGTTAAGATATTTTCTTTGGGAATTGCTTCAGTTATAGTGAGTTTCTTTATAGTGGCCTTCATACATAACCCGGTGGCATTCTTTATATCAGCGGCCTTTATGGGCGTGGGATATGGCCTTATAACACCCACTGCCCAGACCATGATAGTAAATATGGCAGAGGATACGGAGAGGGGCGTGGCCAATGCAACCTATCTTACATTTTTTGATATAGGTGTAGGCTCCGGAGTTTTTGTTGGAGGTCTCATAGCACAGCATATCAACTATTCGGCCTCTTATGCCCTCAGTTTTCTGCTGGCACTCTGCGCAATGGCATATCTGCATCTGTTCATAAAAAATCACTTCCAGCTCAGACGCCTCAAATAGTCCTCAGGTGTGCTGTAGGGCCACTCTTTTTTTAAATTTTTATAAGTTTATTGCGTATTTATAAAAAAAATGTACCTTTGCGGTACATGAGGAGCCCTTACGAACCGGGTGTTACGGAGGGTGAAAAGGGAATCCGGTGCAAGACCGGGACAATACCAGTTGCTGTAAATTCCACTCTTTAAGGAGTTTTTTATCGCACTCTTTGCCACTGATCAATGATTGGGAAGGCGCGGTAAAGGGAGTAAGTCAGAAGACCTGCCTTATGTTTTAATGGATCTCCACCTACTGGGATATGGGTCGAAATCAACAAAGTTTTTAATTGCAGCCTTATTAGTCAAACGAGTCAGGGAACATGCTTTTCTTGTGCCCTGTTCTTATTGGGATTGGCACTGCTGTATGTGCAGAGTTTTCTGTCGTGTGCATTGGTCCGTGTTCCTTGCTGGCTATTGGTGTATGCAATTTGAAGGAGTTAATCTGTTGTAATATAACCAGTTAGGAGTATGGACACTGTATGTACAAGTGGCCACAAGCAGGAGTATATCCGTAAAAATAACTTGTGGAAATTTTTTAAGGCTCTGCGCGCACAGGCAAACCAGATTTATTGTCTGCTTGTGGCAAGCCCCGCCCATTATGCCTGGATTACAATTCTTGACAAGGAGGATCCTGCAATTCAAAGACGCATTTCCATCTCCCAGTTTGTCAATTCATTGGACAAGATGCCGTCGGGAGGCAAATATTATGGCATATCTGTAAATACATATGATGTGGAAGCCTGTTGTAGGCAGGAATTTGTTGTGCAATATAGGCGTGAGTTGTCTGTGGAGGCTTTTGTTGATCGCTTCCGCAGTATTGTTGCATACTATTGTGCTGAGGCTGCTGGCCGTGGGGAGCCTTTTGAAATAACTTCCCAAACTGTCAGGCATTATAAATTCAAGTCCCGCTATGTTGCGGAACTCAAGGCAATTGTGGCTCAATGCAACAGTCTGCTCATAAAACATGAAATCAGTTCAAATTTATAAATCATAAAATTAAAGATCATGAAAAAAACTATTTACGAATCTCCGGCAGTAGAAATTATTGAAGTCTATGTTGAACAGGGCTTTGCCACTTCGCAGCAGATACCTTCAGATTGGGAGGATATGTAGAATTCAGACAATTAAAAAAGGTTAGTTTAACGGCATTATTAAAATTTATGTATATGAAAAAGCTATTTCTATTTTTTGCGGCAGTTTTACTTGTAGTATCATGCAGCAAGAGTGATGATTTTTTGAAGACAGAGCAGCTTGTATTTACCGGCTACAGTTCCATAGAAACGCGTACCAGCTTCGGTACACCTGATGATAGCCGGATTCCATATTTGTGGAGCAAAGGAGATTATATTTGGTTGGGCAGTGTCAAGAGTGATGCCATTGCATCTGATTGTTCCCAGGCAAAATTTGTCTTCAATCCAACACCGTCAACAATTGGAGATTTCCATATCTTCTACAACATGACAGGCACCAGCAGCACAGCAAAAGTTCTTGCATCACAGTCTGCTGACGGAAATTTGGGCAATGACGGTGATTTTGGCTATGCAGTTGCCGACAATTACGGAGTGTTCTGTCTTGACCACAAGACCTCCTATATCTGGTTTGATACCAAAGCAGAGGGCCAGTTGTCTTCCAAACTTGTTTCCATTTCAGTTACAGCGGCTGAAACGCTGGCTCTTGCTGGTGAATGTGAGTTTGATTACAGGAATAACCAATGGGGAACAACAGTTACAAACGGTACAAACAAGATTGTACTTGACTTTGGCGAAGGTGTAGAATTGCAGTCGGCAAATGAAGGCGTTTTTGCCGCAATGGTAACTCTTCCGGCAGCTATTGGAGGAACAGAACTTACAGTGCTGTATACTTTTGCAGACGGATCTACATATACTGAGATTAAGAAGCCTTCAAAAGATCTTGTATCAGGAGATACTCAGCGTATCAGTACGGCCATTGCTGAATCTGATTTGAAGAAGCCGGAACAGGAGTCGGCTTACGAGTTGCGCGTCTTGACCTTTGAGGATGGTACAGAGAAATTTGAACCCTACGAGTGTCAGTTCTTCTATGCAATGAGCTACACAGAAGAGTATAAGACTATTGAGAAGTGGTCAGACTATATTCCCCGTGATGGACAGTATGGTAATGGTCACGGTGCTTATGAGTGGTACGATGAAGGCAATACCGAGCTGGCATTTGTAAAGCCTACAATAGATTCATGGTGGGGAATTTCCGGACATGCCGGCATATCTGATTATGTGGGAACTGATGAGGATATTGCAGATTTTGCTGACGATAATATGTTGTTTATGATTGATTTGCAGGCATACAATGTCGCCGGAGGAGCAAATGGTTCCAAAAACTTCTGTTCTCAATATGGATACCTTGACCCTGAAGAGTATGCAACCCAATATTCGCCTCAGGGTGTTTTGCCGGGTTTGCAGTTCTATGATGAGGAACCTCGCGTTATAGACCATATGTATGTAACAAACACAACATACGCTTATGCTATAATTACAAGAGGAGAGTGTGATTTTGGCGGTTCATACGAATATACAGACGAGAGTACATTCAAGATTGTAGCCTACGGATATGATTCAATGGATGACACCGAACCTACAATGACTGAATTTTACCTGTTGAATACAGGTAAACGTATGGTAACTGACTGGACAAAATGGGATTTGTCAGTTTTGGGTAAAGTTGTACGGGTAGAGTTTAATTTGGTGGCTTGCTACGAGGGGTATGGAAGTTATGGTTTGGTCATTCCTGCATACTTTGCATACGACGATGTAGCCGTACGGTTTGAAAAGTAGTCCTTACAAAGTGTTTTGAAAAATAATGAAAAAAATCCTAATATTATTATGCTTGTGTGCGACAGTTGCAATCTCTTCATCCTGTAATGTGGATGAGGAGATTACAGCCGCACTGCCTCCAGAGATTCTTCTTGATAGTGAAACCGGTGTATATACTGTAAAGCAGGGCCGCGAGATTGTCATTGCACCAAACTATGAGTCGGCAGATGGAGCCGTATTCTGCTGGACAATGGATGGCCAGGTGCTTGGAACATCGCCTGCACTTACCTTTAAACGTGAAGAGCCGGGAGAGTACTTCATTACCATTGCCATTACTACAGATGGTGGAACCGATAAAGAGGAGATAAGGGTTGATGTTGTGGAACTGGAGATACCGACAGTATCAATAACAGGCAACAGGAATATGACAGTTGCCACCGGAACTGAAATTATATTTAATGCTTCTGTGCGTGAGACGTCACTGCCGACAGCCACAGAATGGCGCATTAATGGTGAAAAGAGAGGAGAGGGACTTTCTTATACATTCAGACCGGAAGAGGCCTGTAACTATACTATTGAGATTAAGGCTTCCAATGAAGATGGTACGCACTCCGATACAGTAAATGTGGAGGTGCTCAATGCCGCGGATATGCCTTTTGTATGGGAGTTTGGCCGTACTGCATATCACACTGTTGAAGGACGCAAACTGCTTATCAGACCGTCCGGTGTGAGTGATATGGAGGGAATTGGGTATACTTGGCAGATTGAAGGAAAAGGGAGTGTGGAAGGCGGCTCTTCGTTTGTATTTGTTTCTGACCAAAAGGGAGAGTATACTGTAAAGGCTGCTGCAACACTTGAAAAGGAGGGAAAAGAGATCACGATTGCTCACGAGTTTGAGGTAACTGTATATGAAGAGGGGGCTTTCTATCGGGCAAAAGGAAGTGCATCAAAGGCCGATTGGAACAAAGTGTATGAATATACACCTGCTCCTGGACAATTCATCAATGAGTTGAAAACAGGTGGCTTTGATGGTACCCAGACCACTCCAGAAGCGGCAATTGCCTATGCGGAGGCCCGTATGGGTGAGGTGGACAGATATGGTAACCCTTACCCGAATTGGGTCTCATTGGGAGGTTTTGGAGGTTTCATTATAGTGGGATTCGACCATAGTGTTGAGAATTCAGGTGGTTATGATATCGGTATCCTTGGCAACTCGTTCGGCGGCTCATCGGAGCCGGGAATTGTGTGGGTCATGCAGGATGAGAACGGAAATGGCCTGCCAGATGATACCTGGTATGAACTTGCAGGTTCAGAGACCGGTAAGGCAGAAACCGTTCAGGAGTATGCCGTAACATATTACCGCCCGACAGGCCCCCAAATGCCTGTGCAATGGACCGATAACCTTGGCAGAAGTGGAGAGATTGACTACCTCAAACAGTTCCACCGCCAAGAGTATTACTATCCGCTATGGATCAAGGAGGATAGTTACACGCTTTATGGAACATGTCTGGAGGCACGTAATTACGATGCCTCCGGTAAAGGCACTTACTGGGTAAATAAGGAGTATGATTGGGGTTATGCCGACAATTACAGCCCGGTTGACCGTTTGACGGAGGATTCAAATGCAGGCGCTTCGGCCAATGCAAACCATTTCAAAATATCAAATGCAATTGATTTTGAGTGCAAGCCTATAGATTTGGAGTACATAGATTTTGTAAAGGTTCAGGTCGGTGTCAATGCCAAGAGCGGCTGGCTTGGGGAACTCTCAACCGAGGTGTTTGGATTTTATGATTATAATATGAAAAAATCGGCAGATTGATGCGTATAATAAAGGTTATTTATGAATGGATGGTGCTGTTGCTCCTTTTGATGGGGGCAACAGCTTGTATGAAATGGGAGTACGGAATCGAAGAGGAGTTTGATACATCCGCTTCGGGTGAGGGCCTGTTCATTTGCAATGAGGGTAATTTCCAATATGGAAATGCTACATTATCATATTATGATCCTGCTACAAAACAGGTTCAGAATGAGATATTCTACAGGGCGAATGCTATGAAGTTGGGAGATGTTGCGCAATCTATGGTCATACGTGACGGCATAGGTTGGGTTGTGGTCAACAACTCTCACGTTGTTTTTGCCATAGATATAACGACATTCAAGGAGGTGGGGCGTATAACAAACCTTACATCTCCACGATACATACATTTTATATCGGATGAGAAGGCTTACATTACACAGATTTGGGACAACAGAATCTTCATCGTAAACCCCAAACGTTATGAGATAATAGGGTATATACAAGTGCCTGACATGACAATGGAGAGCGGTTCTACTGAGCAGATGGTGCAGTACGGCAAGTATCTCTTTGTCAATTGCTGGTCATATCAGAACCGCATACTTAAAATTGATACAGAAACTGATCAGGTGGTTGATGAACTTGTTGTGGGTATTCAGCCGACATCACTTGTAATGGACTGTAACAATAAATTATGGACTGTCACAGATGGCGGTTATGATGGCTCTCCGTATGGTCACGAGGCTCCATCGCTTTACAGAATTGATGCAGAAAGTTTTACAATTGAAAGGCAGTTTAAGTTTGAGTTTGGTGACTGGCCTTCTGAGGTGCAGTTAAACGGCACAAAAGATAAAATTTACTGGCTCAATGATGATGTCTGGGAGATGGATGTAACGGCAGAGCGTGTTCCTGTACGTCCGTTTCTGCCTTATGACAATACCCTATATTATGGTCTGACTGTCGACCCCCATACAGGTGATGTGTATATTGCCGATGCCATAGATTATGTGCAGCAGGGAATGGTCTACAGATATTCAAAGGATAGGGAACTCCTTGACAGTTTCTATGTGGGGATAATTCCTGGAGCCTTTTGTTGGAAATAAAGTGTTCGCGATATGAAATTCTTGAGATACCTATGTTTTATTTTTGTGGCTCTTGCTACGGAGATGGCAATGGCCCAGACTTCAAATGTGGTTCCTGCCGGCTGGCATAAGCGTGTACATTCACTTCCAGAAGTGAGGGTCTATGCCGATAGGCCAATGAAGGAGATCGGAACACAGTTGACCAAGTTTGATACAGTTGAATTGAAAGAGAATATAGCACTCTCAATGGCAGATGTGCTCACATTCAGTTCTCCTGTTTTTGTAAAGAATTATGGTAGGGCAACTCTCTCGACAGTTGCATTCAGAGGAACCTCACCATCCCATACCCAGGTCTCATGGAACGGTATGAAAATCAACAATCCAATGCTAGGTATGACAGACTTTTCAATGATTCCATCATATTTTATTGATGATGCTTCGTTATTGCACGGTACATCATCAGTTAATGAAACGGGTGGAGGATTGGGCGGTTCCGTAAAACTTTCAACCAAACCGGCTCAGGGGGATGGCTTCGGATTGCAGTATATCCAGGGTGTAGGTTCATTCAGGACATTTGATGAGTTCTTGCGTCTGACATACGGCAACGAACATTGGCAGGTATCTGCACGCGCAGTTTACTCCTCTTCACCGAATGATTACAAATACCGTAACCACGACAAAAAGGAGAATATCTATGATGAAGATATGAATATTGTGGACCAATATTATCCGATTGAACGTAACCGCAGTGGAGCTTTTAAAGATTTTCACCTGCTGCAGGAGGTCTATTACAATACAGGTAAAGGAGACCGTTTTGGAATCAATGCCTGGTATATCAATTCCGACAGGGAGCTGGCAATGCTTACTGTAGATCACGGAGAGGAAACCGATTTTGAGAACCGTCAGCGTGAAAATACATTCAGAAGTATTTTATCCTGGGATCATCTTCGTGACCAATGGAAATTGGGTGCAAAGGCCGGTTATATCCATACCTGGATGGCGTATGACTACAAACGTGATGTCGGTAATGGCATAATGGCACACATGACCCGCTCGCGGAGCCGTATAAACACCTTTTATGGACAGGTCGACGGAGAGTACTACCTCGGCAACAAGTGGCTCTTTATGGCAAGCCTCTCCCTTCATCAGCATCTTGTTGAGAGTGAAGATAAAAATATTGTGCGTCAGGATGGCAACAAGGCCATTGTGGGTTACCGCAAGGGCAGACCGGAACTGTCAGGTTCCGTATCTGCAAAATGGCGGCCTGTAGACAGATTGGGCCTTTCAGTTGTGATAAGAGAGGAGATGTCCGGCACCGACTGGACTCCAATAATCCCGGCATTTTTTATTGACGGCGTGCTTTCAAAGAGGGGAAATGTAGTGGCCAAAGCATCGGTGTCGCGCAATTACCGTTTTCCTACGCTCAATGACCTCTATTTCCTTCCCGGAGGAAATCCAGACCTTAAAAAGGAGAGTGGCTGGACCTATGATGCGGGAATCTCCTTTGAAACAGGCAAAGATGGTCTCTATTCATTAAACGGTTCTGCAAACTGGTTTGAATCACATATAAAGGATTGGATTATATGGCTTCCTACAACAAAAGGATTCTTTTCTCCCGAAAATATCAAAGATGTGCATGCTTATGGTGTTGAACTGAAAGGAGATTTCAATATTGTTTTTGCCCAGGAGTGGCAATTGGGCCTCAATGGAACTTTTTCATGGACACCATCAATAAATGAAGGAGAGCCAAGGACACCTGCAGACCAGTCTGTCGGAAAACAGCTGCCGTATGTACCTGAGTTCTCATCAACTGTTACAGGCAAATTGTCGTGGCGCAGCTGGTCACTCCTCTATAAATGGTGTTATTATAGTGAACGTTATACCATGTCATCAAACGATATGTCGCTGTCGGGAAAATTGCCTGAGTACTTTATGAGCAATGTCACACTTGAAAAGGGCGTTGTTATGAAGTGGGCAGATCTCTCTCTGAAAGGGACAATAAACAACCTCTTTGATGAGGAGTATCTTTCGGTATTGTCGCGCCCGATGCCGGGAATAAATTTTGAAATATTTGTGGGAATAACTCCTAAATGGGGCAAGGGGAAGAGCAAATAGCGGGGCTTCATTGAAGAGATAGTTTAGACCATGAAGATTTGATGGCATTCATGAAGATTTGATGGCATTGCCGCAAAAAAAAGGCTGTATCCCTTGAAAAACGTTGGAATACAGCCTCTTTTTCTAATTATAACCCAATCTTAGTAACCCATATTGTCACCATTGAGGATCTTCTGGAAATGCCACAAGTGCTGCTCCAATGCAAAACCCCAGTATGGCCATGAGTGTTTGCCCGGGCTGAGGATCTTGATGTGCGGAACGTCAAGTTCGCGGCATTTTGCAGAGAATACATCGGTACATTGTACATATACATCATTGTAACCGCATGTGGTAATTATAGGCTTGTTCATCGCCTTGAGCTGCTCTGCTTTCTCTGCCACTCTTGTAACGGCACTCTCTTGTGCAATGCGCTCCTTTTTATCTCCGATAACTTTTGCAAGTTCGGTGTCGCGCAAACTTGTAAGATTAAGGTCAAGTACACCGCTCATGCTGCCTGCAGCCCTGAAGTTTTCAGGATGGTCAAGGAATAGGTTTACTGCACCATGTCCGCCCATACTCAAGCCTGTGATGAATGTGCTGTCGGGAACCATATTGTATCTCTCTTTCATTTGAGGAAAGAGTTCCTGGTCAAAGAAGGCACGCCACTGCATTTTTGTGGTGTCGGTGTTGTTGAGGTACCAGCCGTTGTAGAAGCCGTCAGGGCAGATGATTCTGAAACCTGTACGGTTGCTTATCTCCTGGATGTCATGCTTGTTGCTCCAATCCTTGTAGCAGCCGCTCCAACCATGAAGAAGGAAAAGAGTGGGCAATGTCTGTCTATTGTTGGCCGCGTACTGTACGGGTGTGAATATAAGTACTGAATCATTGCATTTAAGGTTCTGTGATTCAATTACAATAAGTTCCTTAGTTTGAGGAAGGACTTGAGCCTGTGGCTCACCGCAGCCAGCGAACAATGCACCTGCAAATAGTGCAAAACAGATTTGAAATATTCTTTTTGACATAATATGTGATTTATTTTGTTTTCAAGGAGTGGCAAAATTAGCAATATTTTTTATGAACGGGCAAAAGGAGGGGTATTTTTTATTATTGCAGGGTGATATTTGAACTGTACCGCTGACCCTATATATCGCACTTTTGCTTGTGTGAGTATTGCATAAAGCAAGAATTTACTGTTTGGTATCGTAGGATACCATTGTCATTGGCAAGGTGAGTAATGAGATGTTGAAATCTTTATGAGAGAATGATTGTCGGGAGGGTGAAATGTCTCTTATGAAGAGAGGTGTATACGGCGTTCAGTTCGAGACCTGCTGTTCGTAAGAGTAGCAGGTCTCATTTTGTATTGGTACACTCCTTTGGGTGGAATTTGCATCTCTTGTCCATCACTGCTTTTACACTTTGCCGGATCACTTTTGGCGTACCAAATCTTTTTTGAAATGGCCATTTTGCAAATAAATTGAGCCGCCAAACTATAGATTATAACTTATTATTACCCCTCATCCATTAGATTTTCCAGAGATAATATTTATTTTTGGAATAATCTCATAATCCGCTAAGAATAAAAAGTTTATGCGGAAAGTTCAAGAACGAGGTAATGAGTTGGCAACTGTTCTGATTTCTACATACTTGCGTGATTTGCATTGATGTACAACTCATCTTGGAACAAA
>JAFQHE010000053.1 GCA_017398125.1 Bacteroidales bacterium
CTATATTGTTGCTATCCTCAAATTCTTGATATACAGCCTCTTTGTTCTCTTGAGGAATCTCCACACGCGTTACCACAAGGGTTGTGTTGGCTCCATTTTCAGAGATTAGTGAGTAGCTCTCCTTAAGAAGGGGAGACTCCAATAGTTGGGGGGAGCTGAGCTCCAACGGTTCATACTCTTTTTCGAGCAGGGCAAAGAACTTCCTGAATGTACCGCTCTTGAATCCGGCCTTGATGCCGGCACTTTCAATCAGCTCTCTCACATCATTCCTATTGTGCTCTTCCCAGAATCTGTTCCATTTTTCAATTTTCGACAGCTGTACCTCTTTAGGGATTATAAACTCCTTAATTGATGTATATCCATTTATCAGCCCCTGTTTTTGGAGTCTGTCGAGCTTTTCAGCTGCATGGATATTTGCAATTGCGGCACTGTCGGGATCTTCATGTGATGTGATGAAGAGTATGTTCTCTTTTGTCTGGAATATCTCGCCCAAATTCTCCTCTGCTGCTTTGAGATGAGCCGGAGTTATGCTCAAATCGTGCATGTTGCTGTTGAACTCAACCTTGTTGTACCAGAATAATGATGCAACTGTAATGAAGGCAAGCAGGGAGATTATCCATTTGTTTTTATGGTAGTTGTATCCTGTGGCAGAATCTATGGCCTTCAGCAGGAGGGAGCTTTTTTTATTGGAACTGCTCAAAAAGTGCGGAAGGAATATCAGACAGAATATAGTGGTTCCAATGAGGGAGAGTGAGGCAAAGAGACCAAAATCCCTTAAAAGGCTGCTCTCTGTGAGCAGAAGTCCCAGGAATGCCCCTATTGTAGTGAAGCTGCCTATTGTCAGAGGATAGGCCAGCTCCTTTATAATCTGCTCAATGGAGTCTGTATGGTTCTGATGGGCAATCATATGTATGGCATAACTCATGGCGATGCCAAAGACGGCAGTGCCTGTACCTATTGCTATGGCGCTTATTGAGCCTTTTACAAGGGTAATTATGGAGAGTGCGAACAATCCTCCAAACAGTACCGGTATTCCAATCAGAATTATTGCAAATTTATTCTTGAAGGCAATTGTGATGATCAGAGCCAGAATAATCATTGCAATGGTCATGGTAAGGTAAGTGTCCCCCTTTATGCTTTCGGCATTGTGTACTGCAACAGAGGGGCCTCCAAAGTATTGGGCACCATATTTTTTTGTGAGTTTTTCCAGCAGCTCTACAAGAGGTTTGTTCGCTCCTGTTTCACCCATTTTATATTTAGGCGTAATTGTTACTAGAAGCGTGCCCATATCGCTGGAGAATATTGCTCCATTGTATATATTGTATGATATATCTTTGCCGAGTGATTGTACCTTTTCAAATACCCCGTTTGCGATGCCCAAAGGATCCTGCATAAGGATATTTCTCATTGCAAAACCCTGCATTGAGGTGAGGGTACTGTAATTCTCCTCCATCTTACCCTCTACAGCATGAGGTGAGAGTATCTTCTCCAAATTGGAATAATCCTGATCTTCAAGGAATACCGGCAAGTTATCATATACAAACCCGACAGTTGTAGCAAATTCATCACCGGCATCATCTGCCCCTTCAGCCACAAGCAGCTCTCCTGCAGCCTCATACAGCTCTGAGTAGAAATTGTCGGCCACTCCGATAAGGGAGTCCGGATTGTTCACTCCGGGGCCGTTGCTGAACATTATCAATATTTTGTCGGCACTCTTGAGATTGTTGAAGACAAGATGGATGTTCTTGTTGTTATGCGAATTGGGTATGAAACTTAAAATGTCTTCGTTGAGCTTTACCCTTGAGGCAATCACCGCCATTATTGCAAAGCATGCAAACATGATTGCAAAAAGCACCGGACGATGTTTCTTGAAATAAAGGTATATGTCGGCAAAAAAGTTACCCAAGGCTAAATACTCTCTTTACGGAACAACTTGAATACTACAAAGGCCAGTATGAAAAATACAAAACCGGCTGCAACTGCAAAAATAACACTACCAATCAGATATTGCAACAATGCATTGGTTGCAGTTTCAAAATTAATTTCACTCAGAGGTATGATGGTCTGTTTTCCCAATATAAGGCCACCCGTAAAGAGGCTCCCGAATATTATAAAAGGAATCATAGGTGGGATACTTATGTTGGAGGCAAGGATTGCAATTACCTTGTTCAGTTTGAGGAAATGGGCTGAGACTCCCGCAAAAATCATCTGGTAGCCCCAGAATGGAATTATACCGCAGAA
>JAFQHE010000054.1 GCA_017398125.1 Bacteroidales bacterium
ACCAAGGCCTTCTGCAAAGCCCACCCGTTTGTCAACGACAAGAAAATAGGTTGCATTGGAGCATCATACGGAGGATTCATGACTCAATATCTCCAGACACAGACAGACATTTTTGCAGCGGCAATCTCTCACGCCGGCATAAGCGACCATACCAGTTATTGGGGCGAAGGCTACTGGGGATACTCCTACAGCGAGGTCTCAATGGCCAACAGTTACCCTTGGAGCAATCCCGATCTGTACGTAAAACAGAGCCCGCTCTTCAATGCGGATAAAATAAATACCCCTTTGCTTTTTGTTCACGGAGATTCCGACAAAAATGTGCCGGTTGGCGAGAGTATACAGATGTTTACCGCATTAAAACTTTTGGGCAAGGAGACTGCAATGGTTCTTGTTACAGGTCAGGACCACCATATAAAGGAGTATGGCCAACGGATCCAATGGCAGAACACCATCTGGGCCTGGTTTGCAAAATGGCTTCAGGATGACCCCACATGGTGGGATGCAATTTATACACCCAAGAATTTGTAGCAGACAATTGCAGTAACACTAAAATTTGAAGATAACCTTTCCCTCTATCCTACCCGCCGGTACTGGTCCATAATTTCGGGAGTCCAAGAAGTTTACAAGGTTATCACCGCAGAAATAATAGTAATCCTCAGCATAAAGTTCTTTTGTTTGGGGATTACTATCTCCTTTTTTAGGCAAATATAGAGGCAATACATTCTTTATTGCCCCAGAAGTTTCAGACATATAGAAAAGTTTTTTCTGGCTCTGCAGCAATCCGACCTGCACTCCATTTGACAATTTGAAATAACCATTTACCAGACTGATTGTATCTCCCGGTATAGCGACACACCTTTTTATGACTGCAATTTCATTATCTGCCAAATAAAAGATCGCCATATCATTGCGCACCACCACAAACAACAGTAAAAATGACAAATTATATCCTTAACTTTGGAAGACTTAAACAAGTTAGCTCACAACCTATGAAAAGTTATTTATACATCATTTTTATCACCTTTGCGACCATTTTCTATTCTTGTGCCAACAATAAATTATATCCAGGCATTGATTTCCCTCATATAGGAGAGTTGACTAACGGTGACACTGTTGTTAGTGACATCCCTACAGATATGGTAATGAGAATGTACATTGTTGATTCTTTTGCCTTGTGCCATTGTTTTAATGCGCTTGACAATAAATTAATACATGTTTATAATACCAATAGTGGAAATTTTGTAACCAGTTTTGGATCAACAGGAAGGGGCCCTGGTGAAATAGACTTATCATATAGCAGTTACAAACAAGATGAAAGGGTAGTGCAAATTATCACTGACCACACATCGCAAAACATAAAATTTTATCTTGATTCTATATTTGCAGGAGTAAATTATTTCACATCTACCCCATTAAATAGAAATCCCAACAGCGATATATTTTCATTTAAAGACACCTTATTGATTTCAGATTTTGATTTTAGAAAAAAATACAACTATAGATTTGCCATTATGAATCCCCAAGGAGACACTATCATCTGCTACCGAGATGGTACATATAAAGACTCTCCTATTGCTATACATCCCAATTACTCCATGTTATTTACCTATACTAACGGGAACTTTGAAACTGAAGTTTTCTCTTTGGAAAACAACCAAATTACACTTGCCAATAGAGTAAATTATATTGATCCCAATCGCGTACTTGATGAAGAAATTCTTAAAAGTAAAGATTATCCCGGTTTGGCAAGTCATATTTATGCGAGTGACAAATATATTTACACAGGATGGTCCAACTCATTAAAATCAAAAGGAAATGATAAAAGTCCTAGCAAACTTCTTATCTTTGACTGGAGCGGCAACGCAAAAGGCTTTGTAACTCTTGAAGGACAAGAACATTTCTTCTGGATGAAAGCAGCAGATGAAAAAAACAAAAAGATGTATGTCATCATTAAAAATCCCCAAGGCCAACTCAACATTGTCCGCTACGATATGAGTCATCTGCCACTATGGTAATGATACCTTATACAAAGGCTTATGGCCGTTACTCCAATTTGAGTACGGCCATAAATGCACTTTGAGGTACCTCAACATTTCCTACCTGACGCATCCTGCGTTTTCCTTTCTTCTGTTTCTCAAGAAGTTTCCTTTTACGCGAAATGTCACCGCCATAACATTTTGCAGTAACATCCTTTCTCACAGCCTTTACTGTCTCGCGCGCAATGATCTTTGCACCGATGGCTGCCTGAATTGCAATGTCAAACTGCTGGCGTGGGATAAGTTCCTTAAGTTTTTCACACATTTTGCGTCCGAAGTCGTATGCATGGTCACGATGGATAAGGCTGCTCAGGGCATCTACCTGCTCACCGTTAAGAAGTATGTCAAGTTTTACAAGATCAGCATCCCTGTAACCTGTAATATGGTAATCAAATGATGCATAACCTTTTGATATTGACTTGAGTTTGTCATAAAAATCAAAGACAATCTCTGCCAATGGAATATCAAAGTTCAACTCCACTCTTTCACTTGTAAGGAAGTGCTGGCTTACAAGCACACCACGTTTGTCAAGACAGAGTTTCATGATAGGGCCAAAGAACTCGCTCTTTGAGATTACCTGCGCCCTTATGTATGGTTCCTCAATTCTGTCTATGAGTGTAGGGGCCGGCAAGCCGCTAGGGTTATGTACATCCAACTCTTCGCCCTGGGTTGTATATACTTTATATGATACGTTCGGTACGGTTGTTATACAATCCATATCAAACTCGCGGAAGAGTCTCTCCTGAACAATCTCAAGGTGCAGCAGCCCCAAGAAACCGCATCTGAAACCAAAGCCGAGGGCAAGGGAAGATTCAGGGTCAAATACCAATGAGGCATCGTTCAACTGCAACTTCTCCAATGAAGCACGCAAATCCTCATACTCATCCGACTCAATCGGATATACGCCGGCAAATACCATTGGCTTGACCTCCTCAAAACCGGCAATTGCCTCTGCACACGGAGCATCTACCTTTGTAATAGTATCACCCACCTTCACCTCCACGGCACTCTTTATACCTGAAATGATATATCCCACATCTCCTGTCTTGATCTCATCCTTCGGACAAAGTTTCATTCTCAACACTCCAACCTCATCAGCCACATACTCCTTGCCTGTGTTGAAGAATTTTACCTTATCTCCCTTCTTTATAGAACCGTTTTCAACCTTGAAATAGGCAATGATACCTCTGAATGAGTTAAAAACCGAGTCAAAGATGAGGGCCTGAAGCGGAGCCTGCGGATCTCCTACAGGAGCAGGCACTTTATTTACTATTGCCTCAAGAATCTCAGGCACCCCCTGGCCTGTCTTTCCGCTGGCAAGAAGAATATCCTCCTCATCACAGCCCAAAAGGTCAATCACCTGATCCTTTACAACCTCAACCATTGCGGCATCCATATCAATCTTGTTCAACACAGGTATTATTTCAAGATTGTGGTTGAGTGCAAGATACAGATTTGATATTGTCTGGGCCTGAATGCCTTGTGTGGCATCAACTACAAGCAATGCACCCTCACATGAGGCAATCGCACGCGACACCTCGTATGAGAAATCGACGTGGCCCGGGGTATCAATAAGGTTCAATGTATATTTCTCCCCTTTATGAAGATACTCCATTTGAATAGCGTGGCTTTTGATTGTGATTCCCTTCTCCTTCTCCAAATCCATGGAGTCAAGCACCTGATTCTCCATCTCCCTTGAGGTAAGAGTATTTGTAGCCTCAAGCAAGCGGTCTGCCAAAGTACTCTTTCCATGGTCAATATGGGCTATGATACAAAAGTTACGTATATTCTTCATCCTTCCAAATTATGTAAACAATAACAATTTGCAAATATACTCTATTTTTGTTTTTATATAAAATAAAGCTAAATTTGCTAAACAAACATCTAAAATAATATTTATGCCTACAACTCAAGAACTCAATAATATTGCTTCTCAGGTAAGAAGGGATATTATTAGAATGGTTACAGCAGCACAGAGCGGCCACCCGGGCGGCAGTTTGAGCAGCACAGACATCCTTACTGCCCTTTTCTTCAGTGAGCTTAACCATTCTCCTCAAAATTGGAGCAGAGACGGTAAAGGTAACGATATGTTCTTCCTCTCTGCCGGACACATTTCTCCTGTCTTTTACAGTGTTTTGGCACGTAGCGGCTACTTCCCTGTAAAGGAACTTGCAACATTCAGGGAATTTGGCAGCAGATTGCAGGGCCACCCTTCAGTAGAGGCCGGTCTGCCTGGCGTGTATGCAGCATCAGGTTCATTGGGCCAGGGACTTTCAGTTGCCATCGGTGCAGCTCTTGCCAAAAAGATTGAGAAAGACCCTAACTATGTATATGTATTGATGGGAGACGGTGAGAGTGAAGAGGGTCAGGTTTGGGAGGCTGCGGCATTTGGCGCGCACAACAAAGCGAACAATCTCATTGCCATTACCGACTGGAACCAGCAGCAGATAGATGGTACTACAGAGGAGGTATTCGGACTTGGTGACCTTGAGAAGAAGTGGAAAGCATTCGGTTGGAATGTTGTAGTTGCAGACGGTCACAATATGGATGAGATTCTTGCCGCATTCAAACAGGCTAAAGAGCTTGGAGCAAAAGAGGAGAAACCTGTAATGATCTTGATGAAGACCAATATGGGCAAGGGTGTTGACTTTATGGAAGGCACCTGTGCTTGGCATGGCAAAGCTCCAAAACCTCAAGATGCGGAGAAGGCGCTTGCCCAACTCCAAGAGACTCTTGGTGACTATTAGTAGAAATACAACAATAATCTAACATTCAACGTATTATATCGCTGTAAAACAATTTTTCGGATTTTGAACAAGCCTAAAACTTATATGTTATTATAGCAACATTAATAATTACAAAAATTATGAAAATAGTTAAATTAACAGTTATTGCTTTAATGAGCATATGGGTTACCTCCTGCAGTTGGGGGCCAGGCGACCTTGACCAGACACAGGATCAGATTCTTACTGTTGCGTACAAATCTCCTGACGCAAATTTCCAGAGTCTGAAGACCTACGCATTGGCTGATTCCATGTCTGTTGTAATCAATGGAGAGAAAAAGAGGGTAAAAAATGAGGTTTCTGAAAACATATTTTCTCTAATCTCACAAAACTTGTCCAAATTGGGCTATACCCAAACTACTCCATCTCAGAATCCGGACATCCTTGTTGATTTGGGGTACATCCAGTCCACTAACAAGACTGTGTACCCGGGCTATTGGTCAGACTGGGACTGGTGGTGGGATTACTACTATTACCCATGGTATCCATGGTATCCTTACTACCCTTATCCTATGCCTACAATTGTTTCTACCTACACAACAGGTACAATCATCATTGAGATGGCAGATGTAACATTGGCAAAGGACCAGACTGTCCCTATCATTTGGCATGGTGTTGTGAGAAGTATTCTTAACGGCACACACACTCAGGCGCAATTGACAGATGCAATCAATGAAGTATTCACAATTTTACCTCCCAAATAATTTAATACGTTGAGTTATGAAGAAAATAATTTTACTGTCGGCTATAATATTAAGTTGTATGGGATTTGCCAATGCACAATCCTATTCATACGGAGACAATATGAGACAAATCTATTCCATCAATTATCAAATCAATGTTCCGATGGGAAGTTCAAAAGATTTTATCTCAAACGCAAGTTTTGAAGGTGTCAATTTCAATTGGGCATATTTCTTGACCGACAATGTGGCCGTAGGAATGGACCTCTCATACAACAACTACCACAAAAGTATTGGCAAAGAGATTTACAGGCCTAATGAAAATATGGCAATCAATGCTGCCCAATACCGATATACACAAGTATTTCCGTTAAAGGCACAGGTCAAGTACTTCTTTAATCCTTACAGCCTTGTAAAAGGTTATGCAGGATTGGGCATAGGAGCCTTGAGCGCAGGACAGCACATTGTTGTGCAGGATCTTGACAGTTGGGACAACAATTGGGGATTTCTTGTAGCCCCTGAAGTTGGCGTACTGATTCCTTTTGGAGAGAATTCTCCTTTTGGAGCCAACATTACCGCAGGCTACAACTTCAGTACCAACAAATCCTCAATCTGCAACACAAGTTCCAACAACAGGCAGTCATTCTACTTTAATGTAGGTATGTATGTGGCTATTTATTAACCTTAAAAAGACTTAAAAAACTATATGGGAAAATTTACTAACACCGGCAACAAAGATACAAGATCTGGCTTTGGTGCCGGTTTGTATGAGTTAGGCAACCAGAATGAGAATGTTGTTGCGCTATGCGCAGATCTTACAGGTTCGCTTAAAATGGATGCATTTGCAAAGGAGCATCCCGACAGATTCTTCCAGGCAGGCATTGCCGAGGCAAATATGATTGGAGTTGGTGCCGGTTTGGCATTGAACGGAAAGATTCCGTTTGTAGGTTCATTTGCTGCCTTTGTAACAGGCAGGGTGTATGACCAGATCAGACAATCCGTAGCATACTCCGAGACCAACGTAAAGATTGCAGCATCACATGCGGGAATTACTTTGGGTGAGGATGGTGCAACCCACCAGATCCTTGAGGATTTGGGACTTATGAAGATGCTTCCAAACATGGTTGTAATCAACCCTTGTGACTACAACCAGACAAAAGCAGCGACAATTGCAGCTGGCAACTATCAGGGACCCGTATATTTGCGTTTCGGACGTCCTGGAGTTCCTAACTTTACACCGGAGGACCAGGAGTTTGTCATCGGAAAGGCTGTAAACTTGATTGAAGGCAAAGATGTTACAATATTTGCTACAGGCCACCTTGTATGGGAGGCAATCCAAGCAGCAGAGCTTCTTGAGCAGGAGGGCATCAGTGCTGAGGTAATAAATATCCATACAATTAAACCATTGGACGTTGAGGCAGTCTTAAACTCAGTAGCCAAGACTAAAGCTGTAGTTTGTGCTGAGGAGCACTTTATTGCAGGTGGTATGGGAGAAAGTATTGCAAGCGTATTGGCAGCAAATGCACCTGCACCTGTAGAGTTTGTTGCCATCAATGACAAATTCGGACAAAGCGGAACACCGGCAGCACTTATGAAGGCTTATGGATTGGATGCAGAACATATTGTAGAAGCAGCCAAAAAAGCAATTTCGAGGAAATAGATGCTGGATGATAAGGATATAATTGAACTTTTCAGACAAGAGGGTCAGAGGGAGTATGCCTTCAACCTTCTTGTCAGGAAGTACAGTGAAAGATTATATTGGCACATCAGGAAGCTCACCGGCTCCCATGATGATGCCAATGATCTTTTACAGGTTACCCTTATCAAAATTTGGGAACATCTACCTGAGTTCAGAGAGGAATCAAAACTCTATACCTGGATATACCGTATAGCCACAAATGAGACCCTTACATTCCTGAAGAGAAAAAGAATTGGAGCCTTTTTCTCATTGAGCAGTTACGACAGAATCCTTGAAAACAAACTCCAGTCAGACCAATATTTCAATGGTGACAAACTGCAATATGCGCTGCAGAGAGAGATTATGAAGTTACCCGACAAACAGAGGGCAGTCTTTACCTTACGCTACTTTCAAGAGCTGAAGTATGAGGAGATCTCTGAAATTTTGGATACATCAGTGGGAGCGCTTAAGGCATCTTACCACCATGCTTACCAAAAGATCAGAACTGCCTTACAGAACGAATTTGAATAATTTTAGGGAGATCAATTAATCTTTTTCAAACAATTGTAGTCAAATGGTAGTAATGAGATAAAACATTCACGTATATGGAGAAGCAGAAAAACATAGAGCAGGATATTCTTCAGAGGTCCTCTTTGAAGGAGAATCCATACACCCTGCCCAAAGGTTACTTTGCCATGGTTGAAGATTCTGTCCACAAGAGAATACATAAAGAAGAGGAGCCGGAAAAACGCTGGATAACCATACTCAAGCCTGCAGTAATGCTTGCTGTAACTTTTGGTGTAATATTCGGTTTAGGCTATGGAGCTATGTATGTCACTGGCACAACACAGCAGAAAAGTAATGATCTCATTGTTATGGATGAGTCAGTCGTACAGCAGGATACAACCAGCTATAACAGTGAAACGCTCTTTGAAACGATGAGAAGCGCAGCTCTGCTCGATTTCCTTACAGATCCGGAAAATGATGACATTGCTACCACCTCCGACTCAGCATTAGAGAGCCACAAAGACAATATTGAACAATACCTTATTGAATCCAATGTATCACTGATAACATTGGCATCATTGGAATAAAATAAAAATAATGAAACCACTTTACATAAGATTCGCACTGCTTGCAGCATTATTGTCATCAGCCGTTGCCCTTAAGGCAAATTCCAACGTGCAGGGTCCCGACAATAAACAGTCTGTCCATATCAGCAAACAGGAGACATTCAAACCTGTGAACCAAGATGAGATACAGATGCAGAAGATAGCCTATTACTCCCAGCAGCTTCAGCTCACAACTGAGGAGGCGCAGCTCTTCTGGCCTTTGTATAACGAATACTGGGCCGAGTGTGGAAAGGCCAGAAAAAAGACTATTGAGGCACTTAGGGCACTCAACGAGGCAACTGCCCCGGAATCAAAAGCAACAGACTCCGAAATTCAAAGGCTTGCACAAGAGTATTTCTCCAACTACAGGGCTGAATCAGATTTGCCAGCAAAATATTTTGAAAAGTTTGCCAAAATCCTGCCTGTAAAGAAGGCGGCAAAAGTTTTCCACACAGAGGAAAAGTTCAGACGCATTCTTATCAAGCAGTTCCGTAATCATCCACATAATGGTCAAAAGGGGAATTGACAAGCAATCAGAACTTGAGGTAAAAATCACCGGTTAAAGTTCTGTATTCTGGAGAAAATTCACCATCGTTCATTATGACAAGTTGGGTATACTCCACATCCGGAGCATTTTCTGAAAGAACAAATTCAATCAACCAGCGTTTAGCTGGTTTTTTTATTGTGGTATGCACCTTGCATAACCTGTGCAGATGGAGCGCAGGAACTCCTGTAGGTGTTCTCTTTCCAATAAACGATATTTTGGAGAGCAACTGCTCTCCCTCTGTAACCGGCAATATAAGGGCCATCTTTCCCCCCGGATTAAGAAGTTTCAACGCAGCCTGTATAAATTCACTCTGCTCCAAGGTGTCTGTATGACGGGCATTTGTCCGTTGCGCATCTGCAGATTTTAGTGAGTTTATAAAGTATGGCGGATTTGAGAATATAAGATCATATCTGCCATGTACTTCAGGTCTCATCTCCTGAAATGCTATAAGTTCAGTCTCCATAGAGATACTGTCGGAGCAGAAACCGCATCTTGAAATATTATGCCTGGCATCATCAAGGGAGTCGGGATCTATATCAATCGCCCTGATTGTTGTACGACATCCCGCAGATTTGGTCTGACTGGCAAAGTGATGCCTTTGGGCCGCCATAATGGCGATGACACCTGTACCGGTTCCCACATCAAGCATAGAGAGTTCCGCTCCTGTAATGGATACCCATGCACCCAAAAGCACGCCATCGGTATTTACCTTCATGGCTGATTTACCCTGGAGAATCTCAAAATGCTTGAATTTGAATGACGACATGGCAAATTCTCCTAAACAAAAAGTCCATCTTTCATCTCCACAACACGGTCACATCTTTCAGCAAGTTCTTTGTCATGGGTTACAATTATTATGGTCTGGCCATATTTGTTCCTCAGTTCAAAAAAAAGGTTGTGGATCTCCTCCTTTGTCCTGCTGTCCAAGTTTCCCGACGGCTCATCGGCAAACAGCACTGCAGGTCTGTTGATGAGAGCCCTGGCAATTGCAACCCTCTGTTGCTCACCGCCACTCATTTCAGATGGTTTATGGTCAATTCTGGCAGAAAGGCCAAGTTCATCCAACAGCTGCATGGCATCTGCCCGTATCAGCTCCACTCCCCTCTTCTGCTCCCCTCTTCTGCCATTGGCACGCGCTATAAGCGCAGGCATCATAACATTTTCCAAAGCTGTAAATTCAGGGAGAAGATGGTGGAACTGGAATACAAATCCTATCTTCCTGTTCCTAAAATCAGAGAGATCGTCACCCTTGAGGGAGGAGACATCAGTTCCGTCAATGACCACTCTTCCGCTGTCGGGAGCCATAAGTGTTCCAAGTATTTGCAGGAAGGTTGACTTTCCGGCACCACTTGCACCAACAATACCCACAACCTCAGCTGCCTCAGCCTGGAAATCAATACCTTTAAGTACAGGCAACTGCCCAAATGATTTGTAAATTTCACTACAGCTTATCATACGTCGTATCTCTTTAGAAAAATGGGCCCGCTTGACGGACCCATTCATCATTACTCTATTTTGGTTGGATACTTTGAGTTTACTCGTCTTTCTCCTCAGCCTCGTAAGCTTTAAGAAGCTTATCCTGAACATCTGAAGGAACTTGTTGATACTCGGCAAACTCCATTGTAAATGTTGCTCTACCTGAAGTCAAAGAGCTCAAAGATGTTGAGTACTTGTAAAGTTCTGCAAGCGGAACACGTGCTTTAAGAACCTCAAAACCTTTGACACTGTTCATACCCTCAATCATTGCTCTGCGGTTCTGCAAATCACTCATTACATCACCCATACAATCACTTGGAACAAGAACCTCAATATTGTAGATAGGCTCCATGATCTTTGGACCAGCCTTCTTGAAGGCCTCTTTGAATGCGTTACGTGCAGCCAGTTTGAACGCCATCTCATTTGAATCTACCGGGTGCATCTTACCGTCATATACATAAACTCTGATATCACGTGCATATGAACCTGTAAGAGGGCCCTCATTCATCTTCTCCATAATACCCTTAAGGATTGCAGGCATGAAACGCGCATCAATTGCACCACCAACGATACAGTTGTAGTACTCCAATTTACCGCCCCACTCAAGAGGATACTCCTCTTTACCTTTCACGTTAAGAATCATCTCGGTACCATCTACCTTGAATTTATTGTTCTCAGGAGCTCCCTCATAATAAGGCTCGATCAAAAGGTGAACCTCACCGAACTGACCGGCACCACCAGACTGTTTCTTATGGCGGTAATCAGCAGTAGCAACTTTTGTAATTGTCTCACGATAAGGGATTTTAGGAGCGAACAAATCAACCTCGATTTTATTGGTGTTTGTAAGCTGCCATTTTAGAATATTGATATGGTGCTCACCCTGTCCGCTGATGATGGTCTGCTTGAGCTCTTTTGAATACTCTACCAAAATTGTAGGATCCTCTGCATTTGCCTTGTTCAACAACTCGCCCAATTTCTCCTCATCCTTCTCAACTTTAGCTTTGATGGCTGTCCTGAATTTAGGAGCAGGGAACTGTGTAGGAACAAATGCATACTCGCAGCTAGGAACACACAAAGTCTGACCAGTCTTGACAGATTTCAATTTCACTGTACAAGCAATATCACCTGCCATTACCTCTGAAACTTTCTCTCTCTTCTTGCCTGCAACAGCATAAATCTGGGCTATTCTCTCTTTGGCACCAGTTTCAGGATTTACAACATCCATACCCTCAGTAAGCTTACCGCTCATTACTTTAAAGTATGATACATCACCCAAGTGCTGCTCTTGAGCTGTCTTGTAAACAAAGATAGCTGTAGGGCCGTTTGAATCAACTTTTACTTTATTGCCATCTTTAAGTTCATTATCAACTTTGTCTGGAGTGATACCTGCGTTGATTGTGAACTCCATAATTCTCTTAACACCAATATCTTTCTTTGCAGACAAGCAGAATACAGGAAGAATATCACCCAACTGCATACCTACCTTCATACCAGCCCTGATCTCATCCTCAGTAAGCACACCTTTCTCAAAGAATGTCTCCATAAGGGTCTCATCATTCTCTGCCGACATCTCAACCAACTGCTGGTGAAGTTCCTGAGCCTCCTCTTTATACTCATCAGGAATCTCAAAAGACTCTCTTGTTCCATTCTCATCTTTAAACTTGTACATCTTCATCTTCAACACGTCAATGAAAGTGTTGAACTCAGGACCTGCATTTATAGGATACTGCACAAGAACCACCTTGTTTCCGAATGTCTGCTTCAAAGAGTCAATTGTAGCCTGCCAATCAGCCTTCTCATGATCCAACTGGTTAACTGCAATTACAAGAGGTTTATGGTTGTTCATTGCATGACGCGCAAAAATCTCAGTACCAACCTCAACACCTTGGGTTGCGTTGACAAGAAGGATACCATTCTCAGCCACTGAGAACGCAGAGTATACACCGCCTACGAAATCATCGGAACCCGGAGTGTCAATAATGTTGAATTTTGTATCAAGGAACTCAGTATATAGTAGTGTAGAATAGATCGATCTCTGGTAAATCTGCTCAATCTCGGTGTTGTCACTCATTGTGTTCTTTCCCTCAATTGTACCTCTTCTTTCAATAACCTTACCCTCAAACATCATAGTCTCTGCAAGAGTGGTCTTACCTGACTTGGAGCTGCCCAAAAGGACAACGTTCCTCACATTTTGCGTATTATAAGTTTTCATTCTGTATTTGTTTTTTAAGTGTTTTTTAGCTTTTTAAAGACAAGTTTCAAATTTATAAAAAAATATTTGAAATAACAATATTGTATTTGTCCGATTACAAAAAGAGCCTCCGTATATACTTTTTCTTTATACCATTACAAGTTTAAGTTGTTTATATCTTGCTGATTATTGGTGTAGTTTTGTAAACTATGATTAATAAACGTATAAGAGAAAATATCGCTGCAAAGCGCAAGGCTTTGGGATTGCCGCAGGAATTTATTGCGGAGCAGTTGGGTATTTCTCTTAATGCATACTCAAAAATAGAGAACGGGCCTACCAGACTGGTGAGCAACAGACTTGTAAAAATTGCAGAGATTCTGGGTGTAAGTCTCAGGGAACTGATAGTGGGACAAGTTTTCACCGAAGAAGAGTATAAACACGCCTGCATGCTTATGGAGTCAAAGCACAACCAGGATGTATCGTACTACAAACAGCATCTTAGAGACAATGAGCTGCTTATAAAGACACTTACAGAGATGGCCAAAGAGAGGAAAGAGACGATTGATTACCTGAAAGGGAAGATTGCAGAACTTGAAAAAACAACCTCTCCAACCCAACAAAACGGATAATATTGTAATTTTGTGCGCAACAAACATCTTCTGACCATGACGCACAACAACCCAGGCCAACTGAAAAACTTTCTCAATCCCGACATAATTGAAGCAGGCTGCGACGAAGCGGGGCGCGGATGCCTTGCCGGACCGGTGTATGCAGCTGCCGTAATTTTGCCGAAGGATTTTTACCACCCTCTGCTTAATGACTCTAAACAGCTAACAGCAAGTCAGAGGGAGAAGTTACGCCCCATAATTGAAAGTGAGGCAATCGCTTGGAGTGTTGTTGCAGTTTCTGCACAGGAAATAGATGAACTGAACATACTGCGCGCCTCAATAACAGGTATGCACAGGGCAATCGCCAAACTTAAGGTAAGGCCGCAATCACTTCTGATCGATGGCAACAGGTTCTACAAATATGAAGAGATCCCGCACACTTGCGTTGTAAAGGGCGATGCCAAGTTTGCAAGCATAGCGGCAGCCTCTATTCTGGCCAAAACACATAGGGATGAATATATGCTCAAACTCGCGGCTGAATATCCGCAATATGGTTGGGAGAAAAATATGGCTTACCCCACAAAACAGCACCGTCAGGCTATAGCCGAATTTGGTGTCACTCCTTACCACAGGATGAGTTTCAGGCTGATTGATGATGAACCTACACTTTTTTAGAGCAATTTTGCCTCATCTTGGGCAAGCTGTTCCAGCAATCCGGAAGCTCTGCCCATACATATCTCAAGCGGATACCCCAATGATGCTATGGAACAGCATCTGACCTGTTTTACCCACTCTTCCTTCTTCTCCAATATTCCTCCCGACAAATCCTTGCACATCGCAGCATGCAACTCCTCTTGCGGCATTTTTGAAACTCCACAGAAAATGATTGCCCGTTTACCATATAAAGAGGCAAGTTCAAGCACTCCGCTTACCACTTTGCCGCTGAGGCTCTGGGAATCCAGACTCCCCTCTCCGGTAATTACAAGGTCTGCCCACTGCACGCTCTCTTCCAGAGAGGTTATCTCTGCAAAGAATTTCCAGCCGGGAACAAGCTCAGCATTCAAAAAAGCCAGGCCTGCATATCCCACACCACCGGCGGCACCTGCCCCTGGATGCTCCTTGCATCCTTCGGCAATATCCAGACAACTCTCTGCCACCTTCGCATAATTTGCCAATCCGGCCTCAAGGATCTTCAATGCCTCTTCATCTGCTCCCTTTTGCGGGCCATATACCGCCGTAGCACCAAACTCTCCCAAAAGCGGATTAGTAACATCACATATCACCTTAAAGCGCACCTGTGACCAATCCGTAAAAGCCTCCCGGGGTTCTACTCCGTTCATTGCGGCAATGCCAAACGGCCGCTCCATTCTTGCAATCCCATGCAGATCCCCACCACATACGGGAGCCTCCATAAGAGACCCGGCCCCGTTGTAAAACCTATACCCCAAAGCCTGCAACATGCCTGCACCGCCATCATTGGTTGCACTTCCGCCAATTGAAAGGGTAATTGTTCCAGCCCCCTTGCCAATAGCCTCCATTATAGCCTCACCCAAACCATAAGTTGATGTATGCAACGGATTGCGTTGCGTCTTGGAGAGCATCTCCAGCCCTGAAACTTTGGCCATCTCAATAAAGGCACTCAATCCGCAATTATCAGATTCAGGATAAACAAGGATCTCCGAATCAACCACTTCTCCTATAGGATTATGTACTTTTACAGCAACCCTCTCTGCACCTCCCAGCCTCTTTTCAAGCACATCAAGGCTTCCGTCCCCACCATCTGCAATCTCAATGATTCTAAACTCACATTCTCCCGGGCAAGCCGACTCAAATCCACGGCATACAGCCTGGGCTGCCTCCAATGATGTCAGACTACCCTTGAACTTATCAATTGCAACAAGAACTTTTTTCTTTCCCATAACAGAGTGATTTTTACATTACAAATATAAGGATTAGAATTGTCGGGAAGCAAAAATTAGAATTAATTTGATTTTTTTAGTTACTTTTGGAGTTTATAGAAATTAGTTCCCCGACAAATTATTAAAAAAGTGTTTATATGAAAAAATTATCATTCCTATTAGTAGTTTCTTTGCTACTTTCAATTATGCCTGCAAAGGCTGATGAGGGCATGTGGATGCTTCCGCTATTGGAGAAGCTTAATGCGAAAAAAATGCAGGAGTTAGGTTGCAAACTTACTCCTGAAGAGATCTACAGCATAAACAATTCAAGCTTGAAGGATGCCATTGTTCACTTTGGTGGCGGATGTACAGCAGAAATTGTGTCGGACAAAGGTCTTCTTTTCACAAACCATCACTGCGGATACAGCTCAATCCAGAAATTGAGCAGCGTTGAGCACGATTACCTTAATGACGGTTACTGGGCAATGAACCTTAATGAGGAGCTTCCTGCGAAGGGCCTTACAGTAACATTTGTAGATAAATTTGTTGATGTTACCGACAGAATCAACAAGGCAATTGCAAAGGGAAAGACCGACGAGGAGAAGGGCAAAGCATACGAAGCTGAAGTAGAGAAAATTGTAGAGGAGGCAACAAAACATGACAAGACTCTTGATGCTGAGGTTACAAGTTTCTACAACAGCAACGCATATTATGTGATTACCACCAGAACTTTCAAGGATATCCGCTTTGTAGGCGCTCCGCCTTCATCAATCGGCAAATTCGGTGCTGATACCGATAACTGGATCTGGCCAAGACACACAGGTGACTTCTCTGTTTTCAGAATCTATGCCGACAAGAACAACAACCCTGCAGAGTACTCAGAGGAGAATGTGCCTTACACTCCAAAACAATCTTTGAAAATCTCTTTGAAGGGCTTTGATAAGGGCGACTATACCATGATCATAGGCTTCCCTGGCAGAACAACAAGATTCATGTTGAGCGAAGAGGCCAAAGAGACTCAGAACATCAACAATGCCATCAGCATCTTTGCAAGAGGTGTAAAACAGGACATCTGGATGGAGGATATGCAGGCAGACCAGAAGGTTAGAATCCAATACTCAAACAAATACGCCAGCTCTTCAAACGGATGGAAGAAATGGATGGGTATGAATGAGACCTTTGACAAATTGAACATTGTGGAGCGCAGGGCTGCCGAGGAGAAGGAGTTCAACCAGTGGGTTAATGCAAACAAGAAGCGCGCTGCAAAATATGGCAGTGTCGTTGACGACATCAACAACGAGGTCAAAGGAAGAGCTGAATACTTCTACGTTTACAGATACATCAATGAGACAGTCTCTGCAGTAGAACTTGTAAAGGCAAGTTCAATGAGACGCCCTGGCCAGATTGAGGCATTCTTCAAAGATTACTCAGTTGAGACCGACAGAAAATTGGCCAAAGCAATGTATAAGATCTACAAAGAGAAGGTTGATCCTAAATACCACCCTGCCTTCTACGAAAGAATTGACAAAGAGTTCGGTGGAGACATTGATGCTTTTGTAGACAACCTTTTTGACAATTCAGTATTTGCTTCACAGGAGAAATATGAAAAGGCTAAGGCTGAGGGTTACGACATGCAGAAAGACCCTGCAACCCAAATAAGAAAAGATATCTATGCAATTGCACAGGTAATCATGCCGGAAGTTATGGGCTCAAACCACAAGGTTGCCGAGTTGAAACAACTTTATATTGAGGGAGTCCTTGAGATGCAGGGCGACAATGCCATGTATCCTGATGCAAACTCCACAATGCGTTTGACTTATGGCCAGGTTCTTCCATACTCACCAAGGGATGCCGTTCAATATGACTTTGTAACTACCCTTGACGGTGTTATGGAGAAAGAGGATCCTGACAACTGGGAGTTTGTTGTTCCTGCCAGACTGAAAGAGCTATGGAAAGCAAAGGATTTTGGCCAGTATGCTTTGCCTAACGGCAAGATGCCTGTAGCATTCCTTTCAAACAACGACATTACAGGCGGTAACTCGGGCAGCCCTGTTTTGAATGACAAGGGCGAACTTCTTGGCCTTGCATTTGACGGAAACTGGGAGGCAATGAGTGGTGATGTTATCTTTGAGCCGGATCTTCAAAGATGCATCAATGTTGATATAAGATACGTATTGTTCATCATTGACAAATATGGCAAGGCCGGTTATCTGTTGGATGAGATGAATATTGTCAAATAATTTGTTTAACAGAATAATTAATCAAAGTTTTATTTCAATGGTTACCGTAAAACAGATTGAAGAGATATTGCAGGGTGTCATACACCCTGCTTTTGATAAGAACGTTATTGAACTTGGACTTATTGAAGACATTAAGGTTGAGGGAGATGAATCACAGGCCAAGGTAAAGTTCAAATTGGTTTTCCCAAGACCCGACGCATTGAGCGCAAGCATAAAGAAGAGTTGCGAAGAGGCCGTATTGAAAACATACGGCAATGTTAAGGTAAGCATTCTTGAACTCGTAAGGGAGAGCAAGCCCAAAAAGAAGAAGATACTTGACCTTGGTCAGGAGCAGCTCGAGAATGTAGGCAAGATAATTGCCATTGCTTCAGGAAAAGGAGGTGTGGGAAAATCTACCGTATCTGTAAATCTTGCTGTAACTCTTGCAAAGATGGGCTACAAGGTGGGATTGGCAGATGCTGATGTCTATGGCCCTTCGGTACCGAAAATGACAGCTACCGAAGGCGAGGTTCCTGAGGTTGAGTTTGTATATGAGGATGGCTACACCGACAACGGCGAGTCTGCAGCTGAAGCTGGAATTGACCCGAATACCGGCATACCGGCGGCAGGTGAGCATGGCAAGACTGTAGCGGAACTTATCATTCCGATTGAAAAATATGGTGTAAAATGGATGTCTGTAGGTTATTTCGCCCCACCAGAGAGAGCCTTGATCTGGAGAGGCCCGATGGCCTGCAATGCCCTTAAACAGATGATTTTGCAGGTAAAATGGGGAGAGCTTGACTTCTTGTTGCTTGACCTTCCTCCAGGAACCGGCGACATCCATATAAGCCTTGTGCATGACATTCCGCTCAATGGAGCAGTGATTGTAAGTACTCCGCAGGCTGTTGCACTTGCAGATGTGGAGAAGGGTATAAACATGTTCAGGAACAAGGATATCAACAAACCTGTATATGGATTGGTTGAGAATATGGCATGGTTTACTCCGGCAGAACTTCCAAACAACAGATACTATATCTTCGGCAAGGATGGCGGCAAGGAGATGGCGGCAAAATACAACGTTCCGCTGCTTGGCCAAATTCCAATTGTGCAGAGCATAAGGGAGAGTGGAGATGAGGGTGAACCGGCAGCTGTAAATGTAGGTCCGGTTTTTGATGCATTTGCTGAGGTTGCAAGAAAAGTTCTTCAACAAGAGTTGTAAACAAGTGGAAACAGGGTAATTCATAAGGTAGAATTTTACTGGAGATTCTGCCGTTTTGGATTACCCTAAATTTTGGAAAAAGATGAAAATTGGAGATAAAGTGAGGTTCCTCAACCAGACAGGCGGAGGAATAGTGGTGGGTTTTGGCCGCAAGGGATGGGTTACTGTACAGGACGAAGATGGCTTTGACATCCCAATGCCCGAAAAGGAGTGCGTGGTAATTGAACAGAATGTAGTTGCCAAAGAGGAGGTAAACATACAGACAAAAGATGGAGAGAAACTCAACATTGCCATTGTATATGTAAAAAACGGCAACGGTTTCAACTGCATCCTTGCCAACGAGTGCAATTATGCACTTTTGGCAACTTACACCAATATAATAAAAGAGGATGAAGGCACACCAGGCAAGGCTTCAAACAGCTTTACAACAACATTTGCAGGAGAGGTCCTTCCGTACGAGCGCAAGAAGTTGTTTGATTTTGGAAAAAGCGAACTCAATACCTGGTCAAAACGGGTACTGCTCAGAATCATTCCATTCAAGAGAAGCCAGCCTTTCAAGCAACCGTTGCAGCACGCCCTAAAGCCGGTCATAGAGCAGGATTTTATCCTCGACCCGGTAAACCTTCTCAAGGAGAGCTTGTTCCGCAGAAATGACTACGTACAGGAAAACGGCTATGTAGTTCCTGTAATAAACGAGAATGTTGAGGAGATTCCAATGGTGGGCAAGCTTGAGGAGCAGCAGATAAAGATGGCCCTCAAGGAGAAATTTGAAGGAGAGAGAGCCCTTTCATCTCCCCAGCAGACACATAAAAAGGCGGCATCTGCCCAAAACAGGGCCTATGTAAACGGCAAATGGATTGATTTGCCAAGCGGAGGCCTGCAAAAGGAGTGGCTTCAGGAGAATGCCCTTATAAGAATAAACTCACAGGGTTATATGGAGGTTGATCTTCATGCAGAGGCCCTTCTTGACACCACTATAGGTATGGACAACACCGCCATACTCAAGTACCAGCTTGAAAAGTTCAATGAGGCCATGACCGCAGTACTGCACAAACGTGGCAGTAGGATTGTATTCATCCACGGCAAGGGCGACGGTGTATTGAGGAACGCCCTCATAAAGGAGTTGAAGACAAAATACAGCCAGAGCAGATGGCAGGATGCCTCATTCAAGGAGTATGGCTACGGAGCCACTCTTGTAACCATTTAATCACTTGATATATCCAGAAGTGGCTCTGTTCTGCTGTCGGGAGTCAAATAGAGGTACAACAGAGTTTGCTGATGTCCTATATTATTGTATGTAATTCAAAAAGATAACTGCTATGAAAAAACTATCATCACTAATGTCTGTTGCGGCAATATGCCTGGTTATTGCAGCATGTTCAGACAAAACAGATTACAAGGCTCTCTATGAACAGCATGTAAAGGAGTTGAGCGACCCAAAATATGCCGGCCGAACAGATTGTGACAATGGCATATATGCTGCAGCCCAATATATAAGGGCAAACCTTACAAACATGGGGCAGACATGGCAGGATCTGCACTTTACATACCCTAAAAATACAATGAGGGGAGCTATGGAGTTCTCTGTAGACGGCAAACAATGCATTTATACAGAGGAATTTATGGTAAAAGAGTTCTCTCCGGCAGCCAACACAACAATGGAGATTTACCATCTGCCCGACGAGTATCTTGCCGACAAGGATAATTTCTACAACCATCTGAGCAGCGGAAAATTTGCAGACAAATTTGTGGCATTTGACTTTCCACTCTTCTCAAAGAACTTCTCAGGAGAGGGAGTTGAACTCTACAAAGACAATTTGAGTTGTCTCAACGGCAAGGTTGGAGGTCTCATCTTTGTATATGACAGCCGACCTGTACAATTCATATCACGCGCTGTCTACACACTCGGCTTCCCGGTTGTGGCAGTTGGCCCATGGTTTGGCAAGGATGCCAAAGAGGCCACTTTAGAGCTTGATGCAGAGTTTATTGAAGAGTACAAGGCCGTGAATATAGCATCATTTATTAAGGGCAAGAAAGAATCTGATGAATACATTATCTTTATGGCCCACTACGACCACCTTGGAGTGATTGGCCAAGGCAATATCTTTACCGGAGCAAATGACAATGCATCAGGTGTAGGCACTCTGCTCTCACTGATGCAATACTACAGCAAAAACCAGCCTGAACAATCGCTGCTGTTCCTCTTCCTTGACGGCGAGGAGGCAAACCTCCTTGGAGCAAAAGATTATGTCGCCAACCCGCTTATGCCTTTGGATAAGGTCAAATTCGCAATTAACCTTGATATGGTTGGCGACGATGCCACAAATCTGATCTGCGAAGTTGGAGGCAACGGCGGCCAGGCAGGCCTTGATATGTTCAAAAAAATAAACGCCGGAAAAGGATACTTTACAGGCATAGACCCGGAACCGTTCACAGACAACAGCGACCACTACTACTTTGGCATTGCGGGCGTTCCTTGTATCTATTTTACCATTGAAGGGAGCAAATACCAGTACTACCACACCCCTGAAGATACCTACGCAAACTTTACATCTGAGCGCTTTGAACCGCTATTCAATCTGATGCGCGACTTTGTGAGGGAGTTTTAAAATTTTGTGTACATTTGTAGCTGTCCAATGTATTTGATTATCGTGGCATATTTATCTAAAAACTCATATTATGAAAAATTCTTTTAATAAATTATCAATTTTAGTATTTTCAATATTCATCTCTTCCCAATCTTTAACTGCCAATACAACGTTACCTGATTCAGATGAAACAAAGAACTGTATAAACAGTATTGAAACTTTTTCTACAGATATCAGATGTGAAGCATGTGGCAGATGGGAATACCTAAAATACTATGGTAATTATGATCTTGCAAATGAATTATATTTTAATATCGAGGAAATTGAATGTTCTTTTTGTGGTGAAAGGACAAGAATGTATGCAAGACGCCTGGTATCAGAGTTAGGAGTGGAAAATCTGGTAATCAAAACGAATTAAATGTAGCTGCAATATGAAGAGACTTG
>JAFQHE010000055.1 GCA_017398125.1 Bacteroidales bacterium
CGTGTTCCTTGTACAAACCATATTTATTCTTCTAAATATGCTGCTTGTCTTTTATCATTATGTCAATCAACTTGCCGTCCTAACCGAACGGGAGCGCAAAGGTACTAACTTTTTCTTATCTTCCAAATTTATTTTGAAAAAAATCATAAAAAAAGATGAACTTTTTTAGTCCATCTTTTTTAAAATTAACTTAACACACTAACTATGACCATATTATGCAGAAACTATTTTTTATTCATTTCATCTAAGATTTTTTGAATCTTTTCTACACATCCGCCACATCCGGTTCCAGCATTGGTATATTCACCAACATCCTCCACAGTTTTCAAGTTGTGTTCCTTTATTGCATCCATAATTGCCCCACGTGAAACAAGGAAGCATTCACATATAATCTCCTTTCTGTCCATAATATCTATTTTTTAAATGTTCTTCACCTATTTAACATCCGGACAGCGGCATTGTTCACACTTTTATACAAAAAAAGGAGGAAGCCTTCTCCAAATATGACTATCTTTGTAACCGGACTCACCAATACTTATATATTATATGGCTTATATCCTCAATCCCGAATACCAGAATTTGGAACCGTTCATCAAACAGCTCTGCACACCTGGATGGTTTGAAGAGAACGGCACCTTCCTCCATGACGGGAGGAACAAAATCAAGATGTTTGAAACGGGGGGATTGAAGGTTGCAGTAAAACAGTTCGGACGTTTGAGTCTGCTGAACAAAATAGTCTATTGCAGAATAAGAAAAAGCAAGGCCCGCAGAGCCTACGAGTATGCCCAAAAGCTAAAGGCCCTCAATATAAATACACCCGAAGAGATTGCATATATAGAGATCAAGGAGAATGGGATGCTTCAGCGCAGCTATTATGTCTGTATGCATACGGAGTACCAGTCAATGCTGCCACTATTCTATATGAGGAACCTGTCACCAACAGAGTTCAATGAGATAACTCCTCTTCTTGATGACCTTACCTCTTTCCTTTACAGGGCCCATCAGGCAGGAGTCATACACAACGACCTCAATTATACCAACATATTATATAAGTGTCCCGACAGCTCCAAAGCTCCTCATATCACCACAGAATGCGATACGACCGCCAAAGGTCATTCCATTGTACCCGACAACTCAGACAGAAGAGTGCCGGACAACGGTTACGACTTCACTCTCATTGACATAAACCGGATGGAGTTCTACAAATCTGCCGGGAAGCCCCAACCGCTTCCGTTAAAGAAGAGACTGCACAATCTCAGACGCCTGAATGTAAGTGTAATTGCGCACCTGTATATAATGCAGAAGTATGCCCAGATTATGGGAATGAGGGCGCAGGATCTCCAACTTCCTGTAATAAATATGCGCTACCGCTTTGAACACAAGCGACAGCGCACTCAAAGAATCAAGAACTTCATCAGGGGCAAAAAGGAGTAGTTGCTCCAAGGCAACGCATCAGTTTACTTCCCGGATTCCATAATGGTTCCAATAGAGTTCAAGGCCTCTTTCCAACAATCATCGGCAATGCGTGAGCCCACAACCGCCACAACTTTTGATGAGATCATTGACCCGACCTTGCCACAGACATCTATCGGCATACCTTTTGAGTGGGCATAAAGGAAACCCGCCGCATACATATCGCCTGCTCCTGTTGCATCTATGCAGTTTGCAGGATAAGGTTCAATTACTGCAACACTCTCTCCATGTTTTACTATAGAGCCGTCGGGACCCAGCTTTACTACGGCAATATCACACATGCCGGCAATCTCTTCAAGTGCTTCACGAGGCTCCTTTCCGGTAAAAGCCTTTGACTCAGTTTCGTTCGCAAATACTATATCTACATAATCCGACACTATACCACGCAAGAAATCAAGGTTCTCCTCAACCACATTGTAGCTTGCAAGATCTATGGATATTATGGAGCCCGCCTCCTTGGCAAGTTCTACAGCCCTCTTTACCAGAGCATGGTTCTGCACAAGATACCCCTCAATATGAAAATAGTCATAACCCGCAAAGAAATCGGGATTGAGATCCTCCGGCACAAGTTCCAATGCTGCACCAAGATAAACAGCAAAGGTGCGTTCAGAATTGGGAGCGGTTACAAAGACCATTGCCCTTCCGCTTGCACTTTTTCCCTTCAGCAGAATGGGTTTTACACACAAATGCTCCTGCCCTTGTCTGAAGAGTGTGCCGAGTTCATCATCACCGACCTTGCCAATAAATCCGCAGTTCATGCCAAACATTGCCGCACCTGCTATAGTGTTTGATGCAGAGCCTCCAGGGACATACTCCACACCCACACTCTTTAATGCTTCCCATATACCGTTACCAGTCTGTTCATCTACATGCTGCATACTGCCAACGGGCAAATTATAATTCTTCAATAATGTATCATCGGGCAATACCGCCAAAATATCCGTAAGCGCATTGCCTATTCCCAAAATTGATTTGTTTCTCTCTTCCATTCCCAGAAAATATCACCTATTACTCTATTCAACTTTAAAAACATCTGAAGCATATATAGAGGAGCCATCTTCATCCAAGCCCTCAACCACCACCTTGAACTCACCTTTATAAGCAGGCAGCTGGCATTCAAATTCATACACATCTTTACCCTCTATATCTACAACTGGATTCCAATATATGGTACTGTTATAATTCGGATAATTGGGATTTCCGGCCACCCGGTTTCCAAAGAATGCAAGAGGGTATTCCACCCCTCTACAGCTGATAATACTAACATCTTCTCCAAGAGAAATTCCGCCCATATCCCCTTTGTAGGTCTTGAACTCCACTATTCCGTCAAACAAGAAATTGTTCATGGCAAACTGACGCTGATACACCACAATCTGACGTACAAGCAGCGGATCCATATCAACAAGCAGCTTATGGTTTCTCACTGGCACTCCATCAAGAAGGGCCAATGCATGTCCCTCGGTAAAGCTGAAATTTGCCATTGAAGATTCCCATAGGACCTGAATATCCTCCTCCTTTCCATACTTTCTTATACGCAGTCCCCTCACATACTCCCTGATCACATCTGTCATCACAGGGAAACGGGTGTAGTCATCAAGATTGTATACAACGGGAACGACATCTCCCAAAAGAGGATTTGCACGCATCTTCATGAGATTGTATATTGTATCTGCCTCAAATCTCTTGGCAATCTGCATATTCATAGCCCTCTGCACAAGGGCATCCCTCATCTGTGCCGATATTTCAAGTACAGGAATTGCTGCTGTTTTGTGCTTATAGGTCGCCTCTAACAGTGAAATGCCACACCTCTGTTCACCAACATCCCCTCTACTGATGCTCCTCGCTATATTGAAATCCGAAGCCACATCAAATACAAGATCACGTTCCCCGTAAATATTGTTTGTATAATATGTTGCCATGCCCGCGGAGTCTGATACCGCAACATACACATCCATATCTCCATCAACAGCCGACATATAGACATTCTTTCCAACTGCAGGATTACCATCTTCGCCGGAGAGCTTGACCTTTATAACCTCACCCGCATAATCTAGCTCTGCAGTCTCACGGAACTCTCCCGTACGCTCAAGAAGCGAAGATGAACTGTATCTCTCTGGAGCAACCATCTTCTCCAACTCATCAACATGGTAAACCGAGATGTTCAATGAGGCCCTCTTCCCCGACAGATTACGCAGCTTTATTGGAACCGCATTCATTCCCTTTACACCATTTTCAGGAACTTCCAATTCCACTGCACCTCTCACCGTTGCCACAGCCGCTCCGACATGATCAATCTCTTTTCCGGCAGGGAGCACCTCAACACCACCCTCAACACGCTCTACAGTCAGTGTGTTGAATATTGTTACCACCTTGCCATTGAATTCTGTAAGTGACTCTCCTCCGTATCTTTTTGTATATGCAACTATAGAGTAGTTTCCGGTTGCAAACGAAAATGGAATCTCAAATCTTCCGCATCCGCGTCCTTCAATAAGGCCCAACTTTATTGTTGCCTTAACTCCCTCATTGGAGAAAAACTGCAGATAAGCCACACTGCTCAAGTCGGAGTATCCCTCTTCGTCAAGACAATAGACTGAGCACCATATGCTCTCACCTGCCACATAGCAGGATTTGTCTGTAGAAATATATACTCTTTCCTGCGCATGGAGAGCGCCAAAAGAGAGGGCCACACAATAGAGGCATAGTATCAATATTTTCTTCATTCTCATGGATTTGACTTTACATGGTTAAACTACTCTCTAAATGTGGTCATTCGGCCAATATGACGGTTTGTTCTTAGTGCCCGTATATCGGCAGTCAGAACAGAAATTCATGCACCATCGGGCCTCATTCCTGTTAAGTTCTCCACTCTCCAACATTACATAGGTCAGTGGCGACATGTTGCTTGCATACAAATCCGGCCACATATCAATTGCGTACGGCTCAACATGGGCACACTCGCCTTCAGGATCCGGATCGTAAATTTCAGCCTCTTCCCTGGTAATGTATCTCCGCAATACAGACTTTGTTGACACACTCACATAACCAAGAGCCACCTCATCCGGATTTGATACAGAGATTATGTTGCCCTTGACCTCAACGGGCTGAGGTGCAAAGATACCTCCGAGTTCAGAACTGTTCTTCTTGATATTGCTCCAATAGACATACGCCTCATGCGAAATTGCAGTCTGCGTTATGAGGGTAGAGTAGAGATAATCCAGCTTCTTGTCGGCATATCCTATGGTATTCAGCCTTTGCTTGTAGATGAGATTCTTTGAAAGATCCTCAGTATTGGCCACATATATGTCAAACGACTTTTCGCTGTTCCAGCAGTTTCTCATTATGGATTTCTGCTGGTCACTGAGTTCATACATCCCCAATGAGGGCGAATAGCCCAACTGTGGCACATGATACGACTGGAATTCCCAGTCTGACTCATACGACCATTTGCAGTAGAGAGGCTCATTGGAGTCATTGTGAGTTGTCACCTCTATGTACAATTCGGTATTGTCATCCTTTATTGAGAATGTTATGCTGTCAATTGGTGGAGTTTCAATTACCGGCTGGAGCTTTGACTCATAGAGTCCGCGTCCTGGAATATCCACGCAGAGCTTATACTCCCTGTCATAGCTTAACCCCGTTGTATTTATAGCATAAAGACCGGTTTGTGATGTGCCCTGCACTTTCATTCCGTCACCATCTTCAACCCATACCCTGGCATTTGTTATATAAGAAGTGCCGTTGACAGCCTCAAGCGGAATTGTTGTATAGACTTTTATATATGAATAATCACCGACAGCAATATCACCCTCAACAACAATAAGCGACACCTCTTCCTTGCCAGGATCCAACTCACTTACCGAGAAATCATAGATGCATGCAGAAAAGAGAAGCATGCCGGCAAATAGCCATACAAACAATATATTATATCTGAACAATCCTTTTTTCATCTGTATATCCTCCATCTGTTTGCCCCTTGTCAGAATTTGAAATTAAGATTTACATACGGAATCTGGCTTCCGAATACCGACAATTTGTATCCCTTTATTTCGGAATTGCCTTCGGACTCAAAATAAACTGAGTAGACATTCTTTCTTCCTGTTACATTGTATACACCCACCGTGAACGAGAAGTGGGTAAATGCTTTGAGCTTATGTGTAGGCTCAACATTTATGGCAGCATCAAGCCTGAAGTAATCGGGGATCCTGTAGTTGTTCCTGCTGCCGTAATAGAGTCTGTATGCTCCGTTATAATAATATTTTGAAATAGGAACAGTAACCGGACGGCCTGTTGAATAATCTGCATTCAATGAGATGCTGAACCTGTGTGTAAACTTATAGTTTCCTACCAGATTGAAGTCATGCGGCTTGTCAAATGAGGCATTGTACCAGTTTCCTCCATTTATGGCCGAGGGATCCCCCTTCTTGCCGCTCTCTCTTAACTGCGCTCTCGAATATGTGTATGAGAGCCATCCGTTTAGTTTGCCCAAAGGCTTCTTTATCATAGCCTCAATGCCATAGGCCTTGCCCTCCGTCTGCACCACATCCGCAGCTATATTTTCATTCATCACAAGGACAGCTCCACTCTTGTAATCAAGATAGTGGTTCATCTTCTTGTAATAGGCCTCTACAGATGCCTCAAGTCTGTTTGAAGCCATCGATGCATACATTCCTACAGCAGCCTGCCAACCGGTTTGCGGCTCAATATTACGGTCACTCAACTTCCATATATCGGTTGGAGATATGGCTGTTGAATTTGAAAGCATGTGAATATACTGGTTCATGCTGTTGAATCCCGCTTTGAAAGAGACCTTTGGCGAAAACATATACCGTCCAGAAATCCTCAGCTCCGGCGCAGCATAAAATTTGTCTGACTTGAAGAGGGTCATTCTGGCTCCATAGTCAAGGAAGAGCTTTTCGGTGATTTTCCAGCTGTCGCTCAAATATACAGCCCCCTCCAAAGCCTGCTCTTTGTCAAGCACCTTTGGCAATACTATAGACTCCTTGCCGTACGGCAGGTATGAACCGGGAGCCAAATCATATCCCAAAGCCTCCAGACCATAGGTGATTGTGTGGTTTTGGCTCAAGAGCGATTTAAACTTTAACCTTGCATAGGCCTGACTGATCCTGAAGGAGAGTTTATATGCTGTTGACGGATTATATTTGTCAAATGTTGAATATGTATAGTAGTCATATCCGGCACTGAACTCCATAGAGTGCTTTTCGTGAAAATTGTTTTTCCAGCGCAGGGAGGCATTGGCATTACGGTATTTGTAGCTGGTATCTACACTGAACTTGAAAGCATCCATCGAGTAATAGCCGTTAAGATGAATGGAGTTTTTCTCATTGAATTTATGGTTCACGCCCAATGTGAAATCATAAAATGAGGCTGTACCGTTATTGTAGCCCGAATTTTCAGGCAACAGTCCGAGCATCCAGTCGGAGTATGTTCCCCTCGCGCCAAAAATAAATGTGGTATTTTTGCCTACAGGCCCTTCGATATGGGCCCTCGCAGTAAGAAGGCCAACGCCAAATGAGCCTGTAATCTTTTTATTGTTGCCCTCTCGGCTCCTTACATCAAGCACCGATGAAATTCTTCCTCCATACTCTACAGGAATGGAACTTTTATAAAGTTCTATATCATTTACAACATCAGGATTGAACGCTGAGAATACACCAAAAAGATGTGACGGGTTGTAAACTGTTCCGCCATTGAAGAGTACAAGATTCTGGTCTGTAGCTCCTCCCCTCACATTAAATCCACCCGAAGCCTCTCCAACGCTCTTTACTCCGGGTAAAGTAAGAATAATCTTTACAACATCAGCCTCCCCGAATACTGCAGGAACCCGCTTTATTCTATCTATCCTCACCTTCTCTATACCAATATCATTGTCGCGCAGCTTGCCGGTATTTTCAGCAGAGACAACTACACTGTTCAAGGCAAATACCTTCTCCTTCACAACAACATCGAGCACTCCGTCGCCATAGACCATAAGGTTGACTTTTGAATCTTCAAGGGAGTATCCGCTTACATCCAACGCGCTCTCACCCAAAGGCAACAATATCTTATAGAATCCGTATGCATCAGACTGTGCCACAGCCTTGGATTTGCTGTCATACAGCACCACGCCTACAGCCGGCTCTCCGCTCCTTGAATCCCTTACATACCCGCTGAGGTATGCAGCACCACCCTTTTTAGGGTACTCCTTGTTGCCTATCACATAGACCCTATCCTGAGAGGTGGCGATATTGGAAGCATTCATAAGTGCATCAATATAGTCTTGCTGGAGTGTCTCCCTTTTTGCACTTTTCACCTCGCTCTTGAAATAGTCAACAGGAAGCGTTGCAGTAAATCCGGTATTTTTGAGTATAAAGAGAGAGCCGTTGAATCCGGATATGACATACCCCTTCTCCTGCAGGAGCTCCCTTATATCTTTATCCAATGTAAGACTTGTTCGGTTTATGGTAAAGATAAGATTGGAGGCCATTCTGTCGGGAACAAAATAGACAGGTGCCTCATTTATATTCCTGAAGATGCTAATCAGCGAATCTATGCCAATGTTGCGGCAGTAGTTATCCTGACCTGCTGCCATAAAAGGTACGGCAAACAAAAGGGCCAAAAGTGCAAAAATTGTTCTTTTCATAGCCTCTCCCTAATTTTTGTCTATGAACTCCATTATCCGCGAAAATACCATATCCTCAGACTCCTTGCCAAGCAGGTTCAAACCGTTTGACTTTATAAATTGCTTTATGGCGCCCTTCTTTTCCCTGTAGTGTTTTGTAAAATCGCCCCTCTTCTTTATCTGCACAGCAACGCCATCCTTTACAATGTAGTAATAGTGTTTTGCAACAAACTGCTTTAGCGATGAGGCCTCTGCAGCCACATCAACACCGCTGGACTCGCTGAATTTCTGTACAGTCTTTTTGAGCAGGGTTACATTCCCTTTATACAGGACCTCGTAATATCCATCCGCAAGGCCTGCAATGGAACGGTTACCTGCAACATTGAGAAAATCATGCCCCCCGTATGAAAAATCACTTACATACTCTTTATCAACGACTATAGTCAGATGTGTATCATGCATCCTCAGATGCAGTTCGTCACGGCTTGCATCGAGATTGAGCATTACGCTTTTGTACTCCTTGCTGTTGTAGCGGAGGCGTCCCTCCTTGAAATCATCTGAATATGCATAGGGAGTCCCCCTTAAAGTATATGGATACTTAACGTATACAGGGCCTCTGAAAATGGCAGCATCTATCTTGGCATCAGCGACATAATCATAATTTCCGCCTGCTTTGGGACCATAATCCTGGGCTTTGAGCAAACATACCGGAACTGACAAAAGCAGTAACCACAAAGAGAGTAAAATATATTTCATACGCAACAGGTATATTTTTCAAATATATATATAATTTTTGAAAGATATACCATTGCCTGAATTCACCGGAACATTCTCCGGCATAACTGTCTGTTTGGCTATCTTCCGCTGTTCCTGACCATCGACTCTATAGCAGTATTCATCTGACCGGCATTCAGCAGCTCCTCCAACGGAAGATGCATCCTGTAACGCCAATAGTGGTTCGGGTTTGAAGGGTCATTGATCCTTTCACACTCTGCTTTTTCACATCTGATCGTCTCATCTATTGAGATCCAGTCCTGCAGAGGGAATATTGCCAGCATACTCGGTGCTGCAAGGTTCTCTTCAAGCATGGCTTTACATTCAGCTCCATTTGCCGACCCTCTTTTTGCACCAAGCCACATGCGCATTGTCTCACTGTCATGTGTGCTTGTGGTACATACACTCAAATATGGATATTCGGCCGGATTGCCCAAATCTCTTCCGAACTGCTTCGGCATGATCATCAGCTCAAGTGAGAAGATTTTCAAATTCTTCATACATCTTGTTACCGACGGCGACAGCATACCCAAATCCTCTCCACAAGAGAGCATATTGGTTGCTGCTATCAGATGCTGCAGCTTCTTCATCGCATTGTTGTACCACATCTCATCGTGACGGTCAAAGAAATAGTAGTGGTGCAACCTGTTGTAGGCCTCCTTCTCATTGTCCGGAAGATCACGGAACTGCGCTCCGTTCTGGCCCGAAATCATCGGATGGTACAATCCTTTTGTGTAGGAGTCCTCTATAAACAGTCTGTCGAGACCCGAATAGTTTTTGCTTCTCTCCAAATCGGCACCTAACGGAACTCCCATCTCCCTTATCTGCTGCAGTGTAAGCGGACATGACGGATAGAAGTGTCCCATACGGCCATCCTGGTACTCAATTGGAGTCTCCCATATTCTGAAGAAACCGAGGATATGGTCAATTCTGTATGCATCAAAATATTTTGCAAAACAGGTCAGACGCTGCTTCCACCATTTGTAGTTATCCTCTGCCATCTTATCCCAATTATATGTCGGGAAGCCCCAGTTCTGGCCTGAGATTGAGAAGAAATCCGGCGGAGCACCAGCCTGTTGGCCAAAGTTGAAAAGATCTGGATATTGCCACGCCTCTACGCTGTCGCGTGATATGCCAATGGGAATATCGCCCTTTATTGCCACACCACAAGACATTGCGTGCCTTTTTGTGGCGCACATCTGTTTATAAAGGTTATACTGCAGATATACATAGAAATATACATCTTTTGCATATTTGCTTTGGGGGGCAGATACCTTCTCAATTAACTTTTCGGAAAAGACAGAACAATTGAAATTCTGGAACTCAGGCAATTTGTCCCAATGCCTGAAGTTTGCACTTCCGAAATGATCTCTCAACATTGAGAATACTGCATACGGCAAAAGCCACTCCCTGTTTTCCTTTGCAAAAGTATAGTACATCGGCTCCGCAAAGACATTCTCACTCTCCTGCTCATACATAGCCCTGCAATACCTCATCTTTGAGTTCCACACCGCCTCATAATCAAGATACTGCTGGGAATTAAGCCTGCCGCCCTCCTCTTTCAGCTCCTTGTACAGAGCCCTGTCATTCATTTCACCGAGCTCGTCAAGATTAATATATAGAGGATGGAGCGCAAGCGTTGATATGCAGTTATATGGATAGGAATCTTTCCAGGAGAGATGTGCTGTTGTATCATTGATCGGCAAAAGCTGTATGATTGACATGCCTGTCCTGTGAGCCCAATCTACCAACAGTCTGAGATCCTTGAAGTCGCCCACACCATGGCTTTTAGTGGAGCGCAACGAAAATACAGGAACTGCCACTCCTGCAAAATGCGGTTTGGCCATCTGCAATGCTGTTTGCGAGTGTTCCACTATAACACTGTTGTTCCTGCCGATTTTAGGAATTGTTATACTCCTGTTGTCACAATTCTCCCAAACTACATTGCCGTTTAAAGTATCAACCACTATAAATTTGTACTCCAACCACTGCTGCGCATAATTTGAAGCATCCATATAAGCCTCCCATCTCAAACCCTCCGCACGCGACATGATTATGGATTTTTCCGGTTTCCACTCTCCAAACAGTGCAGAATCGCCACATAATCTCACCTGACAATGGTCTGGCACATTTGGCACTATGGCTCTAATGATAAGTTCATGCTCTTTTCTGTGGGTTCTGCTGTGTCCAGGAGCCCCGAAAGAGTAAAAAACGTCCGAAAAGGGAGCTGTGAGAAACGGTGCCTCTGTTGTATTGCCAGTCCACTGGTCAAATGTTTCAACCTTTGATGTTGATGTTCCAATAGCAATGGAGCGGCTCTTTCCAGCCTCATAATAGATATTGCCACCCGGTTCCTTTACAAAATATTTGTATGAGATTGTCCTCTCCTTCACATTATTGAAGCTTATATGGGCACTCCATATAGAATTACCCTCATAGCTCATCTTAAGGGCCTTTTCAGGCCTGTTCTCGCCAAGACTTCTGGTTGATCCCGTAATGAAAAGTTCCTCCTGGTGTGCAGGATTGAAGTTTATAGTAAATTTTATGATCATCTTTTTCAGTTCTTTTTAGAAGACAAACTTATGCTTACAAGAGAGGCGACACCACATACTATCATTGCAAGAGCCTGTGCCTCATGTGAAATTGTAGCAAACACCACTCCTGTTGTCTGGGCAATTCCGTAGACACTTGCCAATGCCAGACTGACTATAAAGTGATATGCACCCAGGCCTCCCTGTACCGGAACGGCCCATCCCAAACCACCAACTATCATAAGAAAGAGAGCATCTGCTCCATTGAGATGGCCTACAGTAGGAAATGCCATGATTGTAGTATAGCTTGTCAGCCAATATGTGAGCCATATCATAAGGGTATAAAAAATGAAGAGCCACTTGTGTTTCATCTTAAAGAGCGATATGAGCCCCTGCATCAATCCCCTGAATATATCGGCCACCTTGGCCACTATCTTTATTTTCAGTAATTTCTCCCGATAGATCCAACCTGCTGCAACCGCAAGTAGTGCCGCAATTGCAAAGGCTGCAAATATCCATACCAGCTTAACGCTGAATTTCTCCTTAAGCGGCATATAGAGTTCATCGCTCAAAAAGCCTCCAAACTCATTCCATTTGAAAAGCAACAGAACAACAATCCAAAGGAGCAGACACACCATATCAAGAGCCCTTTCTACCACAACTGTTCCCAAAGCTCCCTCAAATGTCACCTTTTTATTGCGTGCAACCACACCGCACCTTGCAAATTCACCGGCACGGGGAACTGCAAAGTTGGTCAGATATGCTATTGCCACACCATCATAAGCCTCCCGGAAAGTTATGGAACTGTTCAAAGGCTGCAAGAGCAGTTGCCACCGCAATGCCCTTACAATAAAGCCTGCAACACCTATTGCCATAGAGACACCTATCCAGTAGAAGTTGCAGCTTTTCAGACCATTAATAAAATCCTGCCACTTTACCTCTCTGAACGAGAAATACAATAAAATACCTGCTATTGATAACAAAAACAGGTATTTTATCACTTTCTTGATTGTTATGCTCTTGTTAGAATTCTCTGGTACCATTATTCAAAACCCCATCAGGGAATCCTATTCCGACCCGAAGGGTCACTACTTTATCAACTTGTTTGTAACAGAGTCAGGGAATACAACCATAGGTTTGAACTCCTTAGCCTCATCTGGAGTCATCAGGGCATAAGACATGATTATTACAAGATCACCCACAGCACACTTGCGGGCAGCTGCACCATTCAGACAGATCTTGCCACTACCTCTCTCTCCTTTTATAACATAGGTTTCAAGCCTCTCGCCATTGTTTATATTTACAATCTGCACCTTCTCATTCTCATAAAGGCCTGCAGCCTCAATAAGATCCTCATCAATTGTAATGCTGCCAATATAATTGAGATTGGCCTCAGTAATGGTTACCCTATGTATTTTTGATTTTACTACTTCAATAAACATACAGCAGTTTTTTTCTAATTTAATTTCCTACCCGACAGAACCACACTCCTGTCATTATCATAAACTACAGACCGATATTGTCAATAAGTCTAACCGGACGTGCATACACAGCACACCACAAACGCACATTCTCCGAATCACTCCAATTTTTGATTGGAGTAAGCGAATCTGCATCAATTATCTCAATATACTCTGTCTCAAGCTCACTGTTCGCATCAATCTGTTTTGTAAGTTCAGCTATTGTCTCCTGTGGAGTCATGCTCTTGCGCAACTCCTTAGCCTTGCATATTGTCCTGTATATATGAGGGGCTGCTTCACGCTGTGCAGCGGTCAAAAGGGTATTCCTCGAACTTTTTGCAAGACCATCATCCTCCCTTATTATGTCACATGGAACAATCTGAAGCGGATAACCGAGTTTCTGCACAAAATACTTTATGATTGCAACCTGCTGGAAATCCTTCTCTCCAAAGAAGGCAAATGCTGGTTTCACAATATCAAAAAGTCGTGTAACAACCTGGACTACACCGTTGAAATGTCCAGGTCTGCGAGGGCCCTCACCGTAATTGTCAAGCCCGCCCATATCAAACACGCGTGTATCCTCCTCCGGATAGATGTCAATAACACGTGGAGCAAAAACTATATCGACACCGCTCTTTTCAAGAAGCTCACAATCAGCCTCCAGAGTACGCGGATAAGTTGCAAGATCCTGTTTGTTGTTAAATTGGGTTGGATTTACAAAAATGCTCACTATAGTATGGGAACATTTGCCAACTGACCTTTCCACTAAAGATATATGACCCTCATGAAGGGCACCCATTGTCGGAACAAATCCAACATCTGACTTATGCTCCAGTTTGCCGTATGCCTCGGTAAACTCAGCAAGAGTTTTGGCAATAATCATTTGTTAGCGAATCTAAAATTTCTGCAAACGTACAAAAAAAAATAATATCCGCAATTTGCTGTTAAAATATTATACTTTACAGGATCTTATCTCTTCTCCTTGGCCTTCTCCACCAAATGCCTGAAAATGCCTAAAAATGAGTCATCTCCCATTGATACAAACCCCTCAGGATGGAACTGAAGGCCCCATACACAATCTGAGTCTATCTTCTCTATGGCCTCAACAATACCATCTTTTGAGTAGGCAGTAACCTTAAAGCCGGGTGCAATATCCTTAACAGCCTGATGGTGGTATGAATTTACCGCAATACTCTTTACACCAAGTTGATTATGAAGCAACGATCCCTCTTCAATATCAATTGTATGAGTGCCGTAATTGCGCGGAGCCTTCTGGCTGTGTTTTATATACGAAGTTGGTACCTGAGATGGGATGTCCTGATACAAAGTACCGCCGAATGCAACATTCATAAGTTGCTCACCCCTGCATATTCCCAACACAGGAAGGCCCTTGGCTACAGCCATTCTTATGAGCATAATATCAAACTCATCACGCTCTGGGACAATCTCACCCAAAGCCCTTAGCGGCTCCTCGCCGTAACCCTTGAGCGGATCAATATCCTCTCCACCGGTCATCACAACGGCATCAACCACCTCAAGAACTGCCTCTATTTGAGCCTTGTCGGTAGTTATTGGAATTACCACAGGAACACCGCCGGCCCTTTTTATTGCCCTTACATAGGTAATTGGGGCCGATGCCGCATCGGTTTCACTTGCAGATACTCCAATAATCGGCATTCTTTCACAGTTCTCTGCCACAGTTGCCTTTTCTACAGAACCTTTAACCTTTTTATGGGCCTGCATATCAATTGTACCCATTGCAATTGCAGCAACCGCTGCCAAAAGAAATATTACTCTTTTCATATTGTTATCTCCTCTCCAATAATTTGTTTTTCACTTTTCTCATTCCCTATTTTTTGGTCCAGCCGCCAAAGCTATCCTCCTCGTTGTAGTTGAACTCAACCTCAAAGCCTGTAACCTTCTTACCCTTATCATCCATAAAGAAGTTTAGAGGGAATTCATGACCGTCGCTCCAGAATGTGAATGTATTGCCATTTTTATGGTTCAATTTGTTCTTGAAGCCCTTCTTTCCAATCTCAATATACAATTGGTCGCCCTCCAATGAGATTCTTGCATTGCCGAACAATTCATCCTTAACATACTCGCCAACAAGCAATTTGCTCTTAGGAGCCTCAATCTTCTCCTCTTTTGCAGCTGCCTCTTCTGCCTTTGCCTGAGATCTCTTCTCATCTGCCAACCACTCCTCAAAAGACTCTTTGCTGTAATCCTTGAACTCCTCTGTAAACTGGCCTGCAGGGGCCCCCATTACAAGGTCAATGAGTCGGCGCATAATTGCATAACGTGGAGATGCACCCGCCTCACAGTTGACCAATATTACACCGCTCAACTCTATTTCAGGCACAAAGAAACACAATGCTGTAAAGCCCCAGGTTGTTCCTGTATGGAAGTACAATCTGTACTTGTTGTTCTGCTCAATGAACCAGCAGTTTCCGTAAAGTGTGGTCTTGTTGCCGGTCTGGGAGGTAATGTTATGTCCCTTGTGCAAATAGGCAACCGCCTTTGAATCCATAACCTGTTTGCCGTCAACCTTACCGTTGGTTCTGTGGAACTCCGCATATTTGATCATATCAGTTACTGTAGAGTTTACCGAACCTGCAGGACCTACAACGGTAAGCCACCATAGAGCCTGGTCATCGCCATGAAGTGCATTTACATTAATGGAATCCTTGTAGAAATACTCATGAGGCACAGCCACATTCTTCTGAACTTTGAAGTCCTCGCCATTCATTGAAGACAATGTCATTCCAACAGGTCCAAACACCCTCTCCCTTACATTCTCTTCCCAACTCTTGCCGGTCACCTTCTCAATGATCTTCTCTGCAATGATGAAAGTGATGTTGTTGTACTGGTAATCGCCCCTGAAACTGTATACAGGCTTCAAAAGACCCAACATTTTATATACATCATCCCTGTCATAGCCCACATTAGGAATGTATGTGCCTGCCTGACCACGCAAACCGCTTCTGTGTGTCATGATATCCTTCACCTGCATATTTTTGGTAACCCACGGATCATACATCCTGAAATCCGGAAGTATGTTTGCAACGGTATCTTCCCATTTTACCTTTCCTTCAGCGACAAGTGAAGCCATGACTGTTGCTGTAAATGATTTTGATACCGATCCTATCTGGAACACAGTATTTACATCTATAGGCTCATTGCCGCCCTTCTCCTTAACGCCGAATGCCTTGGAGTATATTACATCGCCGTCCAGTGCAAACGAAGCGGCAAGACCTGTAAGTTGCCACTCATCCTTTACCTTCTGGATATATGAATCAATATCCTTTACTATTGCCTCCTTGCAACATTTGTCGTCGGGACAGCAGTTGTTTTCCTGAGCAAAGAGATTGTTGCATGCAACCAATGCAATGGCTACAAAAGCAAAAAAATGAAGAATTCCCTGTTTTCGCATAGTATTATATTTTTAATGATTATATTTCATATAGCCACAATCCGCAACACCCGGAGTGTGAATCATACAAATTTAATAAAATAAATTACAAGCTCTCCAAAAATGGCATTTTATATCAAAAAATAGATAATTTTGCAGAGATTACAAACCGCTACGGCAGGGGTTGCGCGCAGCAAAAACTGCACAGGCAATATTATAAACCTATTTGTATGGCCAAGATAAAGAAAGCATGGTTCTGCCGCGAGTGCGGCAATGAGAGTCCAAAATGGATGGGCAAATGCCCTGCCTGTGGAGAGTGGAACACTATGGTTGAAGAGGTTGTAAGCAAACTGCCCGAGAGTTCCATCACATCACAGAACCGTGCATTTCTGAGTGCAGCCAATCCATTGCCACAACCGCTTACACAGATTGATTCAGGCTGTGAAAGCCGCATTTCACTCGGCAACAGCGAACTTGACAGGATTCTCGGTGGCGGCATTGTTGAGGGCTCCCTGATTCTCATTGGCGGCGAGCCGGGAATAGGCAAATCGACCCTTTCGCTCCAGATTCCGCTCTTCTGCAACCATCTTAAGACTCTCTACATTTCGGGTGAGGAGAGCGCACGCCAGATAAAACTCAGGGGAGAAAGATTGCTCAACGGTATAGTAAAACATGCTGCAAGCGGGCTGTCGGGAAGCGGAGAGAATTGCCTTATACTCTCTGAAACCTTGTTGGAGAATATACTCAACCGCGCCAAGGAGACAAAACCGCAGTTGCTCATAATTGACTCAATACAGACAATATACTCGCAGAATGTAGAGTCATCTGCAGGCAGCGTTTCCCAGGTAAGGGAGTGCGCCGCAGCACTTTTGCGCTTTGCAAAAGAGAGCAATACGCCGGTAATAATCATAGGCCACATAACCAAAGAGGGCTCAATTGCCGGCCCGAAAATTCTGGAACATATTGTGGATGTGGTGCTTCAGTTTGAAGGCGATACAAGGCACTCCTACAGGATACTCCGCAGCATAAAGAACCGCTTTGGCTCAACTGCAGAACTTGCCGTATATGAGATGACATCTGAGGGGCTGGAGGAGATTCTCAACCCTTCCGAGATGTTCATACCTATGCACGACAACAATCTGAGCGGAACCGCCGTTGCCGCCATGCTCGACGGCACTCGCCCATTCCTGATTGAAGTGCAGTCGCTTGTGAGTTCGGCGGCATACGGCACGCCACAGCGCTCTGCAACAGGATTTGATGTAAGGCGCATGAATATGCTCCTTGCAGTATTGGAAAAGAGGGTAGGATTCAAACTTGCCCAGAAAGATGTTTTCCTCAACATAGCCGGCGGACTCAAGGTTACCGATCCGGCATGCGACCTGGCTATTGTAGCCGCAATCCTCTCATCAAATTTTGATGTGATAATTCCTAATGACATAGCATTTGCCGCAGAGATAGGCCTGAGTGGAGAGATAAGGCCCGTAAGCCAGGTAGAGAAACGCATATCCGAAGCGCAGAAACTTGGTTTCAGGAAGATATTTGTTTCATCATTCAGCAAAATCTCCTGCGATTCCGCTACTGCCCACGAATCTTTAAGAACTGCAACCGGCAATGTTCCTGAATCAACGACAGGAAACGATGAAATGCCCGGAATGGAGGCTGACGGAACTGCGCCTGAGCAACTTGACGATGGCAGGAACAATGGCATCAGAATAGTGAAGATCTCCACCATCCAGGATCTTGTAAAGGCAATCTTTTAATGGCTTTCCCGCTTTGTCTTTAATAATTGAACCAGCAATAAGGAGGCCCATTATAGGGCTGATTAAAACAACAAACCCTGCCAGAAAGCGTTCTGACAGGGTTTTACTATCTCTGGAAAAGGCCTTTAAGCAAGCCTGCTTCCGGATTTGCCAATCATAGCTGCTCTCCAGCGAAGAGGCTCCAACGGAGAGCGCCATGCCTGTATCATCTGCAAATTATCTGATCTTGAACTCAAGACGGTTGATGGTCTTTGTAATCTCATCCTTCAACTCATCATCCATTGACGGCTGCTGAGCAAGAATGTTCTTCAAGCCACCTACAATCTCCTTGCGGTACATTGACTGGCTGAACCAGCCGAATGCCTCTGCAATGTAGATACGTGTAAGTTTCTCAACATTTGTATCGGCCAACAGATTCAAAAGGTTCTCATACTGCTGGTGCTCAGGATGGTTTCTGAATGCCCTGATCTCACTCTGAATTCTTGGATGGTTGATATCTGACTTGTAATTAGGATCAAACTCATAGTTGTCTCTGTTGAAGTTGAAGTAGAAACCAGGATGTGGATAACCGTTCATAGGCTCTTTTGCAAAGTGTGCAAGAGATACCAATGCGCTCTCTGAAGCATACTGTACACGCTGTGTCTCCAATGAGTTCTCAACAGTCTTGAAGATCTTCTCTGCATACGCAGGATCACCTATTCTGCCTGTGAAGTGGGCAGACTGTCTTCTTACCATCTCTGACACATCATCAAAACCAAGTGCTACAGCCTCCTGGAAGTTCTTGTCTGCACACATGCTTAGAGCATATAGAGCCTGAAGTCTTACTACCATATTGCGGTCTTTCTTGAAGATATCCAAAAGCTGGTCTGAGAAAGGAGTGTTCTCACCAATTGTCATACCACTTTTATCGCTTGTCAAGTCACATTTTGAAAGGTTCTTGATAGCCAATGCCCTGAATAGAGGAGCATACTCATCGCTGCGTTTTGTAGGGTTGTTCTGGTCATTGTCTGACAATACGCCCTCCCAGAACTCTCTGTCAAAACATTTTGTTGCCAACACTTCGTTAATATCCTCAACGCACAATGTCTCTGCTCTGTCACCAATGAATCTCTCAGGAGTAGCAAATTTGAATGTAGGGTCACCTACCATGTGTGACTCAAGTGTTGCAACCTCTTTCTGCCAGAAACCTGCTCTTGCACCAAGACCAAGAATACCGATAAGCTGCTCTGCCCATTTGTCCTGAAGCACGTTTACAGTGTTACCCTGTGTTACAACTGTTCTGCCATCATTGAAGATATGGTATCCTGCCACATAGCCAGGAACGTGGAATGAACCGTTGTAGCATGCATTGAACATTGTAAAACGTGGGCTTGTAGTCAATTTGGCAAGATCAGGAAGGTGAATATCCTTATCCATTTTTGCGATTGAGTCTGCCTTTGCCCATTTTTCAACCTCTGCATCTGAAAGCGCGCTCTCTGAAAGGCCATAGTCTGCACATGCCTTTTTGGCAAACTCCGCTCTCTTCTCTGCATCTTTAACTCTTCTGTATGAGTTTCTCAACTCACGTAGCAACCACTCAACATTCTCTTCAAAAGAGCGTGCAGGATAAGAACCATTGATATATTGTGTATCCTCTGCACCATGCTCATAGAAGAAGAACATATCTGTACCAGGCACCTGCAACTGGTGGAACAAAGTATACTTCATAACCGGCTCCTGACGGAAGTTCAAGAATTTGTTGCCTTTAGAGGTCTCAAATGCCTGTGGGAAGTATGTATTGAATACAAATTGCTGTTGTCTCCAAGCTGTCAAACAATCCGAATTGTAACCGCTACCTGCAAAATAGATAAAGTTGTCCAACTGGTTCTGCTCTTTATGAGCCTCAACAGCCTTCTTGAAGAATCTGCGCATCAACTCATATTTGTCAATACCTACTGTTTTTGCATACTCCTCAGGAACAAGAATTCTTGCCGAATAGTACTCAGGATACAAATGTTGCGCACCCTCGCCCTCCAATGCATAGTAGAAGTGAAGAGGGTTAATTGTATCCTTACCCACAAAGTTCCATTTCAATGATGCACAATCATAGTAACGGTCAGATGCTACAGCAGTCTCCTCTTTAGGGTTTGTATACTCACTTCTCTTAAGTGCAGTAGTCATGTGCTGCGCTTTAAGTGCCCTTACAATAGGAATCTCGCCAACAAATGAGAAGCCCTCCAAAGTCTGTTTTGATTTGGCCAATTTTTCAATCTGAGCCTTGATCTCCTCCGGTTTGTTCCACTGTGCTGAAAGGATATAGGTACCAAGGCCCTCACTCTCCAACACTTTCTTGTACTCCATTATCTCTGCTTTACAAGCATCGAAAGTCTTGCTGTCTACAAAAACAGCGTATGATGTTGCGCACTTAGGGTTGCTCTTGATGATCTGCAAGTTTGACTGTGCATGAAGATTTGCAAAGCCAAGCAGAGTGAACAATAGCGGCAAACAAATGTATAATATATTTTTTCTCATTTCCTTATCCTCCTATCTCATATAAGTTTCCAATCTGTTAACAGTCTTGCAAAGTTCATCCTTGAACTCTGGTGACAACTCCTCACCGCTCTCCAAAACAGACTTACAAGCGTTTACAATCTCAGCCTTTCTCTCTGAGTATACATACCAGCCCAAAGCCTCAGTTACACCTATTCTCATCTGCTCAGGCTCATTCTTGTCAGTCATAATAATTACAAGATCATGGATCATCTGATTGTATGGATTGTTCTTGATTGAAGTGATATAAGCCATTCTCTGTCTTGGAGAGGCATTCTTGTCAATCAAAGCACCCCAAATAAAGTCGCGCAAGCTCTCACCCTGGTTCAATTTTTTCTCAATGCCTTTGTAGAACTCCTCTCCGTTATAAATCTTGTCTTTCTCGATTCTCTCTTTGAAAGCCTCTTTAAGAATACCCACGTTAAGCATTCCGCCAGAGCTGATTGCATTGAACTCAACGCGCTCTGAAAGATAATCATCCATGTAAAGGTCAACGATGTAAGGAATGAAGTCATTTCTACCTACTTTACCCATAAAGTAAACAGCCTTCCTTCTGATGAACTCGTACGGATCATCAAGAGCATCTTTCAACAGGTCTGCATAGATAGCAGGATAGTGTGCTGCCAAGTGAAGACACTGAAGACGCAACATATAAGACTCGCTGTTCTTGTATGTATCCATCAATAGCTCAGGCATCTTCTCATAGTTCAAATCAAACAGTTTGTAAAGGGCAAGACCTTTCAAATCTGCAGGAAGGTTGTGTGTCATAACAGCCATCCAGTACTCAACATCCTTCAAGTTAATCTTGATCTGAGGCAATCTGTAAACAGAAGCAAATTTGTAAGTAGGGTCACCGATGATATGAGACTCAAGAATATTGATATATTTTGTCCACTGGCCCAATCTGAATCCGCAAGAAAGAAGACCCATAAGGTCAGATGAAGACTTGTCCTGCAATACGTTTACAGAGTTTGCAAAGCAAGCAATGGTCTTGCCGTCTGCAAAGATAAACTCGCTCGCAACACAACTTGGCTCTCTGAAGTCTCCATTGTAGCAAGCATCAAAGATTACAAATCTTGCATTAGGCTTGATTTCAGGGATATCCTCAAGGATGATACCCTGCTGCAAATCATCAAGAGAATCTTGTGCAATTACCTTAGGATCAAAAGCACCTGCAAACCATGTAGAATCTATAAGATTATATTTCTTCATCATTGTCTTTTGATACGCCATAGGATCTTTACCCATACGTTTCTCTCTTCTCATCATATTTCTCAAGTAAAGCTTGCCAGCCTCAAAATTCTGATCCTCATCCATAGCATCAGGATTGCCTGTCAAATACATACGGTGAGGAAGACCATGCTCATGGAAGAACATAACGTCAACATCTGGGCGTTGCAACTCCTGAGTCATAACCTTCTTCATTGAAGGGTACATATAAAACATATAGAATTTTGCATCATCAGCTTTAGTAAATGCTGCAGGCATCTGCTCTCTCAAAGTAATGCTCTCCTCTTTCCAAGCCTCAAGGCTGTTTGAGAAAGAACCGTGACCGGTGTAAGAAACCACTTTGTCAAGTTTGTTCGGCTGCTGACGCTCAGCAACAACTTTCTTCAAATATTTGTTGATCTGATCATAACCCTCCTGACCTTCTTTTGTAGGCTTAATACGGCCTGTATAAATGTCACAGTTAATTCTTTGAGGGCTTTCACCTGCCAAATTGTAGTAGAAGAAGTTGGTCTCAACACTATCTCTCTTGATAAAATTGAACTTAAGATCAAAATCATCATAGAAACGGTCAGATGGAACCGAAGTCTCCCTCATATCAAATCTCTCATCCATCTTGAATGCAGATGTCATGTGTTGAGCTTTGCGTATCATAGGAATTGGAATGTTGCCAATGAATACGGCACCTTCCATAGCCTGCTCATTATAATATTTCTGCAAGAAGAACTTCACATGTTCAGGGCTCTCCCAATCTGCAACCAAAAGATAGGTCGCCAAGCCCTCGCTCTCCAACATGTTCTTATAAGCCATTACGGCATCTTCACAAGCCTCAAAACTCTTGTCATCTATCATGATGGCAAAAGAAGAAGCCACTCTGCTCTTTGGACCAAGTATGTTCTGAGACCATACATTTGATACACAAAGAACGAGAGCCACTAAAGACAAAAGTAGTTTTTTTCTCATACTGTCTGTGTTTCTGTTTTTAGGTTTATAATTGTTTTATTTACATTTTCTGCCCGACAGCACCAATGTGCTGCATCTACTCCACAATGGAGTTTGCAAATGTAATAAAAAAATCAATCCGGCTAACATTTTATAACCGGATTGATGGAAAAAATTAAGAATTTAAATTCTAGAAGTTAATACCCAATGAGAATGCAAGATTAGTTCTATTATTGAACATTTCATTGTCAGGATTCAAATATTGGCAATTGGCAGAAATGAACAATGCTGTTTTCTTTGCAACCATTGTGGAGAAATTAAGCTCACCGCCCAATCTCATATAGTTGGTTGTCATATATGCAATATCATTTGCATACATCTTGTCAACAATGTCAGAGCCCTCACAAGAACCTGAATATTTGTAATATCCGTCAATATTTGAGTTATATCCGAAGTTTATTCCAAACAACAAAGTACTCTTCTTGCTCAGTGCAAAATTCTTTTTACCATAGATTGAGAAGTAAATGTTTTCAGCCTTCAAAGTAGAATTTGGAAGATAGTACTCGTCAAACTTATCTGAATACTCACCTGCCACACCTGCTCTCCAAGAGTAACCACGCTCAGAATTTACAAAGAAATCATACTTTAATGATGCCACTTTCAAAGAGTAGTTACTTCTTACATACTGGGCCAATGTAACCCATTGCTGAACCTCATAACTGTTGTCAACAACCTGAATGAACTCAATACCATCGGTACTCTTGTCAACATATTCCAAAGTAACCTTATTGGTAAATCTCTCACCATCAGCCAACAACTGTAGTGTTCCACCCATATAATTTTGCTCTGTAGAACCCATTCTTTGAGGTTTGGTAGGAGCCTGGTATGCATCCTCAACCTTGTAGTTGTATCTTACATCCAACAAAGCCTTGAAAGCACCATTTGAAAGGAAACTGTACTGGAATGCACCACCGATCTTGTTACCTTTCCAGTAGTAAGTCTGCAAACCGCCAATACCTCCTACTATACCAGGGCTATAGTTACCAAGACCTCTCATAACAAATACATTCTGGTCAGTCTGGCTGTCGCTGTTATTGAACGAAGCACGCTCAAAAAGATACTCATAAACTGCGTTAATACCAATTTGATGATTATCTGACAGTTTAAAGGTAAAACCAGGTCTCACAGAAAGAGTATAGTAGTAGTTTTCAGATCGTGGGTCATTCTGCTTTGCAGCTGTATTGGTAATATAATCAACTTCACAGCCAATACCCCAAACATCCCAAAGCACAGGGAAACCAGCCTTAAGCCTCAAATCATAAGTCTGCTTTTTCCACTTGCTTATAACCGGATCCGCCACATAGTAAGGCATATCACGGAAAGGATCAAACATATTTGTATTGTAAAGGTTATCATTGGTTGTAATGTTTTCATAATTGAATGCACCCCAAAGCATTGTACCTCCAAGGTTCAATGCGCCTTGAGTGGCTACTCCAATAACGCCCTCATTCTCTCCGCTCTGACTCATTTTAAAATCACCGCTGTTTGATTTGTATCCAACTGTAACATCATTAAAGTTTTCAAGTGGAGTAAAAACCATACCCGACGCATTGTTGGTATTATACCACAAAGACTTCGCTTTAGTTATTTCTACGCCTGCAGCCTGCTTGATGTCATCAGCATTCTGGGCACCGGCCATAACCGGCATCAACAGGCTCAACAATATAGTTAAATTTCTTCTTTTCATATTAATCTGTCAATTATCGGTTATTGAATTAATTTTGCCAAGTATTCCAAGATGGAGATTTTGCGCCATCCCTATGTATCATCGGTATCTCTGTAACATAGAAATCCTCAGAAGTATTATTGGTATCATAATACTTGACTCTTGACGAGCCGTCAGGATTCTGGATGGTCTCTTTAACTTTACGGCAAACACTCTTGTTTACATAAGTGCCGCCTACTGTTGTTGCACCTGCATCCAAAACAGCCGGAACACGTTTTAATTTGATCTTTGTCTCATCATTAACCAACTCTACAGCATCAACGATCCAGTCAATAGGAATCTCTTTTGCCTTTGTAGTCTGACCTACTGGTGTGATATATGTGTTTCTATCAATTGGAGCCTCCGGGAAGAATATTGCATACGCACCACCAAATACGGTTACAAGCCATTGTTTTGACGGACTTGGCCAAAATGCAAGATTCATATTTATTGCAGGGTTATCCTTGATCAAAGATGTGCTCTGCAAGTATGCCTCAAACTCTGCTCCAATAAGATTAACAGGAGAACCAGGATTCAAAGCCTCTCTCTGGTGATTATCTGCCATTTGCGCAATTATGATTGATTCACCAGGCTGAAGCGGATAGTTTTTCTCGCCAGGTGTTCCGGGCAACTGCCAGATTGTAGCAAAGAAGACATGACTGCTTGCAAATTCATCTGGCCAAACAGGAAGGTTTGCGGTAGCCAAAGCCGGCAACATGTTTCCAATACACATACCATCCACATATTGTACCATATCACTATTATTGTAAACCTCATAGAACTGGTCGCGGAAATATGATCCGCCGCTTGGAGTCTTACTGCCACAATAGAATATCTCTTTTAGAACCAAAGCTCCTGATTTTGAAGCATTGACATCAACAGTTAGAGATTGTCCGTTGTTAAGGATGTTTACATTTACAAGGTTTCCGTTAAAGTTATACACCGAGCCATTGTGTGCAACTTCAGCAGAAACTGTAATTGAATAAATGCCAGGGATAAGGCTCTCTGTATTTACAATACCGCTTGCATCAGTAGTCTCTACAAGTTCAAAGCCCTCTGTATAGTTGTTGAACTTGACTGTATATGTTTCTGGAGCAGGCACACCCTCTCCCAATGTCGTATTTACTACAACCTTTGCAGAAACATTAGCGACTCTCTCTGACTCGGCAATTTCATCAAACTGCGCACAAGAAGAAAACCCCAATGCAAAAACTGCAACTACAAAATATGTTAATAAATTTTTCATATTGATCTCATCTCAATTGTTAATACTTATTTGATGTTTATCTTAAGGTCAAATCCAAAGAACTGTTTTGTACCCAACTCTGTAAAATAACCTGGAGTCTGTTTGCTCTCGTACAAAGGACGGCTATTGAACAAGTTGTTTACAAAGAATGAAGCAGTAAGGAAGTTACCGATCTCTTTTGACAACTGGAAGTTGAAAGTAAGCACAGGGAAGTATGTCTCTGCAATGAAACGTGTATCACTCAAAGACGGGAACAAGTAAGCGAACTCAGGATCATTTTTCTTAGAAGGATCAAAATCATGTACCTTACCATCTTTATAGGAAATATAGTACTTGAACATGGTATCATTATGATACTCCTCCCAAATCTTGGTCTTCCAATCTACATTTGCAGTTAGTGTTGCTACAAAACCGATCTTAGGGATATTGTGGGTGATCATAAATCTTGTATTGAACTTCTCCCTGCAATATGTGGTCTTACCTCTGTCGTACACACCAATATGAGCCTCAATATTGTTACCGTCTTTGGCTGTGCTGTATGAATGGTTCATATCTCTTGTGGTAGTGTTCATCCACGCACCATTGATGTAGAAAGATGTTCTGATTGCATTGATTCTACCCAAATCAATCTCATACTCCAAACCTTTGTTTGTTGTAAAAATTGAGTTCATTGGAGTATTTGCCATAGCAAAAATATTATAGCTGTTTGCAAGTGCCAATGTTGGGAACGCACCAGGATTCTCTTCATAAATTTCGTAAACATCATAAGGAATAAGGTTAAAGCTTCTGTACAAATCCTTGCCGAATGAATAACCGTCTTTAAGTTTTTCCTGATATGCTGTCAAGTAAATTTTCATTTTATCTTTATTGAAACTCCATGACAATCCTACCTCAGCCTTGTGGTTCTTGGCAATCTTAAGATCCTTGTTCTCTACATTGTATCTTCTTGTAGTACCGACAATAAGCTGCTCATTTTCAGGAACGCTCTCATCTCCAAGGTTATTGAAGTTCACATAATCAAAGAATGCATCCTGCGGATAAAGGTAAAGTGCTGTAGGAGCCTTTGCATTAATACCATAACCACCCCTAATTGTCAATTTTTTAGGGATAATGTCAAATGAAGCATTTATACGCGGAGTTACAGTTGCAAGTGAGTTGATAAGATCAAAACGCGCACCCGCTGTAATGTTAAGATCCCTTTTGCCGAGTGTGGCAGTAAAGGAATCCTCTACGTATACACCCAATTGGTGAATAAATGGAATATCCGAGAATTTACGAGGACGGTAAGCCGCATTGTTTGAGGCTCTCATAGGAGGAGTGTCAAGGTCATAAACTGTACCATCACCCAAGTTGCCATCCATCTTGTAATCTGCACCGACAAGAATACTGTTATTTACCTTCTCCCAACGCTTGTTAAAAGATGCAGTAAGTTTGGCATACAAGTTCAACTCTTTACCGTAAACATCATAGTGCGAGAAATATTCATTAGGAAGATATGTCGCATAGTTGCCCATATCATCAGATGTGATGTTTGTAATTTCTTTACCATTATTGTCGTACACCTTCTGGCCAGGTTTGTTTGTAAGTATTGCACCATTGTTTACAGATGTAAGGTACGGAGCAAATGCATTACCGGTAAGTTCTTCATAAAACGAATGCTTATCAGTATAAGAGAATGACACATTATATTTCAAGCTCTTCAACCAACCTGCATTTGCAGGGCTGAAAATACCATTGGTTGCTATTCTGAAACCTGTCTCCTTTGCACCGGAAGCAATCTGGCTACGGATGTCATCAGGGTTTCTTTCACGGGTATCATTACCATAGTTGAAGTTCAAAGAGGTATTCATGCTCAAGTTGCCTACCATCTTTGCCCAAACACCGTTTACACTTACTCTCTGATAGTAAGCATAAGCCTCTGTCTGCTCAGTTGTATTGTAAGCATAATCTGCACTCAAGTTCAATGTACCGCCTTTTTTGCCCAACTGCAAACCTTTTGACAATGATGCCTGATAGGTAAAAGGATTAACTTTGAATTGGATTCGTAGAGGCTCCACACCGGTCTTTCTCTTGATAGAAACGACACCGGAAGTCATATCACCATACTCTACCGAAGCAATACCCCTGATTACCTCAACACTCTCAATATTGTCGGTTGAGATGATACGCAAGTCAACACCTGAGTTAGGGGATGTTCCACCGCCTACAGCAGAACCGCCACCTGATACTGTTGGAGCCAAAGACTGCATGTTTGCATTATTTGAAAGCGGTGAACCATCAATTATGATTGATGTACCGAGAGCATTCAGATTCTTGTTGTCAGACTCAGTGTCAGAGATGGTTCTAATCTGGAATGTGTTTGATTTAGACAAATCTGAGTTTGCCATCTCAGCACCAGGCAACAATTGCATAATATCTTTGATGGAACTTGTCTGCAAGTGATCCATAGCCTGTCTTGAGATCTGTGAAGCAGTTGCTTTACCAGCCTTGCTCTGAGTCGCGGTCACAGTTACATCCTCCAAACGGAAAGATGACTCTTTCATCTTGAACACCAGCTCATGAACCTTACCTGGAGTAAGATTGATGGTAGTGTCAATTGTAACCATTCCAATAAATTGAATGTTAAAAGATGTCTGACCGGGCTCAACATTCTTAATTTCGAAGTATCCATCAACATCAGTTGTTGAATAAACGCCCTGTGGAGACAATTGGACTGTGGCAAAACTTACAGGCAAACGTTCTTGATTATCTTCAACAACGTATCCTTTAATCTGCGCCAATTTTTCACTGTTCCTTGATTGGGCAAATCCATTCAAAGAACATATCAGCATAACTGACAAAAGTAAAATAGTCTTTCGCATAATATAAATTTTATTTTTAAATGTATTTGATTATCTCAATCGGTTGATTGTCTTTACCAACTCATTTTTGACATCCGCATCATCCACAACCGCAACAAGAGCCTCACATTTCTCAATAATCTGAGGTTTGATATATGAGAACTCGTACCATCCTAAAGCCTCTGCCGCCAACAATCTGTACATTTTGTCGGAATCATTCTCAATAGTATAGTAGAAATACTCAACGGCAAATGGGTTGCAGCCATTTCTCTCACCGGTAATGGCATAGCGTTTGTCGGTTTTGTTTGCTTCAGGATCCTTTAGGAGTGCATACTCCTCAATTTTGCCTTTATGAAGATTGGTGACCATCTTTACCATTGAATTGAATTTCTCCTCATCAATCCAGCGGCTGTACTTCTCTTTGTTGCTCTCCATTGCTTTTACCATTGCCTCGGGATCAAATACATCCAAAGCGCCTGCCGCCTGGAAGTAAACCCTCTGGCTTGTAGTAGGATTCATATATGCATCAGCAACATACGGTATAAGTTCAGGACTACCATTCTTACCGGCAGTGATCATTGCCATTCTCTGGGTAATCTCATAATTATCCTTCAATGCTATCTTGATTGCCTCTACCAAATTTTCATCTGCAATCTGCTTGTTGGTCATAAATGCCTCAAGTCTCACATGGCTGTAAGGATTTGTCTTTGCAATCTCCAACAGCTCCGATGATGTGATTGCATTGTTGTTGTGAAGCATCTGTATTGCCAATGCCTTTGCCTCTGAGGCTATATCGGCATTAAGGACTTTCTTCCAGTATGACACATTGTTCTTCTCTGTTACAATTGCCCTTGCAATGTCAAATCCGCCTAAAATCTCTTTCTGCGGAGCAAATGCAAATGTAGGGTCTCCAATAAGGTGAGCCTCTATGGTAAGCTGGCCCTTTGCCCAATCACCTACACATACACCAAGGTTAAGAAGACCTATAAGCTCATTTGTCCAGGTATCCTGTAATGTGTTTACAGTGTTTCCTTTAGTAACAATTGTAGAACCAGGATTAAAAATGTACCTCGCGGCAATGTAATCATCAACAAGGAAGCAACCGTTATAGCAGGCATCAAATATCACAACTTTTGCACCACTCTCATAACCGTCAAGATCTGTAACAGTAAGATCTTTCTTTGCAGCAAACAAACTGTCTGCCAACAAAGTAGCCTTATCATTGACATTTGTAAACCAACTTGTAGGAACATTAATGCTCTTTGCAATCCTGTTTATTGCATCACCTTGGTTCTTTGCTCTTCTGATTCTTGTTCTGAATGCATTTTTTGCAAGTTCAATCCACTGCTCCGCACTTCCAACACTTGGGGCTCCGTTAAAATATTGGGTATCCTCAGCACCATGATGGTGAAGGATTGCAAGATCCATGGTCTCATCCTGCATTGCAGTTGTAATTCTGTTCCTTACATAAGTATCATAGGTAAAGTTGATAAAGTTAAGTTTTGTACCATAGTTGGCAAGGAACGGGAACTGCTCCCTCAATGCAGAAGCCTCGTCAATTCTGGCATTCATCGCATCTGAATTGTAACCGTGACCTGCAAAATGGAGAATATTATCCATTCTCTCAGGATTTTTATGGGCCTCGACAGCCTTCATCAGGTAAGCCTCAATCAATTCATGAGCCTTACCATCCTTATTGGGAGCCTTGATTCTTGCAGAATATATATCACAAGTGATCTCCTGCGGAGAATCTGCCCTCAAACTGTAATAGTGGGCAAGTCTGTTTGTTGTATCCTGCTTGATATAATCAAACTTAAGGTCAAAGTCATCATAAAAACGGTCCGACGGAATAGAAGAATCAAGCCAGTTCCTGTTTTGGAACATCTTGAATGCTGTAGCAAAGTGCTGAGCACCACGCAACATTGGAATTGGAATCTCTCCTACAAACACAGCGCCCTCAAGAGCCTGCTCTGCATACAACTTTACAAGTTCTGCCTTGATTGAATCCGGGTGGTGCCATTTGTCAACAACAAGTACACCCTCTCTTACATCATTACCTACAGCCTTCACATATGCATCAACAGCAGCAGGAATGGCTGCATAGGTCTGATCATCTACAACAACTGCAACTGTTGTCTTCTTTGTACCGCATGCGCACACGAACAGTGCCATAGCGGCTGCAAAAAACATCAAAGAAAATCTCTTCATAAAAATCAATTATCGTTTAAATATTACTATATCTATCTTATAAAACCCACTCCCGACACCCTTCAGGCCCATGGCTGTTCCACTGCAAAACCTGTATGATGCCGGAGATGTCGGTCAAAATCAAGAGCGTTTGCACTCAAGGCGATTGATTGTCTTCAACAACTCATTCTTCACAGCCTCTTCAGATGCATTTGCATAAAACTCCTTTACCTTGGCAAGGATTTCAGGCTTCCTGTATGAGTATACGTACCATCCAAGAATTTCAGCAGCAACCACTTTCTCCTTTTCAGGCCCATTGGCAATCATATCATACAATACACCAAGAGCATCTACACTGCACTTGTTACGCTCAATCTCAATGTAGAATATCTTTTTGCTTTCAGAGTAGTTTCCGGCAAGCATATCCGCATACTCTTTACTCTTTCTCTCGGCATCATATCTGATATCCTCACATATATCCTCAAACTTGGCATCTGTGAACCAGCCGGCATGCTCCTTTCTCAAAGAATCAATGGCTGCAATCATAAGCTGCGCATCAAAATCAGGCATAGCGAAATCGGCCTGCATATCCTCCCTCTTGCTTACAGCCGGATCAACAATAGCCTTTGCCACGTATGGTATCAGTTCAGGATTCCCATTCTTTGGAGCTGTACCCATAGCTATTCTCCTTACAATCTCATAACTGTCTTCAAGAGCAACCTTAAGGGCCTCTGTAAAGTTTTCATCTGCAATCTCCCTATTGGTTACAAATGCCTCCATTCTAACATTATGGTAAGGGCTCTTCTTTGCAATATCAAGAAGTTCTTTTGAAGAGATGGCCCCGTTCTTATGCAACATCTTAACAGCCAACACCCTCAACTCAGGAGCCAAATCCTTTGAACTGTTTTCAAGAATACCTCTCCAGTAACCTGCATCGTTCTTCTTGAAGACAATATCCCTTGCAATATCGTATCCTCCCAAGACCTCGCTCTGAGGTGCAAAGGCAAAGGTAGGGTCACCGAACAGATGCTGCTCAATGGCAAGCTGTCCTTTATAGACATCACCCACGCAGACGCCAAGATTCAAAAGACCGCTCAACTCAACTGTCCATATATCCTGAAGCGTATTCACCGAGTTTGCCCTGACAACCATTGTCGAACCCTCATTGAAAATATATCTTGCTGCAATAAAATCATCCTCAATAAATGCTCCATTGTAACATGCGTCAAGGACAAGCACTCTTGCTCCGCTCTTGTAATCATACAGATCCTCAAGCATGATATTCTTGTCCGCATCAAAAATACTGTCTTTTCTGATAAGTTCAGGATCGTTCCATCCAGCCATCCAAGATGCCGGCACATCATATCTCTTAACAAGTTTTGCAATTGCAGTTTGTGCAGAAGATCCACCCTCTACAGCGCTGCGCACTTTATTTCTGAGATTGTTGCAGCTCAATTCTTTCCATATATCAAGAGAATTTGATTTTGGAACACCCTGCAAAAGCTGCTGGTATGGCAATCCATGATGATGCATTATCGCATAATCGACATCCTCATCTGCAACAGCATTCATGATACGCTCTTTGACAAGATAATCTCTGTTAAAATCTATATATGTCAATTCACCGTCATATCCGTTAAGGAAAGGGAACTGCTCTTTGAATCCTATAGCCTCATCTATTCTGGCCTGCAATGACTCTGAATTATAACCATGCGCGCCAAAATGCAACACCTTATCCATTCTCTCAGGATTCTTGTGGGCCTCAACAGCTTTAAGCAGATAAGCCTCAATTGCCTTATGCTCATTTCCATCTGCAGGTGCCTTGATTCTGGCAGAGTAGATGTCACTAGACAACTGTTGTGGAGAGTCTGCACTCAATGAATAATAGTGAGCCAAGCTCTTTAGGGAATCCTGCTTCAAATAGTCAAATTTCAAATCAAAATCATCATAAAACCTGTCTGAAGGAATTGATGAAACGATCCACTCATCCTCCTGGCTTCTTTTAAACGCTGTTGCCATATGCTGGGCATCACGTATCATCGGAATTGGAATCTCACCCACAAACACAGCTCCTTCAAGAGCATCGTTACAATACATTTTATATAGCTCAGCCCTAATTGAATCCGGATGCTGCCACTTGTCAACTACAAGAACACCCTCTCTGTCGGGACGTGAAATTGCCTCAACATATTTATCAACGGCAGAGCCTATTGCAGCGTATGTCTGCTCATCAACTACAACTGCAACTGTTGATCTCTTTGCGCCACACGCAAACAACAAAGCTACAAGAGCACCACAAAGGAGTGGTCTGAAAATAGTTCTAAAATCTCTTTTCATATTAAAATCAATACCCGACAGATATTGTATTCTGTCGGGATTATATTTAGTGACTATTATTTTCTTTTAACCTCAAGACGGTTGATTGTCTTCAACAACTCATTCTTGACAGCACCCTCCGGTGCAGCAGCGTACAACTCCTTGGCCTTTGCTACGATTTCAGGTTTTTTGTAGGAATATACATACCAGCCCAAAACCTCAGCTGCCAAAACCTGCTCAGGCTCACTTCCGTTGGCAATCATATGGTAGATACCATCAAGTGCCCTCGGGTCACAAGCATTACGCTCTCCTGTAATAATGGACATCTTCTCCTTTGCAGAAACCTCAGGATTCAAAAGGGCTGCATAATCTTTTCCGTTGCTGGCCTGACTTGCTCTCAACCTCTTTGCAAGAGACTCAAATTTCTTATCTGTAAACCACTGTGAATAGTTGCCCCTTATCTTCTCCATCTCTGCAATTACGGTTTCTGCATCAAATGTACGCAATCCCATACCTGCGTGGAAATCCTCACGTTGGCTTGTAAGCGGGTCAACAATCATCTTTACAAGGTAAGGCACAAGTTCAGGACTGCCATTCTTTGAAGCAGTGGCAGCTGCAAGTCTCCTTACAATCTCGTAGCTATCCTGCAATGCTATTTTAAGAGCCTCTGTAAAGTTCTCATCTGCAATCTGTCTGTTGGTTACGAAAGCCTCCATTCTGACATTATGGTATGGACTGCTCTTTGCAATCTGCAACAATTCATCTGAAGTGATTGCCCCATTCTTGAAGAGCATCTTTATAGCCAAAGCCCTCATCTCTGGAGCAAGTTCCTTGGAAGGATTCTCAAGAATTCCTCTCCAGTATTTTACATCATTCTTCTTGAATACAACATCCCTTGCGATATTATAACCTCCAAGAACCTCTGTCTGAGGAGCAAATGCAAATGTAGGATCACCAAACAGATGCTGCTCGATTGCCAACTGGCCTTTGTAAACATCACCGGTAGATACTCCAAGGTTATAGAGTCCGCTCAACTCTGTTGTCCAGATATCCTGCAAAGTGTTTACGGTATTTGCCCTTACCGACATTGTTGTACCCTCATTGAAGATATACCTTGAAGCAATGTAATCATCATAAATAAATGCACCATTGAAGCAGGCATCAAGAACAAGCACTCTCGGACCTGTAACAAAACCATTGTTCATATCGTCGAGGTAAAGATCCATATTTGCCGAGTGAATACTGTCTGCCTTCATCTTCTCAGAATCATTCCAATCCTCAAGCCATGCCCTTGGAACGCCATACTGTTTGCTCATTCTCTCAATTGCCGCTTCAGGATCTTTCCTATTCTTCTTTCTGTTCATCTGACTGCGCAAATAGTTGCGGCTCAAATCAATCCAGGTAGAAATATCCTTTGACATAGGAATACCGCTCAACAACTCTGTATCAGGAGCGCCATGGTGGTGAAGGATTGCATAATCAATATCCTGGTCAGCCAAGATTGACATAAGACGATTCTTCACATAGTAATCTCTTGCAAAGTCAAGATATAGCAACTGGCCGTTGTAGTCATTGAGGAACGGAAATTGCTCCTTGAATGCAACAGCCTCATCAATTCTTGCCTGCAATGACTCGGAGTTATAGCCATGACCGCCAAAATGGAACACCTTGTTCATTCTCTCAGGACTCTTGTGTGCAGCAACAGCTTTAAGCAGGAATGCCTCTATAGCCTGATACTCATTGCCGTTGATTGGAGCCTTGATTCTGGCAGAATAGATGTCACTGTTGATCTCCTGTGGAGAATCCGCTCTCAAAGAGTAGTAGTGAAGGTTTGTTTTTGCACTGTCTTGTTTGATATAGTCAAACTTGAGGTCAAAATCATCATAGAAACGGTCTGTCGGGATTGATGATATGAACCAGTCATCCTTCTGGCTTCTCTTGAATGCTGTTGCAAAATGCTGGGCATCTCGCACCATTGGAATTGGAATGTTTCCTACAAAAACAGCACCCTCAAGGCAATCATTGTCATACATCCTCTTCAACTCAGCTCTGATTCCGTCGGGATTGTGCCACTTGTCAATAACAAGCACACCCTTTCTGTCGGGAAGAGAGATAGCCTCAACATACTTGTCTACAGCATCCTTGATTTTTCCGTATGTAACCTCATCTACAACAACAGCAACTGTTGATACCTTCTTTGCAGCCTTTGCTGCCAATGGATTGCCACCGGCCACCAACATCATGAGTGCCAATGACAACAACGCCATTCTTAATATTCTTTTCATCAGTTATATAGTTTATCTTTTAATGTGTTTTCAAAATCTTCCGTTACCTCAAACGTTCCTCCCGACAGGATAACGGCATCTCCTATTTAAAAAGCAGAGGGCGGCTCCTTCGGAACCGTCCTTATACTGCTACTCTTCTACAAGTTCAAGACCTGTCTCAATTCCTTTGTGGGTTGCAGGTACGCCATATTTCATCCACACCGGCATAGGTGCCCCCTTGAGGAAGTGATCCATAAATTGCGACAATCTTATAGTATAGTCATACGCATTTACATAACCGCTCAAATTGTGTGTTTCGTCGTTGTACTGAAGCATCCACACCTGCTTGCCAAGACGGCGCAAAGCGGTAAAGTACTCAATTCCCTGTGTCCATGGAACAGCCTCGTCCTTGTCATTATGCATAATAAGAAGCGGAGTGTTCACTTTGTCGGCGAAGAACAGAGGAGAGTTCTCAATGTAGAGTTCAAGTCCTCCCTTATCCCAAGGTGTACAACCAATACGGCTCTGTGTATGCTCATACTGGAACTGTCTTACAACACCTGAACCCCAACGGATTCCACCATAAGCACTTGTCATATTTGCCACAGGCGCACCTGAGCCGGCACATTTGAACATATCTGTCTGGGTAACCATATAGGCAACCTGGTATCCGCCCCAACTCTGACCCTGAATTGCAATATTGTCGGCATCAACCCAACTGTGTCTCTTTATAAGTTCCTTCACACCTGCAACGATACAGTTCATTGCACTTTGGCCAGGATGACCGGTAACATAATGCACATCAGGCATAAATACAAGATAACCGTTACTTACAAAATATGTAATGTTTATAGTTGAACGGCTTACAGCAGGTTTCCTGTATGTATTCTTGTATTGCGAACTCTTCTCATAGAAATATACCACCATAGGATATTTCTTGTTAGGATCAAAATTCTCCGGCTTGTATAGCAGACCCTCTATATCACGTTTGCCGTCGGCTGTTGTCCAATAGACAGACTCACAAGTTCCCCAATTGTAATCTTTTTGTTGAGGGTTGGTATTTGTTAGTTTTGTAGATGTCTTGAACCAGTCCTTTGTTACCCACAAGTTAGGTGACTCAACAAAGTTGCCCTTCGCATAGGTAATTACATCGGCATTCTCAGCTTTGTGAAGGTAACCCAAATTGAAGTCCGGCTCCATGATGAGCTCCTTCATAGGCTGCAATTTCTTACCCTTGAACACTCTCGTATAGTAGCCAAAGCCTTTTGATTTGTTGTCAAATGCTGTAAAGTAAACATTATCCTTATCCCCGATAGGCTCCTTCTTTATACCAGGAGTTCCCTCCGGCAACTGCAACTGGTCAAGGCGTATCATCTTGAAGGTATAACCCTTCTCTCTACCCATTCCCTGAGTAAGCATCTGCGGCTCTCTTACGCCATCCGGGTCAAGCTCCCATACATCATACTTGTCATACACAAAGAATGATTTGTCACCCGATCTCCAGCCACCGTTTCCATAGGCCGGAGCCATTCTTGGAGTATCATGCAACTCATTGTAAAGAGGATGAGGTATCTTTTCAGAGATATTTTTCACCTGACGTGTCTCCTTGTTCCATGTAAACCACTCCTGCTCTACAGCATCAAACCAATAGATATATTTGCCCTCCGGCGACACATTCAAATTGTAGAACGGTTTTGCCTCCATAATCAACTCGGAAGAGCCGTCTTTCATGTCAATCACATACATATCGTAAATAGGATTTGCATCCCACTGGCTTGAAATCAGATATTTCTCCTCTGTAAAGGCGTATGCCCAGTCACCGTTCCACTCCTCAGTAACTTTTGCAATCGGATAATTGAGATCCGCAAGCTGGATAAACTCCCTGTCGCCACCGAAAGCTGATTTATCCAATGCGCCTTCCGAATCAAGTTTCACATAAGAGAGGTAACTTCTTCTGCTCTCGGTGTTCTTTGTATGTTGCTGCTGTGTCTGGATATACTTGTCATTGTAGTGCCATACATCAAGCTGTGCCATCTCCTCCTTGTTTGTAGTATCCTTTTTAGGAGCAGGTACACCCACGCCAAAGAAAAGTTTTGAGTTGTCATCACTCATGGTTATTGCCCTGAAACTGCTCACATTCCACCCGTCGCGCAATCCTTTGATTGAATTGTCAATTACTTTTTTAGGAGAGTTTGAACCTATTTTGTATGTCCAGATCTCAACATTCTCCTCATATTTCTTTGTTGTATCTGTATTAGCATAGAAGAACAATATTGTCTCATCTTTAGACAGGTTAGGTCTGACAAACTTACTTTTTGCAGTGCCCTCAATCACCACCTCAACCTCCTGTGAAGCAGGTCTGTAAATATATATTCCGCTATTATCTTTCCTCTGGTCAAATGACAATCCGGCTGCAGACTCATCCGACTGGCCTTTGGTGCCTTTCTTGGCCTTCTCCTTCACCACCTTCTTCAAACAATACAACTCTGTACCCATCTTGTTGAATGTGTAGGCCTCAAGATTCATCAAAGTATCAACAACCGCCTCTTTTGCAAGGTCATATACAAATACTCCGTCCCTTTTCAAGGAGTCATTCATTATTCTTGACTCAAACACCACGAAATTTCCACCCTCTTTTGCAACCTCCATCTTCTTTCCAAAAGGGAACTTCTGAACATTGCCGGTAACAAGATTTACAATACACATGGTATCCTTAGGCATCTTGTCTCCCTTGAGTTTTTTCAGTTTGGCCTCTTTGGTCTCTTTGTAGAAAGGACGGATCATACATAGCAAATGTTTATTGTCCTGAGCCAATCTTGCCTTTGCTCCTCGGTCAACCACCTTTATTGAATTGTCTGTAAGGTTGATAATCTCAATATGGCCATCATTCTCTGCCCTATTCTGGTAAATGACAGAATACTTGCCATCTTTAGTAAGCAAATAACCACCCATACCATACCATTTGTCGTATACAGAGTGGTCCAACGGCTTCTTGCCGGCAGTCACCTGCACTGCACCCTCATTCGGCGCGCTCTGTGCACTTGAATTTATACTGGAGCCAACACAAAACACAGCAGTCATAAGAGACAGCAAAATAGTTTTAAAAGTTGTTTTCATTAAATCTGAATGTTTTAAATATGTATCATTTGTTGCATTATTCACAAACTATTGCAATCAACAGGACCTTATCCCTCTCCTAAAAGGGCACAAAATTATTTTTTTTTTGCAATATATCAAAGGCCTAATCAATATATTTACAATCCGATACATAACTTTTTGCCATTTTCCTTTCAAGAGAAAATGCATCGTTGCCACAATTAATCCTGACTCTGATGGCAGCAATATTTAAATTTGAGTATTTTTGCAACAGAAACAAGCTTTTAAAACAGATTGGATATGAACACAACAAACTTCAAGAGAGACATCATTGCCATACTGCTTGCAATAGCGGCAACAGCAGGCATAACATCATGCGGCACAACCGGCCCCAAATTATCTTTTACCCCTGAAGAGCTGTTGATAATCAATGACACACTCTCACCACTCATGAAGGTGTATACAATAGAGGATGAATCAGACAGCACTCTTCTCCGACAGATCTGCGCCCCACTGACTACAGCCGACATATCAAGCCCAGCCTACCGCACATTAGCCGGGCGTATGGTAAAAACAGTATCAGACAGTACTGTAGACGGAGTTGGAATAGCTGGTCCCCAAGTAGGTCTGCTAAGACAGATCGTTGCCGTACAGCGTTTTGACAAGCCTGGCTTCCCTTTTGAGGTATACCCCAACATATCCATAACTGCCCGCTCCCAAGAGACTGAGAACGGACGCGAAGGCTGCCTTTCGGTTCCCGACAGAAGCGGCATGGTAACCCGCTCACAATGGGTTGTCATCAGCTATACATCACCTGAAACCCTTACCCAGGTTAAAGATACCATCAAGGGGTTTACTGCCCGTATTTTCCAACATGAGACAGACCACCTGAAGGGAATACTTTACACAGATTATATCACAGAGTAAGGTAAAAATGAAAGGGCCGGGTCAAAAATGTTTTGATCCGGTCCCTCAAACTCTTTTATTGATCATCACCTCCAAAGGAGTAATCAATCATCCTCTTCAAGCAGGCCACTGCCATTATTGTACCCGCTTATGGAGATGCCATTCTGAACAGTCTCCTGATCCTGACCCACCTTTATTATGATACCATCAGGCACACTTGCAAGATCGGCACTGATCCTTACCTTGTGCCAGAACGCCTTGCCGGTTCTCAACAGAGCACCGTCACCGGTTGCTGTTCCGCTGTAAATATACTCTTTCAGGGCCCCATCACCCGCCAAGCTGTTGAATTGTGTCTTAATAGTCACATAAAGGTCGGTTGATTCAGGATAGAATGCACATTTTGCCAAATCTATCTGCACCTGCTGCTCTGGCTGACCTGACTCCAAAAACCTTGTATTGTCAAAAACCAACGGTCTCTCGGTTCTGTCTGGATTTGTATGGATTGTTACCTCTGTTGCTGCGGATTTGAAGACCTTAAGAAAGCTCTCATCAAGCACAACACTCACCATAGAGTTGGCAACCTCGCAATCAATCACCACATTGGCCGATTTTCCGGCCTGCACATCAAAATTCTTTGTACCAAAATATCTGACACAACCGAAACCATCAGCAGGATGAGCCTGTTGTTCTGTGCAGTTATAGGCGGATGCCACATAAGAACCGGCAGAAACAGAGAATTTTGTCTCCTTTATTGATCCGAAAGCGGCTGCATCAACCACAGATGTTGGCTCCGTAACAATTCCTGCACTCACAATGAAGTTATCAAGCTCACTCACTCCCACTTCAGGCAAAACAGGCGAGTCCTTTGTGGCAACATCGGTCTGACTCTCTGCTACAGACCCGAATGGCATTGAACGGACCTCAATCACTTCACTGCCGGAAATGCCAAAAGACAGCAGACCCTCATTGTGGCTGCTCTCTTTTGTACATGCCTGTAAAGTTACAAGTGCCAGAAATATGACCAATATACGACGCATTCTGAATAACCTTTGGAAATGATTTGGATTAATTGCCGGCAACAGCATACGGATCTACAGTAATCTCCTCTTCTGCCTCAATGATTGTACCATCAACATTAATGGTAATCTGAGCCTGTCCATTATTTGAACTTGCCGCAATTTTCACTTTGTGCCATGTCTTTGCAGCCAACGAAACTGGAGTTGTTGATGTATAGCTCTTTACAACACCATCACTCAATCTTGCAGCTGTAATGGTAAAGCTTAGGGTTGTACCGGTTGAAGCAACTGTAAAATAAGCTGCTTTGCCATCATGGTTCACATCACCTGTAAAAGTAACACTTCTGTCAGCAGTCAAGCTGTTTGACGGAGTGGCAACAATAGTAGGAACCTGAGTTGAAGATGCCATATTGAACATATTTGTAAATGTCTCATCATAATCAAATGTAACCTTTGCATTTGCCATAGTACATATTACTGACACATTGCTTGGTGTAGCGGAAGCACTTACTGCAAAACTGCTTTTGCCAAAGTAGTGGGCAGCACCCATACCTTCATATGCAGCCTCTGCCTGGCTTGCTGTTATATTCTGAGAAGTGATGGTATAAGAACCTACAGGCACAGTTATTGTCTGGCCTTTCAAATTTGAATATGTTCCCGACAAAGCAGACACTTGCACTGAACTGGAGTTCAATGTTTCAACCAAATAGTCGCCATTTGCCTCTGTAATGTTTTCTGATTTCACATAAATAGTGTTACCTTCATTTACCGACAAAGTAACCTTGCCGTACTCATTTCCTGTCTGCGGCTCCTCTTTTGAACCCCAGTCATAACCCTCTTTTCCGCAGCCTGCCAACATCATCGCCGCAACTGCAACCAAAAATAGTTTTCTCATAGTATCATTAATTTTTAAACATTTTCAAACAATTCAATCCACACCGCCCCAATTTAGCACTGCAAAGATGACACTTTCCATAATCACAAACAACTGTCGGGAGCACAATTTTATATACAAATTTATCGTTTTTTATCAGTTATTCCCTCCATTTGCTATCAAACTTGCTGTAAGGGCAATAAATCGCTCTTCAAAAAATGGCCAATTGCTTTACTGGTAAAAACTTTTTTCCTACTTTTGTGCACGTTGTTCATTAAAATACCGGAAATGTTACAAGTAAGCAAAATATATAAAAGTTTGATATACACCATTGCAACTGTATTTGCGGTTGCAATTGCTACAGCATGCCAAAAAGAGGAACAGATGCCACAAGGAGGCTTCCCTGTAAATATCTGCACTACAATAGAAACCGCCAACCAGCTCACAAAGACCTCAGTAAATGATGATTTGAGCATAAACTGGACCAATGGGGACAAGCTTCTGATGTTGGCACAAACCTCAGACAATGCCGCAGCCTCAACTGTGCTTGACCTGCAAGAGGAGGATGCAGGTGCAAAAAGAGCGACTTTCACAGGTGCGGTTGAGACTCCACAAGTTCCCGCTTACTGTTACTTTGCATATCCCGCTAATGCGAATACCGCGCTTGACGCATCTGCAGGAACAGTAACATTCAACTATGCCTCACAAGACGGATCCCACAACCCTTTCCTTGCAAGTGAGGCAATTGCCTACAGCTCTTCGGGCATCGAATGTACATTGGCACACATTGGCGGAGTATTGCAAATAGATGTGCCCGCCGGCGTACAATCACTTGAAATACGTGGAAACAACAATGAAAAATTGTCGGGATACATATATAATTTCAAGACCTCAAGCGGCTCAATTGACGAAAATGCAACCCGACAAATTACCGTAACCCTTTCCGGCTCAGGCGGCACCTGCTACGTAAACATGCCTCCTGTAAAGTTTGAAAAAGGCTTTACAATCATATTCAATGGTCCCGACGGCAAAAACATGTACAAAAGCTTCAACTACACCTCAGGCGGATGCGACTTTTCGCAAGTTCCGGCCTCTGGAGAATCTGCAACGGCTGCAACACTAAAGGGTGCCATGGTAAATATGGAGGTTTCGGAATTCACCGAATTCCAGCCCGGCCTTACCAGCAGCAATGTCGGCTCACACATATACAGTAACAGCACACTTACAGGCAGTCAGGTGAAAATCTCCTCAATTTCACTTTCAGGTGTTCCGAGTTCGGTAATTACAGGCTACAGTGCAACACTTACCAATTCTGCCGGCGCAGTTGTGAGAAGCTACAACTCCAGCACCGTTCCATCGGAACTCACTTTGGGAAGCGACAACAACAGCAACTGGCCATACCTTCCAAAAGGAACCTATACACTTGTACAGACAATTTCCACCATATACGGAACAACCACAAACTTTGAGGACAAAAATGTAATACTTCCTGCTCCTGACGCCATCACTGCAACAATAGATGCAATGACATCGTACAGCTACTATCTTGCAGGAGATATAAATGGTGCAAACAGTTGCGACAATGCCACCATTTATGGAATTTCAACCAGTGTAAAAATCTCATCAAAAATACTTGGGAACAGCAACTACTCCAACTTGAAGCCAACCTTGGCATCATTCTCTTTGGACGGCAACACACTTGGAGCATCAGCCGGCACATCCAACGGCGATTCGTACAGCTTTGCCTACAGCAGCAACAATGCCACTGGCCAGAGCTGGGCAAAACACAATTTAGCTTCATCAATATCATTTGACGGAGCAACCGCAACCGCAAATAAAAGCGTGGAGATTACCGGATTGCCTTACAGTTTCCAATTTTACAACAATGAAGATGGCCTTGACCAGAGCGGTTGGACCCGGCATAATGTTGATTACACAAACAAGAAGTGCGCCATTCAATACGACGGCAGCAACGGATACCTTATATCTCCTCAGTTCAACATCCCAGGCAGCACTAAGATTGCATATGGAATCCAGGCCCAATACTATAGGGCATGGGCTATCAACGTCAGCGGAAAGTCCATTTACTTAAGAGTTGGAGCCAGCAGTTCAAATTCTGCCGTTGCAGGTTCATATAATGAGCATGAATGCAAAGGTAATAACAACACCGGACAGTCATACGGCACATGTACAGGCACATTGAGCATGAACAGCAGTGCTGAATTTATTTCCCTGCACCACAATAACGCCAACGTTAGTGCCCAGATAGACTATCTTTGTATCTATTTGCTTGAGTTAAAATACAACTAAACCAGAGGCTCTATTCACTGATAATTACTATAATAAAGCCATTTTTACATAGCCTTCGCAGAGGTACAAAATTTAGAAACCGGCCTTTACTTCTTTCTATAGGGGGCATGCCGGTCTTCACAAAGGCATTGTGATACCTCTGCCGGTTCTTGCCCATCATATAGTTTTGGCTTGATTATTTGAACACTCATACCAAGCGCAGCAATAATTCTATAGGAAACTGCCACACTTGGAATGATCAGCCCATTCTCTATACGTGAAATATATGACTTTGTAGTCTGTGTCCGTCTTGCCAGCTCTGTTTGAGTAATTTTAGCCTCTTTTCTCGCATCACAAAGAATCAAGTTTCCACTCAAATCTTTCCATTCAGGAAGAGGTCATACGCAGGAAGATCCAGCAGACCGTGTCCGGAAAGGTTGAACAGGATAACCTCCTCTGTTCCGCTCTCTTTTGCTCTCAAAGCCTCGCGGATGGTCAAAGCTATTGCGTGGGTTGATTCCGGAGCCGGAATTATACCTTCCGCCCTTGAAAAAATAACTCCTGCATTAAGTGCCTCCCTCTGGTCTACGGTATAAGAATCTATGAATCCGTCTTGCTTGAGCTGGCTTACAAGTTGTCCGCCGCCGTGATAGCGCAAACCGGCAGCATGTATCTGATCGGGTTGGAAATCATGGCCCAAGGTGTACATTGGAATAAGCGGGGTCATTCCGGCACTGTCGCCAAAATCATACTCCATAACTCCTTTTGTAAGTTTCGGACAAGATGCTGGCTCTGCTGCCATAAATTTTGTATTTGCGGCTTTTGAAGGAGCACCGCCATTTGCACTTGAGGTGAGGCAGGAATTTCCTGCTGAAACAGAAGCGGAATCCGCAGTCAAAGTGGAGCCGGCATTTGCTGCTGAAGCGGCTCCGGCACCCGCTGCCAACTTGTGTCTCAAGAAGGGGAAGACAAGTCCGGCAAAGTTTGAACCACCACCAAAGCAGGCTATCACCTTGTCGGGATAATCACCTGCCATAGCCATCTGCTTCTCAGCCTCAAGGCCAATGATTGTCTGATGGAGCAGCACATGGTTAAGCACACTTCCCAATGTATATCTGCAGTCCGGCGTTTTCATTGCCATTTCAACAGCCTCCGAGATGGCAATACCAAGGGCACCTCCACAATCAGGGTCAGAAGCGAGCACACCACGCCCGAACTCTGTCACTTCAGAGGGCGAGGCATGCACCTGTGCCCCGTATGTCGACATAACCATCTTTCTGTATGGTTTCATATTGTAACTGTTCTTTACCATAAAGACGTTAAGGTCAAGGCCAAAGTGTTTGCAGGCAATACTCATTGCAGAACCCCACTGTCCGGCCCCAGTCTCGGTTGTTATATGTTTTATGCCCTGTTTTGCATTGTAATAAGCTTGCGGAATGGCAGAATTGAGTTTATGGGAACCCACCGGACTCACACTCTCATTCTTGAAGTATATCCTGGCTGGTGTATCCAATGCCTTCTCCAGGCCGGAAGCCCTTACCAAAGGCGATGGTCTGTAGATTTTCAACAATGTCTGCACCTCCTCGGGAATATCAATAAAGCGCTCCCTTGAAAACTCCTGAGCTACAAGCTCCTTGGCAAACAACATCTCCATCTCCTCCCTCTCCAGAGGTTTGCGGGTCTTTGGGCTCAACAACGGCTGTGGAGCATTGGGCATATCTGCCATAATATTATACCATTGCTGTGGAATCTCACTCTCCGGAAGAGTATACTTTTTGGTAGTTTTCATAACTGCATATAATTTTAATGGAACACTTAAAATAAAAAAAGTCCAACGCTTGAGCATTGGACCTCTGTATGTATCTAATGGAATAATCTTGATAAAATTAAATACTACACGGCAATGCCACAGGAATATCTCCTATGCCACCACCAAAAATGAGTATTTAATCCATTTATGTTCATATCGGGAACAAATGTAGATATTTTTTTCTACCATTATTCCATTTTTCGCAAAAATATCCTCATGCGCTACAGTGCCAGATTCTCTCCAGGCATAGCATAAGAGCCATTTCGGTCTGCACGACATCAAAATCTGCCTTACATCCTGCGCCCTTTTACAATCCTCTCCTTTCCAAACATATCGCACACCACCTGACACTCCACAAAACCTGCATCGCGCATCGTAGCAGCCACCTCATGGGCAAATCTCTCATTCACCTCAAAATAGAGCATGCCACCCTTTTTAAGCAATGGCTTTTCAGCAATCCGCTTTTCAGTGCCCTTCTCTCCTCCACTCTCAAAGCCGCCTCCCGACAGCCATGCTATCTGCCTGTAAAACCTCAACGGATCATCATCGGGAACAAAAAGTGCCAGTTCAGGCTCATGTTCAAGGACATTCACTCGCATCTGCGCCCTCTCCTCCTCACACACATAGGGTGGATTGCTCACTATAATATCAAAGCCGTCAAAACCACCGGTTCCACCACTCCTTGATGATCTCTGAGCCATCTTCCCACACACTTCGCGCCATATGAGCGAAGGGGCTGAAATATCCATAATGTCACACTTGAACAGGGAGAGTGAAACCTGTTGCCGGCTGGCCAAACCTTCAATCTCCTGGGAACGGGCAATTGCCAAAGCCTCTTCCGATATGTCACATCCATAGACACTGCTACCCTGTATTCCGGCAGCAAGACTCCAGGCTATACATCCGCTACCAGTACATATATCCAGAATATGCAATTTTGGTGATTCGGCCACAGAATCATTTGGCACAGTTGATGATACAGGCTTTGAAATGTTGTCGGCGAAGATCAGATTTACAAGCTCCTCGGTCTCCGGACGCGGTATGAGCACTCCTGGAGCCACTTTGAACTTATGACCGCAAAAATATTCGTACCCCAGCGCATATTGCAGAGGTACACCTTGTGAAATCTTATCAGCAGCCCCAACCAAAGCCTCCGCATCTTCAGCCCGCAATTCAAGCTGAGGCTCAACAATGAGCTTATATGACTCCACACCGGCAATTTCCTTCAAAAGATAAGAAGCCATACTCCTGACCTCTCTTGAGTCATACCACTCCAAAGAGGCCAGCTTGCTCTGAAAATATGCGACAAACTCTCCTATAGTCATTTCCACAGATTATCCAATTCGACCACATTCCACCTTGCCAGGGATAGAATACAAACCGCAAGCCCCAATTCATAATTCAACGGGCAACTAGTCAGCGTCCTATTTCATCAATAAGGGCATTGAAAAACTCCCTCATGCTTATTCCGGCAGCCCTCACCTGAGCAGGGACAAGACTCATCGGAGTCATTCCCGGCACACTGTTGATTTCAAGAAAATATATATCGTAACCTTTAACAATATAATCTATACGCACAAGGCCCCTGCAACCCATATATCTGTAGATACGCTCCGTCATATCCTGAATCATGCCTGTAAGCTCCTCTGAAATTGGAGCGGGACATATTTCATTGCTCAAGCCCATATATTTTGCCTCATAATCAAAGAATTCCCTATCTGTCACAATCTCTGTTACCGGCAAACGCACAACCTTTCCATCTTTCAGATAGATACCGTTTGTCATCTCACGGCCTGTGATGCACTCCTCTATTATAATTGAATCATTCTCCTTGAATGCCGCTGCAATTGCATCATCAAGCTCCTCCTCCTTGACCACCTTTGAAATTCCGAAACTGCTGCCGCCATTGGTAGGTTTTACAAAAAGAGGCAGTCCAAGCTCTTTTACTATTGCCGTTGCCGAGTACTCCTGGCCCTCTCTCAAAAAGAAATCCTTCGCCATCTTCACACCGGCAAAATCAAGGAATCTCTTGCATGAATGTTTGTCAAAAGTAATGTTTGATACAAATGCGGTACATGTGTTGAACGGAACTCCCAACATCTCAAAATAACCCTGCAAAAGTCCATTTTCACCAGGATTGCCATGAATCATTATATATGCCAGATCAAACTTTATCTTCGTACCCTTATATGTAAATGAAAAATCTGTCTTGTCAACCTCAATACCGCCATCAGGCAACTCCACTCTTACTCCCGACAGTTCCCCTTCAGGCACCGCAACAACTCTCCAGCTGGCACCCTTCAACAACACCTCATATACATCAAAACGCTCTTTATCAATATTCTCCGCCACATTTTTACCACTCTGCACAGAAATCTCCCACTCCGAAGAGTTTCCACCATAAACCAACGCAATCCTTTTTTTCATCGAAATATTCTTTTAAATAAACTCATTTTCCGACAACATACAACTCACTAAAACCCATCAAAGAATTGCTCCTCAGACTGGGTTGCATTCATATCTTCATCGCTGCCGTTGCAGTTCAATTCGGCCTTGAATCCTTTTGGAACGGCAAAAGTATCATACTTTGTCACTCCCAACGTTCCGTTATCAATGACTTTCTTCATAAAGATGCCCCAGATTGGAAGAGCCATATTGGAGCCACCGCCCAACGCAAGGCTTGCAAAGTGTACCTGACGGTCTTCTGCGCCGACCCACACGCCTGTTGTAAGCTTTGGCACATAGCCAATGAACCAACCGTCAGACTGGTCGTTTGTTGTACCTGTCTTGCCGGCGATTTGTCCTTCAGGGACATATTTTGCCCTGATTCTGTATGCTGTTCCCGAATTTACAACTCCCTCCATGAGATTGACCATAAGGTATGCAGCTTGCTCACTTATGGCCTCTTTTCTGTTAGGTGTGAATGTAGCCAATGTATTTCCCATCTTGTCCTCAATTCTCAACACTGCCAACGGCTCCGCATAGACGCCCTTGCCGGGGAATGTATTGAATGCTCCCACCATCTCATACACAGGCACATCTGCCGAGCCCACACATAATGAGTAGACCGGATCAAGCCAACACTTCACACCCATTGTATGGGCAATGTCAACAAGAGCCTGTGGTCCGAACTGTTTCATCAGATATGCCGATATATTGTTTGAGCTCTTGGTCAAGCCCCACTTGAGGGTGACAGTCTGGCCAATCCACTCAGGTTTGTCTGTACTCTTAGGAGTCCAGACCTCATCATTCACAACAAAAGATTGTGGCACATTCACCACCTTGTCACAAGGGGTAAAGCCCTCCTGCATAGCAAGAGTATATAGGAACGGCTTGAATGTCGATCCCACCTGTCTCTTTCCCTGTCTTACCTGGTCATACTTGAACCATCTGTAGTTTCCGCTTCCAACGTATGCCCTTATATATCCGGTTCCAGGCTCAAGAGCCATCAGTCCAGCTCTCAAGAACGACTTGTAATAACGGATTGAATCGTTCGGAGTCATGACTGTATCTACATAATTCTTGTCATTCCAGGCAAAAACCCTCATCTTCACAGGCTTGTCAAAACTCTCAAGAATCTCCTTCTCCGAGGCTCCTGCAGCCTTCATTATCCTATACCGGTCGCTCCAACGGCGAGCCTGCTTCATTATTGAGTTTATAACCTCCTTGGGCACCTCATTGTCGAAAGGTCTGTTGTTCTTGTAGCGCAACTCCCTGTTGAAGCTCTTCTGCAAAGTGCCGCCAAGATGCTCTACAACAGCCTCCTCTGCATATCTCTGCATTGTAGCATTGATTGGTGTGTATATCTTGAGGCCATCCTTGTCAAGATTATATTTTGTACCGTCGGGCTTAAGATTCTTGTTAAGCCAACCATACAAAGGATCATCTGCCCACAACAAGGAATCTGCCCTATAGTCATCTATTCTCGAATATTTCTTGGGATTCGGCTCCTTTGCACTCATAACCCTTTTGAGCATATCCCTGAAATGGGGAGCCAGACCCGAATTGTGATCCTGCTTTGAGTATGAGAGTGTAATTGGCAGTTTTACAATTGAATCATACTGTGCATCCGGCAAATAGCCATATTTGTTCATCTGTTTGAGAACATGATTTCTCCTCTGCAAAGAGAGATTCGGATTCCTTACAGGATTGTATCTTGTAGGCATATTGACCATTCCGACAAGAAGCGCACTCTCCTCCACATTAAGTTCCTGAGGATGTTTGCCAAAGAATGTCCTCGCAGCCGCTTTAATGCCATAGGAGTTGCTTCCGAAGAATACAGCATTGAAATACATGCTCATGATCTCCTCTTTGGTATAGTTACGCTCAAGTTTTACCGCTGTGATCCACTCCTTGAGTTTGTTTGTTCCCAAAACAAAATATTTTGCACCCGGGATTTTTGACGAGACTGTGTCACGCGGGAAGAGAGATTTTGCCAACTGTTGTGATATTGTACTTCCTCCGCCACCTGAACGTCTGTTTCCCATAAGCACAGATTTTACCGCCACCCTGGCAAGACTCTTGAGATCAATTCCGCTATGGCTGTAAAAACGTGCATCCTCAGTTGCAACAAGAGCATCCCGCAATCCTTGTGAGAGTTCATCATAAGAGGCAAATGAGCGGTTTTCAACATGGAAGGTACTCAAAAGTGTTCCATCTTCCGCCAAAATCTGGGTAGCAAGATTGCTTTTCGGATCCTCGAGCTCCTCAAAAGATGGAATGTCGGCAAATATTCCAACCGCCAACAACGCACATAAAATTAAGATTATAGGACTAAACATTATTATCCATAGGCATGCTATGGCCTTCCTGCTCTTCTTTATCTTCAAATTGGTCTTCATATCCTGTTACAAATTGCTACTGAGCTTATTCAAAAATTGTTCTAATTTGCAAAAATAACAAATTAAATTTGCATTGTAACCTCTTTTATAACTTACTTTGCACATTCTTTTGGTATATAGAATTATGGGAGCGAATTTAGTTATTGTAGAGTCGCCTGCGAAGGCAAAAACCATTGAAAAATTTCTGGGAGACGGGTTCACCGTCAAATCAAGTTTCGGACATATAAGGGATTTGTCAAAAAAGAATCTCGGCATAGATATAGAGAATGGATTTGAACCAAATTACGAGGTTTCAGAAGACAAGACAAAGGTAGTTTCAGAATTGAAATCATTGGCAAAGAAGGCAGATACCATCTGGCTTGCATCCGATGAGGACCGCGAGGGAGAGGCAATCGCCTGGCATCTCCAACAGACATTGAAACTTAAGGATGAAAACACAAAACGTATTGTTTTTCACGAAATTACCAAAGATGCCATACTTAATGCGATCCAGAATCCCAGAGGTGTGGATACAAACCTTGTCATGGCCCAACAGGCCAGAAGGGTTCTTGACCGTCTTGTAGGATTTGAGCTCTCCCCAGTTCTATGGAAAAAGGTTGCACCAAAGCTCTCTGCCGGAAGAGTACAGTCCGTTGCCCTAAGACTTATTGTTGATAGGGAGCGCGAGATTATAGCATTCAAATCTGAACCTTTCTATAAGGTAACAGGTTTGTTCCATCCCCAATCAAAGGGTAAAAACGTAAAAATCAACTCAACTCTTGATAAGAAGTTCGCTTCCCGACAGGAGGCTGAATCTTTCCTTGAGAAGTGCAGAAGCGCAGTATTCCATATTGAAAATATTGAGAAGAAAGAGCTGTCAAGGACTCCCGCTCCCCCATTCACCACATCGGCCCTACAGCAGGAGGCATCGCGCAAATTGGGCTTTTCGGTAAGCCAGACGATGAGGATTGCCCAAAAACTATACGAAAGCGGACTCATCACCTACATGCGTACAGACTCAACCAACCTGTCAAAACAGGCGTTGGGCACAATCAAGCAGACAATTACCGAGAACTTTGGAGCTGAATATTCAAAAGTAAGGACCTATAAGACAAAGAGCAAAGGGGCACAGGAGGCTCACGAGGCCATAAGACCTACATATCCGGCCAACCAGACTATAGAGGGCACTCCGCAGGAGAAAAAACTCTACTCCCTCATCTGGAAACGCACCGTAGCTTCACAGATGGCAGATGCCAAACTTGAAAAGACAAACATAACTATATCGGGCAGCAATTTTGCTGAACGCTTCATCTCACAGGGTGAGCAGGTTGTATTTGACGGATTCCTCAAACTCTACCTTGAGAGCAAGGATGATGACCATGAAAATGAGGAGGAGAACCAGTTGCTTCCGGTTCTTGACATAAATGAGCAACTTGACAATCTGAGCATAACTGCAACCCAGAGATTTACCCAAAAACCACCGAGATACAGCGAGGCAAGTCTTGTGAAGAAACTTGAGGAGTTGGGAATCGGACGTCCTTCAACCTACGCACCAACAATTGAGACCATTACACAGCGAGGATACATTGCCAAGGAAGATAGGGATGGTGTAATAAGGGAGTACTGTCAGATTGAACTCAAAAATGATAAAATAACAGAGACCACACTCTCTGAAAAGACTGGCACAGAGAAGAGCAAACTCTTCCCTCAGGATATAGGAATACTTGTAACCGACTACCTTGCAAAGAATTTCGAGAATATTCTTGACTATGGCTTTACAGCTAAAGTTGAAGAGGATTTTGACAAGGTTGCAGCCGGAAAACTTGTCTGGAACAAGATGATTAAGAATTTCTACGCCGATTTCCACCTTCAGGTCGACAGCGCCCTCAAGGATACCACACACAAGAACGCGGAGCGCATACTCGGCACAGATCCAAAGAGCGGAAAGGTTCTTATTGTGAGACTCGGCAAGTTCGGTCCTCTTGTGCAGAAGGGAGAGAATGATGATCCCGACAAGCAGTTTGCAGGACTCCCTAAAGACAAACTTATTGAGAGCATAACCATTGAGGAGGCTCTCCAACTCTTTGAATTGCCCCGCACCGTAGGAGAGTTCAACGGCAAGAGCGTTGTGGCATCATCAGGCCGTTTTGGACCATACATCAGATACAACAGCAAGTTCATCTCATTGGGCAAGACCTACAGCCCATACACCGTTACAATTGACGAGGCGATAAAACTCATTGAGGAGCACGATAGGAAAGAGGCTGAAAAATTCATCAGCAGCTTCCCTGAGCAGGATATTGAGGTGCTTAACGGACGCTTTGGTGCCTATATAAAACATGGTGGAGAGAATTACAAGCTTCCTAAGGGGACCGATGCAAAGGCCCTTACATTAGAGGAGTGCCTGGAGATAATCAAGAATGTAAAGCCGTCGGGAGGAGCAAAGAAAAGGGTTACAAGAGGCAAATAAAAGCAGAGGAAAGATCATGAAGGGTGATATTTTGTTTGAGGAGATTTCTGCTGGGGCAATATCACCCCAGATGCCACATTGCAAGGCAATTATAATAAACATAGGCGAAATGAAGGGCATAACAGTTGCCCTTAAAGAGCTCTTCTCTGCCCAAACCTACAAGGTATACGTTGTAAACTCCACTTTATCAAAACTTCCCTCAATACTGCAAAGGTGCAGGGAGGTTGGTGTTCCGGCTGTTGTCAACTGCGGAAAGGAGTTGGCAGGAGTAGAGGTATGGCACCCCCAAAAACCGTATGGGAGTGTGGCAGTGATGCCCGGCAGCCGTTCAAACAGAGCCTTGCTTGAATTCATTTCAGAAGATCCTCTCCTGGGCTCTTTTGCACTTTTGGGCTATCAGGGTTACAGAACGGATCCTCAAATACTTCAGATGCTCCAGACACGTTACTTTGAGGAGATGAGACTCGGAACCCTCAGAGATGACATTACACTTTGTGAGCCACTTGTCAGGGAGTGCAGTTGCGCGTTTGTTGATATGAGATCTGTAAGATACTCCGATTACCCATACTCAAATGAGGCATCCCCTAACGGCATGTATGCGGAGGAGATATGCACAGTGGCAAGGTATATAGGTATGTCCAACAGGCTTGATTCCATTTTTTTGTACGGAGAAGAGTCTTCACAAAACCAACTTACAATTTGTTACAGACTTATAGCTGAAGTAATATGGCATATATGTGAGGGAATTGCCTCCAATATCGCTGAATACCCTGAATATGAGGAGAATGACGAATTGTTTGAGAAGAAGATTGTCAGTCTTGGAGAAAACGGGCAAAATATTTCATTTACAACAAGTTGCAGCACAGGAAGATGGTGGATGGAGATTCCTGACAAAAGTGGAGGAACCATTTGCGTACCATGCTCAAAAAACGACTATCAGGCAGCATGTAGTGGAGAAATCCCTATAAGATGGTTATTTTTCTATCAAAAATATAGCTTATAATCAAAAATTTGTCTATTTTTGTTACCGATAAATTGAAAATTGTAAGCGATGTCTAAGTATCAAATTGACGAAACCGATCAGAAGATTCTTTCATTCCTTGTAAAGAATGCCAGAATGCCATTTTTGGAAATTGCTCGTGAATGCGGAGTTTCCGGAGCAGCCATCCATCAGAGAGTAAAAAAAATGGAGACATTGGGAATCATTACAGGCTCCCGTCTTTTGGTAAAGCCGCAGACATTAGGTTTGAATGTATGCGCCTTTGTTCAGGTAAGTCTCTCTGAAGCCAACAAGTATCCGCAGGTGATTGATGCCCTAAAGAAGATTTCAGAGGTTGTTGAGTGCCATTTTGTTACAGGCAAGCACTCCCTTCTGCTAAAAATCTACTGTTTTAACCATGACCACCTGATGGAGATTCTTATCAACACGATACAGAATATTCCGTCTGTCCAGCAGACCGAGACACTTATCTCCCTTGATCAGGCTATAGAGCGCCAAGTATGGGTCAAGGATTACCCTAACAAAAAGGGAACACCAATCAAAAAGATTGGTAATTTAGAATAATCTCACCAAGTTTCAGATCTTCCGGAGTGGTTATCTTTATATTGAACCTGCTGCCGGAATCAAATAGAACCTTATAACCCTTGCTCTCCACAACTGATGCATCATCTGTAAAGTTTGGAGAGTAAGCTTGTTTATAGGCCTCCTTCAGAAGGGTAGAGTCAAAGACTTGTGGGGTCTGCACAAACATATAGTTATCCCTGTTCACACACTCCGCCCCTACAAGGTTCCCCATATTGTCATAGCTTTTCTTTCTCATTGACTCTATTGAAGGCATCACAGGAATCACTCCTGCAGCCCCTGTCTCCTTGAAATTATAGTTCAACAACCTCTCCAGCATCTCCTTTGGCACAAAAGGGCGGACACCGTCATGCACCGCAACTACAGCTCCGTCGGGAACAAGTTCAAGGGCATTCTTTACAGAGTGGAATCTTGTTATTCCTCCCGACACAAGTGTGTGCTTGAACCAGAGGCTGTTCGTCACACAATATCCCTTCCAGTACTCCTTATACTCCGCAGGCAACACCAGAATTATCTCAACATCAAAAGGCAGATTCCTGAAAAGTTCAATAGTTCTGAGAAGAATCGGCTTTCCACCCACTTCAAGGAACTGCTTGGCAATATCGCCTCCCATACGCCGGCCTGTACCTCCTGCTGTTATTATTGCATAAGCTCTGGTTTTCATACAATTAGAGAGTGTTGAAATTATTTTTACAATTAGCACAAAATTTTATTAAAAATAGCATATTATTTTCTAATTTTACCAAAATATTTTTCACTACTTATCCATATTTATAATATGCAGACAATCAAAGAAATAAAGAGAGCCCTAATATCAGTGTACTACAAAGATGGGCTGGACGAGATAGTAAAGGAATTGGCCAAAGGCGGTGTTGAGATTTTGTCAACTGGCGGAACATTTGACTTTATCCAGAAATTGGGCGTTCCTGTAAAGAGTGTTGAATCTGTAACCGGTTACCCTTCGATACTTGGCGGTAGGGTAAAGACCCTTCATCCAAAAGTTTTTGGAGGCATACTGAACAGAAGGGAGAATACCACTGACCAGAAAGAGATTGCTGAGTATGAAATTCCATCCATAGACTTGGTTATTGTAGATCTTTATCCGTTTGAGGAGTATGTTGCCGCAAACGCGTCACAGGAGGAGATCATTGAGAAGATAGATATTGGAGGCATCTCACTTATCAGAGGCGCTGCCAAAAACTACAACGATGTTGTGATAATTCCTTCAAAAGAGAATTATGCTCCGCTACTGGAGATCCTTAAAGAGAATGGATGCCGCACAACATTGGAGCAGAGGGAGTACTTTGCAGCCCAGGCTTTCCTTGTAAGTTCACACTACGACACAGCTATCTTCAACTACTTCAACAGAAAACAGCAGATTCCGTCATTCAAGGAGAGCATCCTACAGTCAAGAAGCTTGCGTTATGGCGAGAACCCTCACCAGAAAGGTACATATTTCGGTGCTGAGAACTCTCTTCCAAAACAGCTTCACGGAAAAGAGATTTCGCACAACAATCTGTTGGACATTGAGGCTGCAATAGAGCTTATTGCTGATTTTGAGGAGACAACAGTGGGTATCATCAAACATAACAACGCATGTGGATGCGCTACAGGCCAGACACTTCTTCAGGCTTGGGAGAGAGCGCTTGAGGCAGATCCGGTTTCTGCATTTGGCGGCATCATTGTTGCTAACAGAGCAGTTGACAAGGAGACAGCAGCGCAAATGAACAAGATCTTCTTTGAGGTTGTAATTGCCCCTGCATATGATGAGGATGCCTTGGCAATACTTAAGGAGAAGAAGAACAGAATTATTCTTGAGTCGCAGAATATTGCACCTACAGCAGTAAAATTCAGATCTCTGTTGGGCGGTGTACTCGTTCAGGACAGGGACAGCTATGTTGAGAAGCCTGAGGATCTTAAACCTGTAACAGAGTTACAGCCTGCAACAGAGCTTGTTGAGGATCTTATTTTTGCCAACAAACTTGTAAAACACTCAAAATCAAATGCCATTGTATTGGCAAAAGGCAAGCAGCTATATGCAAGCGGCATTGGACAGACTTCACGTGTGGATGCCCTCAAACAGGCTATTGCAAAGGCCAAATCATTCAATTTTGACTTGAATGGAGCTGTTATGGCATCAGATGCTTTCTTCCCATTCCCTGACTGTGTTGAGATTGCAGCGGCAGAGGGTATCAAGACTGTTATCCAGCCTGGCGGTTCAATCAGGGACAACGAGAGCATTGAGTGGTGTAACAAAAACGGAGTGGCAATGGTATTTACCGGCATCCGTCACTTTAAACATTAGAATTCAGATTTTATATGGCATTTTCATTTTTAACACAAGAACTGGCTATAGACTTGGGTACAGCCAACACCGTCATCTTTATGAATGACAAAATTGTTGTTGACGAGCCTTCCATTGTCGCTATTGACCAGAATACAGGCAAACCAATTGCATTCGGCCACGCAGCCAGAATGATGCATGAGAGGACCCATCCGAATATCAAGACCATCAGGCCGCTCAAGGATGGTGTGATTGCAGACTTCAACGCAGCAGAGCAGATGATCAGGGGTTTTGTAAAGATGATTAACAAGAAAAAATCACTCTTTACCCCAAACCTTAAAATGGTGATATGTATTCCGTCGGGAAGTACAGAGGTGGAGATCAGAGCGGTAAGGGACTCATCGGAACATGCTGGCGGAAGGGATGTGTATATCATTTACGAGCCTATGGCTGCAGCTCTTGGTATCGGACTTGATGTTGAGGCACCTACAGGCCATATGATTGTTGATATTGGAGGAGGAACCACCGAGATTGCAGTAATCTCTTTGGGCGGTATTGTCTGCAAAGAGAGCATTCGCGTGGCTGGCGATGTCTTCACAGGTGAGATTCAACAATATATGCGCCAACAGCACAATATAAGGATTGGTGAGATTACAGCTGAACTCATAAAGATTAACGTTGGCTCTGCAATGGCTGAACTTGATGAGACACCTGAGCCTTATATTGTAAGGGGTCCAAATCTTATGACTGCACACCCTGTTGAGGTTGCAGTTACAAGCCAGGAGATAGCCCACTGTCTCGACAAGTCTTTGGCAAAAATTGAGACTGCCGTTCTCTCTGTACTTGAACAGACACCTCCTGAATTGTATGCCGACATTGTACAAAAAGGTATTTTCCTCACTGGTGGAGGTGCTTTGCTCAGAGGACTTGACAAACGTCTGCATGACAAGATTAACATACCGTTCCATGTGGCAGACGATCCGCTAAGGGCAGTTGCCAGAGGCACAAGCCTTGCGATCAAAGGTACCGACAGACTTCCATTCCTAATGAGATAGCATACTATGAGAATTCCTCCTTCTTTATATCATTTAATAGGGAGGGTTCTCCTTTTTATAGCCATTGAGGCTGCCTGTATTGCCATGGTCATAAACAATGGCACAATACAGCAGTACAAGGTTGTGGGGGAGTTGCGCAATTTGCAGGCCATCTTCTGGAGAGCGGGAAACAGCATACGCGAATACTCTATGCTGAGACAGATCAACAGAGATGTCTCAATACAGAATATGCAGTTGATGCAGGAGAACACAAGGCTACGGGAAGAGATCGGGAGCCTTGTCTCCTCTAATGTGGCAGATTCATTGGCAGCCACCTATGCCGAAGAACATCCGCACTTTGAATACAATTGGGCCAAAGTTATAAAGAACACCTTAAACTCTCAGCACAACTTCATTATCATCAATAAAGGAAGCAAAGATGGCATTATGGTAGATATGGGTGTGATTACCCCTACCGGTGTCATTGGAATAGTAAGGGCTGTCGGCAGACATAATGCATACATCCTCTCCTTCCTCAACAACAAGCAGCAGATAAGCGCAAAAATAGGCAAAGATGCCATCTTTACCTTCGGGCAACTTGCCTGGGACGGTACCGACATAAGATATGCACACCTTAACGAAATACCACAACATGTGGATGTAAATCCTGGCGACACAATATATACAAGCGGCTACTCATCCTTCTTTCCTCCCGACATTCCTTTAGGAATTGCACAGGAGTCCAAAGTGATCAATGGCATGCACCGCTCCGTAAAGGTAGAGTTATTGCAGGACTTCAGCAGACTTGACAATGTAATTGTAGTCAGGAACAATTACCATAAGGAGGTAGACAGTTTATCAACTTTTACTATAGTGGAATGAACCATTTGAAATACATAATATTGGGAGCATTTCTGGTACTCATCCAGATACTCATCAGCGGCTATATCAATATATGGCCTATGCTCTATATTGCCGTATTTCCGTTTGTAATCATAATTCTGCCACAACAGATAAACAAGTTTCTGCTCCTGCCGGTTGCATTTTTGCTTGGAATTGCCGTTGACTTCATATCCGACGGCATACCAGGGCTCAATGCTGCCGCGCTGACAGCTCTGGCATTCTTCAAGGATCCGATTCTCAAACTTCTGCTGAGCAGGACGGCACTTGAAAATTTGTCGGGAGTTACGGAATATACATTGGGCTCTTCAAAGTTTTTACTCTACACAATACTGATGTACTCCATATTTTTCCTATTCTATATGGGGCTTGACTCTATAGGATTCTACACTTTTGGATACACCGCATTGAGATTTGTCGTAAATATTTTTGCAAACACAATCATAACTGTACTATTTGGCAAAGCCCTTGCCAAACAGCTGTTTTTCAAATAATATGCGGTGGAGGAGCGAGTATGGAGAGGAAGAATATTCTTATAGCTGGAGTGGTGATTGTAGGGCTGCTGCTTATTATCCAGCTCTTCAATCTGCAGATACTCAATGAGGAGTACAAGATTACCGCCGAGAACAATGCTTACAAATACATTACCAGCTATCCGGTCAGAGGCCTTATTCTTGACAGGAACAACAATATACTGGTGGGCAACAAAAACACCTACGACATTCTCATCACACCCATTGAGGTGAAGGAGTTTGACACCCTTGCCCTATGCAAGATATTCTCGCTTGAAATAGAGACCGTAAGGGAAAAACTCAAAGAGTACCGAAAGAACAGAAGAAAAATTGGCTACCAGACAATAACATTTATCAAACAGGTGCCGAGTGCGCAGTATAGTGTCTTTGCAGAACAGGCCTATAAATTCCCGGGCTTCAGCGGACTTCCAAGGACATCAAGGAACTATCCATTCAATGCCGGAGCCAATCTGTTTGGATACCTCACTGAAGTTGACAACAATTTTTTGAGCAAGAACCCTGACTACAAACGCGGTGATTATGTTGGGGCCAGCGGTCTTGAACAGGCATACGAAGATGTCCTAAAGGGGCAAAAGGGCTACAGTATCCTTCTGAGAGATGTCCACAACAGAATACAGTCCAGCTTTGCCGACGGCAAATATGATGTTGACGCAATACCCGGCAAGGATATAGTTGCCACAATTGACGGCCATCTGCAGCAATACGGCGAAGAGCTGATGCAGAACAAAGTTGGAAGCCTTGTTGCCATTGAGCCTGAAACGGGCGAAATTCTGGCTATTGTCTCAAGCCCTGGAATCGACATTGAAAAACTTGCCAACATAAACAAATATTATCAGGAGATAATCAATGATCCGTACAAGCCTATGTTCAACAGGGCTGTAATGTCGGCTTACCCTCCCGGATCGGTATTCAAACTTGTCAATGGCCTCATCGGCCTGCAGGAGGGTGTTATTACCCCACAGACACGATACTCATGCAACATGGGCTATGCATACTCCTCTACCCGTAAATTGGGATGCCATGCCCATCCATCGCCACTGGATCTTACTCACTCGATAATGATGTCATGCAATGCCTACTACTGCAACGTTTTCAAGGCGATTATTGAGAACAAGAGGTACCCTAATATTTATGACTCATTCAACCATTGGAGAGAGATGGTTGAGAGTTTCGGATTCGGAAGAAAACTGGGCAGTGATTTCCCTGCTGAACTGGGTGGCACACTCCCTACAACTGCAACATACGACAGAATTCATGGCAAAAACCGCTGGAAGGCACTCTCGATGATCTCCCTGTCAATCGGGCAAGGAGAGATTGGTGCCACTCCACTCCATCTTGCAAATCTCGCTGCCACAATTGCCAACAGAGGATTCTACTACATTCCCCATCTGGTTAAGGATTCTCCCGACACAACCATTGACAGCAGGTTCAAAGAGAGACAATACACAATGGTAAACCCCGAATACTTCAAGGATGTGATTGACGGCATGTATCTGGCTGTAAATGCCCCACCGGGGAGCGGAGGCACCGCAGCAAGGGCCAGGGTTGATGGTCTTGAGATCTGCGGAAAGACCGGTACAGCACAGAACCCGCATGGCAAGGATCATGCAGTATTCATCTGCTTTGCGCCCAAGGAGAATCCGAAGATTGCAGTTGCCGCATATATAGAGAATGCCGGATTCGGAGGAACTTGGGCAGCTCCAATAGCATCACTGCTTGTGGAAAAATATATAAACGGAACCATCTCGAGGGAGGAGCTGGAGAAGGAGGTTATCGGATGGAACCTTATGCAGAACGTAAAGGTAAAAAAACCGTAATGGCAAACCGATATGGGATTGGATAACAGTATATACAAAAAACTTGATTGGTGGCTTATACTCTGCTACCTGCTGCTCATCTTCACCGGATGGCTGAATATCTATTCTGCCATATACAACGAGGAGCACAGCTCCATCTTTGACTTCAGCCAAAGGTACGGGATGCAGTTTGTATGGATAGTAACCTCTCTTGTTTTGGGGTCGGTCATAATATTTTTCATCAACCCAAAAGTATACAGCGTACTCTCGCCTCTGATATATCTGTTTGTTGTGCTGCTCCTCTTTGCAGTAATATTTATAGGCAAAGAGGTGAACGGCTCCAAATCCTGGTTTGTAATAGGGCCTGTCGGGTTTCAGCCGGCAGAAATATCCAAAATAAGTACAGCACTCTTCCTTTCGTACATAATGAGCCGCTACGGCTTTAAACTCAGCAGACTCAAGGATGCAGCAACAGTTGCTGCAATACTTCTTGTACCAATGCTCTTTATTATTATGGAGAAAGAGACAGGGTCGGCACTTGTATACCTCGGCTTTGTATTTATGCTCTATCGGGAGGGGCTCAACGGATGGCTGCTGGCTTTGGGATTCCTTGCCATTTTCCTCTTTGTAACATCACTTGCGTTCTCCTCTTATGTGGCGATAATCTGCCTTTTTGCACTGCTCGCCATACTCAACGGCATATTCAGCAGACAACTGCTCAAACATATTGGAATAACACTTGTTTTAGTACTCTTCCTCTCATTCCTGCCAAAGATTCTGGCACTTGAACAACTCAATTTCATTCCTGAGATTGAGATGGAGTATTGGGCACTCGGCTTTATGATTCCAATAATAATCGCCACACTTGTCAGGGCCGCAAAAAAGAGAATGGGACATGTTAAAAGGATTGCTGCCTGTTTCTTCATATCGGTGCTATTCATATTTTCAGTCGATTTTATCTTTGACAATATCCTGCAACCACACCAAAGGGCAAGAATTGAGAATCTGCTTGGTATAGAGGAGGATCTGCAGGGAGCAGGCTACAATGTACACCAGTCAAAAATAGCCATTGGTTCAGGCGGCTTTACAGGAAAAGGTTTTCTTGAGGGTACGCAGACAAAATTCAACTTTGTTCCGGAACAGAGTACCGATTTCATCTTCTGCACAATTGGTGAAGAGCATGGCTTTATAGGCTCAGCATTCGTCATCTGCCTATACATGTTTTTGATAATAAGACTAATAATTCTCAGCGAACGTCAAAAGGACAGCTTCAACCGCATTTACGGCTATTGCGTGGCATGCTGCTTCTTCATGCACTTCTTCATTAATATTGGAATGACTATGGGGCTGATGCCGGTAATTGGAATTCCTCTGCCATTTCTTAGTTATGGAGGCTCCTCCCTTTGGAGTTTTACCATTCTTCTTGCCATATTCCTCCGCCTTGACCTTGAAAGATGGACATGATTCCCTTCCCGACAGAAAACCGCATACAATAATAGGGCAATATTGCCAAAAAAAAGAGGCAGCCACAGCCACCTCTAATCCATTACTAAGAAGGGCACCCCCCTCTTGAACCGTCTGATGGCCGGAGCCACCGTTATTTTACCTTCTTAAAGACTAAACAAGAGTTATGTCCGCCAAAACCGAACGTATTGTTCATAGCGACATTAACCTCTCTCTCCTGTGCCTTGTTGAGAGTAAGATTCAAATTGTAATCAATGTCAGGATCAGGAGTCTCAAAATTGATTGTTGGAGGTACAATGCTGTTGCACATTGCATCAATACATGCAAGCGACTCAATTGCTCCAGCACCACCCAACAAGTGACCGGTCATTGATTTTGTTGAACTGATATTCAACTTGTAAGCGTGTTCACCAAACAACTCCTTAATAGCCTTAAGTTCGGCTATATCGCCAAGAGGTGTAGATGTTCCATGAACATTGATATAATCAACATCTTCCGGTTTCATGCCGGCCTCTTGCAATGCCAATCTCATTGCCTGGATTGCACCATGTCCCTCCGGATGAGGTGCTGTAATATGATGAGCATCTGCAGTCTCACCGGAACCGGCTACTTCTGCATAGATTTTAGCGCCACGCGCAACTGCATGCTCATACTCCTCAAATACAAGAATGCCGGCACCCTCTCCCATAACAAAACCGTCACGGTTCTTGTCAAAAGGTCTGCTGGCCTTCGAGTACTCTTCATTGTTTGTAGAGAGTGCTTGCGCAGAATTGAAGCCTCCCACACTTGGAATGGTGATTCCTGCCTCAGCTCCACCAGTCACTATTACATCCGCTTTGCCCAACCTTATGAGGTCAAAAGCATTGCACATTGCATGTGACGATGATGCACATGCCGATACGGTAGCATAGTTGGGACCCATAAAACCATACTTGATGGAGATATATCCCGCTGCCATATCAGGAATCATCTTTGGAATCAAAAATGGGTTAAAGCGAGGTACATATTTACCCTCACAATAACCCATAATCTCTTGGGTAAGAGTCTCAATGCCACCGATACCGGAGCCAATGACAACACCAACCCTGTCTTTGTCAATTTTTTCAAGATCCATTTTGGAGTCTTCAATTGCCTGATCTGCAGCCACTACTGCGAACTGGCAGAATCTGTCCAATTTTCTGGCCTCCTTGCGGTCAATGCCGCATTTTACAGGATCAAAATCTTTTACCTCACAAGCAAATTTAGTCTTAAAAAGGGATGCATCAAATCTGGTGATAGGACCCGCTCCGCTAACTCCGTCATTAAGGTTTTTAAAATACTCCTCAACATTGTTGCCCAACGGATTAACAGTTCCTAATCCGGTTATTACAACTCTTTTTAATTCCATTTTACTTATAGATAATTATTTCTGGTTAGCCTCAATATAAGAAATAGCATCGCCTACAGTAGCGATCTTCTCAGCAGCCTCATCAGGAATAGTGATTTCGAATGCTTTCTCGAACTCCATGATTAGCTCAACTGTATCAAGAGAGTCTGCTCCCAAATCTTTTGTAAAACTTGCCTCTGGAGTAACCTCAGCTGCATCAACGCCTAGTTTGTCAACGATGATCTCTTTAACTTTTGAAGTAATATCTGCCATAATTGTAAAAATTAATTAATAAGTTTATAAATTTTAGTAATACTATATATCCAAAATAAACGTGGCAAAGCTAATAATTTTTTTTTATAAATCAAAAAGTAGTATCACTAGCGGCCTCCGCCCAGTGCACTGTACAGTGTAATTATTCCCTGAGCTACTGCCAGTTTGTTTGCCGATTCCGACAACTGGGCTGCATAATAGGACTGCTGAGCTGTAAGAACCTCCAGATATGTCAAATGCCCGTAATCCATCATATGTTGGGTATCTTCAACTGCTTTAGCCAGCAATTTTGTCTGTTCCGCAAAAACTGACAAGTTTACGACAGCATTAAAATAGCCTTCAAAAGCGTCATTAACCTCCTTCCCGGCATTAAGCAAAGAGTACTCAAAATCTATTGCAGCCTGCTCCTGTGCAGCCTTGGCGGCACGAAGCTGGGCTGTAAGCTTGCCTCTGGCAAACAATGGCTGCGTAAGTGAAGCAACGGCATTTGCCACAAACTCTGCAGGGTTTACAATAACGTCACCAACAAGATTTGTCCAACCCGCAGAACCACTCAAAACAATTGAAGGATAGAACGAAGCTCTTGCCTGATTGGTCTGGTAAAACGCCTTAGCCAAAGCTGCTTCAGCCATCCTCACATCCGGTCTGTTTGCAAGAAGTTGAATAGGAATACCCACTTCCAATTTGTCAGGAAGAGACTGATCAGCCCATGAAGATCTCTCAATCTCTGTATCCGGCACCTCCATAAGGAGCAACAAAAGGGCATTTATACTCTTCTTCCTCTGAATGTTCAAATTGCTGACGGATGCTTGTACCGAACGCCATGCAGCCTCTGTTTGGGCAACTGCAACCTCTGTAGCAAGACCTGCCTCTTTAAGCTCTTTTGTGAGGTGCAAACTTCTATGCGAGTTGGCTAAAGTCTTCAGCGAAATGTCAAGTTGTTCATCAAGTGTAATTATCGTATAATACAAGTTAGCAACAGACGATATTATTCTGCACCTTACCGCTTGGGCATACTCACGAGTCTGCTCAAGTGCCATCACTGCACTTCTTTTCTCATTTGTAAGCTTTCCAAAAATATCAATCTCCCATGAGGCAGCAAGCGGTAAATTATAGGTTTTCACCGTAGCCGAACCAACATCTGCGTACGACAATGTACCTTGCGGAGACAATGCAAAACTTGGGAGATAAGACAAGCGTGCCGATTTTACCATCGCTTCAGCCGCCTCAACCTGTAACTTTGCTTTGCGCAAATCAGCGTTGTGGGCCAGTGCGCGCTCTATCAGGATTTGCAACTTGGGATCAGTAAAAAACTCTTTCCACTCAATATCTGCCATATTTGTTATGGAGTCTCCAAACACAACATTCCCTTTACCTTTCAGATTCAGTAAAGAACTGTCTTTGGAGGCAGCATTGAGAAGATTCATTTGTGACTGTATATTCTTACCATACAGATCTTCCCTTACCTCCTCTTTTGGTTTATAGCGGTTATAAATACCACACGATGCAATGGAAAAGGCTCCAGCAATCAACAATATCATATAATATATCCTCTTCATAACCGTTTCTATTTAGCATTAATTACTGAGTTAGTATCTGAAGATTTCTGCTCATCAGCATCGGTAACACCAGGAATTGGCTTTACCCTCTCCTGAAGGCGTTGGAAGAACATGAAGAATACAGGTACCGTAAACAACAATCCTATTGTTCCTATAATCAATCCGCCAACGGTTCCTGTACTCAAAGCCCTGTTTCCGTTTGCACCTACGCCAAACGACATCATCAAAGGCAGCATACCGAATGCCATTGCCAGTACAGTCATAAGAATAGGACGCAAACGGGCCTTGGCCGCCTCAAGTGCCGCCTGCTCCAATGAGAGTCCCTGACGTCTGCGCTCTGCCGCATACTCAGTCATAAGAATTGCAGTCTTTGACAACAGGCCAATAAGCATGATCAGACCAATCTGCATATAAATATTGTTTTCAAGTCCAAACAGGCGGGCAAATATAAAGCTGCCCATCAAACCGCATGGTACGCTCAATATTACGGCAAAAGGCAATATGAAGCTCTCATACAATGCGCTAAGGATCAAGAAAATCATAAGTATACAAATCATGAAGATAACAATAAGTGCAGCATTTGACTGCTCGCTCTCCTCCCTGGTTATTCCACCGAATTCATAGCCGTAGCCCCTTGGCAGGCTCTTTTCGGCCTCTGCCCTTACAGCAGCAATCGCCTCTCCTGTACTGTATCCCTCGGCCGGAGTTACACTCACAGAGATTGAGTTGAACATATTGAATCTGTTCAAGCCCTCCGCGCCATAAACCTTGGTCAAGGTTACAAACTGGCTCAATGGAGCCATCTCTCCACCTACCTTGACAAATATATTCTCAAGTGTTGTCTCTTTTGTCCTGTACTCAGGAGCTGCCTGCAACATCACTCTGTACACCTTTGAGAAGCGGTTGAAGTTTGAGACATACTGACCTCCGTAGTATGCGCCCAATGTGCTCAATATCACAGACGGAGAAACTCCTGCTCTCTTACATTTGGCAGCATCTACCTCAACGAGCCATTGTGGGAAACGCACATCAAATGTTGTGAATACCTGGGCTACTGACGGATGTTTCCTCAACTCGGCCATATAGTTCTGGGCAATCTGGAAGAACTCATTTATATCGCCACCACTTCTGTCCTGAAGCGACAGATCAAGCGAGTTGCCAAGACCGTAACCCGGAATCATACCTGGAGACATTGCAAAAATTGTAGCATCCTTCACGCCCGAAGTACGTGCATAGATATTCTTGATGATGCCGTTGGCATCCATTCCACCCTCAGCCCTGTCGTCCCAATGGGCAAGTTTTACGATAAATGTACCGTTATTTGCGCCTTGGCCGGCCTGAAGGCCAAAACCGGAGACATTTCCGCACATCTCAATTCCAGGAATATCGGCTATCATCCCCTCGATCTCATTCATAATCTTTTGGGTTGTCTGCACAGAACTGCCTGGTGCCGTAGTAACGCTCACAAAAAGTACACCCTGATCCTCCTCAGGCACAAGACTGCTCTTTGTTGTAGAAATAAGGTATACGAAAACAACAACAGAAAACAATACCACTCCCCAAGAGAGCCATCTGTTGCGCATAAAGAATCTCACACCATTCTGGTACTTTTCAATCAGTTTGTCAAAGAGACGGTTGAACCAGTTACGGAAACGTATCTTCAGCGGTTGCTTGCCACTTCCGCTCTCCTCCTCATGAGGGCGCAACAGCAAAGCACATAATGCCGGGCTGAGGGTAAGTGCATTGATTACAGAGAAACCCACTGCCACTGCCATAGTAAGACCAAACTGTTTGTAGAAGACACCTGTTGTTCCACTCATGAACGATACGGGAATAAATATCGCCATAAACACCAATGATGACGATATTACAGCTGTACCAATCTCCTTCATTGCATCAACACTGGCCTCAAGTGAGTTCTTGTATCCCTCCTCAAACTTGGCCTGCACCGCCTCAACAACCACTATGGCATCATCCACCACAGTACCGATCACCAGAACCAGAGCAAAAAGCGTAATGAGGTTGAGACTGAAACCTATAATGGCCATAAATGCAAAAGTACCGATCAATGATACAAGAATTCCCACCATAGGAATTATTGTTGATCTGAAATCCTGCAAAAAGATAAAGACAATGAGAATAACCAATATGATAGCCTCATATAGAGTCTTTATCACCTCATGCATAGATGCATCAAGGAAGTCATTGGCACTCATCAGCTGGGCAAGCTCAAGCCCGGGAGGCATATCCTTCTTGGCCTCTTCAAGAACCTTGTTTATACCGTCATTGACCTGAGTGGCATTTGAACCGGGAGTCTGATATACAATACATGTAACACCCGGGTGCCCCTTTGTGCTGCTCAAGAAACTGTAGGATTCAAGACCGAGTTCAATATCGGCAACATCCTTCAGATACAATACAGCACCATTGTCAAGAGAGCGTATGACCATATTGCCAAACTCCTCCGTAGTAACCATACGTCCCTTATATTTCATCGAGTATTTGAAGGTCTCATTCGCATCCTCACCAAATGAACCTGTCGCAGCCTCAATATTCTGCTCTGCAAGAGCCGCTGTAATGTCAGACGGGCTTAGACTGTATTGGGCCATTACATCGGGCTTCATCCATATTCTTATACTGTATAGTCCCGACAGAGCATTTATCTCACCCACTCCGGTAACACGCAATACGCTCGGCTTGATATTTATATCAAGGTAGTTTCCGATAAACTCCAGGTCATAGCTGTTATCAGGGCTGTACAAAGTGAAGACCTGAAGCATACTTGTCTGGCGTTTTGCGGTAGTCACACCAATTTGTGTAACCTCCGCAGGCAGCTTGCCCATTGCCTTGGAGACCCTGTTCTGCACATTCACCGCCGCCATATCAGGGTCTGTTCCCTGCTTGAAGTAGATTGTTACGCTGGCTGTACCGGCATTTGTCGCCGAAGAGGTCATGTAGGTCATATTCTCCACTCCGTTGATTGCCTCCTCCAATGGTGCAATCACACTCTTCTGAATGGTCTCGGCACTCGCTCCAATATATGTTGTGCTGACCACAATGGTTGGAGGTGCAATATCAGGGAAACGCTCAACCGGAAGGCTGAACATTGAGATCAGTCCCACCACCACTATACAGATGGAGATCACAGACGAAAGGATGGGACGTTCAATAAAATTTCTTAAATTCATATACAATCCCTCCTGCTACTCTTTTTCAACAGATTTACTCTCTACAGCTGCTTCTGCCTGAGATGCAGCCACTCTTGTTCCTTCACGTACAAGACCTGCGCCCTCTGCGATAATGACATCACCGTCATTCAATCCCTCCTCGACAAGATACTCCTGTCCGCCATCAACCTTGACCACCTTCACAGGCGAAGATTTGGCGCAGCCGTCAATTACTTTATACACAAACACTTTGTCTTGTATCTCAAAAGTTGCCGACTGAGGGATTACAATAACATTCTCATGTTCATATCTCTTAAGCACTGTTGCAGAAGAGCCGCTGTGCAACAATCCGTCGGGATTAGGAAATACTGCACGAACACTTGCTGTTCCTGTACTTTTGTCAATGACACCACTGATTGATGCAATATTGCCGGTATGCTCATATATGCTCTTGTCATTCAATTCCAGCTCCACCTGAGGCATTGCCTCCAAAGCCTTGCTTTTTGAACCATACTCTCTGATGAGTCCCAAAAGGCTGTTCTCTGTAATTGCATAATATACATACATCTGCGAATTGTCCGAAACTGTTGTAAGAGGAGTCGGCACAGATGGGCCAACCAATGCTCCTGCCCTGAATGGCAATGTTCCCACAACACCGTCGGCCGGACTCTTGACTGTTGTATATGACAAATTGTTTTTCGCATTTACCAATTGCGCCTGAGCCTGGGCCAACTGGGCCTTGGCTGTAAGATATGCATTTTCCGCAGTGCTCAGATCAAACTGCGAAACCACCTTCTTCTGAAACAGAACCTGTTTGCTCTTGAAAGTAAGCTCTGCAGTTGCAACTGCCGCCTCCGCCGCCTGAACATTTGCCTGAGCAACAGCAACTGCCGCCTGATATGGAACCTGATCAATGACAAACATCGTCTCACCTCTCTTTACGCTGCTTCCCTCCTCTACAAGCAATCTTGTTATTGTACCCGATACCTGCGGAAAGATTGCCACATCCTGCTTACCCTTTACAGATGCCGAAAAACGCTCTGTGATTGCACAATTTTGCCTCTGCACAGTCATCAGATTATAATTATAGGTCTCTACCGTTTGGGGAGCCTCCTTACAGGAGATCGCAAGAGCAGCAATACAAGATGCCGCCAGTAATTTAAGTTTAAATCCGAATCTATTCATTTTGTAAGTTTTTAATCAACTTTTAGCCAATATCATACAAATATAGAAAAAAATCATCACCATTGAGTGTAGACTAAAATAATTATATTTGCACAATTATACGAAGAACAGCGACATAATGAAAAACCTCGTGATTTTTGCATCCGGAAATGGTTCCAACGCACAAAACATTATAGAATATTTCAATTCAAACAGCTCTACAGCGTCTTCTGCCAAGGTTGTCAGAGTCATCTGCAACAGGACAAACGCCTATGTTCTGGAGAGGGCTGCCAAGTTGGGGGTTCCGACCTCTGTCATTACAAAAGAGGATTTGTCAGGAGGCCCACAGGGGATACTTGAGATTCTTGAAAAAGACTCAACCGACCTAATAATACTTGCTGGCTATCTTCTTAAAATACCTGATGAAGTGATTGCCGGATACAAGGGAAGAATAATAAATATCCATCCGTCACTGCTCCCGGCATACGGAGGAAAGGGAATGTACGGCAACCGCGTGCACGAGGCTGTTATAGCTGCCGGAGAAAGGGTTTCAGGCATCACAATACACCTTGTTGATGAAAATTATGACAGCGGAAAGATTCTGTTCCAGGCGGAGTGCCCTCTTCTTGAAAATGACACCCCAGAGACTCTCGCCGGGAGAATCCACAAACTTGAACACACCCACTTTCCGCACATAATTGAAGAGTATATCAAAGACTATTTGCCATAATTCTTTATTCCCTCTTCAAGGAATGCCACAAAGGCATCGGGGTCAAGATTGTATCCACGTGGCTCGGCCAATCGTCCTTCGGTTCCGTCGAGAAGCAGATAATAAGGCTGGGCATTGGCTCCAAACTTGTTCATCACAAAGTTGGAATTTATCTTTCCCAACTCCTTTAGCACCTTGCCGTTTTCAAGAGTAACCCATTCACTCTTGTCAAGGGTCTTCTTGTCATCGGCATAAAGGGCAACAATAACATAATTCTCCTTCAAGAGTTTGATAACCCTCGGATCGCTCCATACCCTTGCCTCCATCTCACGGCAGTTCACGCAACCGTGACCTGTAAAATCAACAAACAGCGGTTTGTTCACCTTTCTTGCATAGGCAAGAGCCTCATTATATTCAAAAAAGCCGTCGAGGCCATGAGGCAAGTGCAAGAAATCTGCATATTTGCGCTGTGGAAGTTCATCCGCTGCAACATTCTGAGCCGATGCAGAAGAAGAGGCACCCTGACCAACAACAAAGTCCTGGGTTGTGATTGGAGGCAGATAACCGCTCAACGCCTTAAGTGGAGCTCCCCACATTCCAGGAATCATATATACCACAAATGCAAATACAATTATTGACAATATAAGTCTCTTCACCGACAAATGCTCCTGCGGAGTATCATGGGCAAACCTTATCTTACCCAAAAGGTACATACCCAATAGGGAGAAGATAACGATCCACAATGCAAGATACACCTCCCTGTCGAGGATACCCCAATGGTAAGTCTGGTCAGCCACGCTCAAGAACTTGAGACCAAGGGCCAACTCAAGGAAACCAAGTACAACCTTTACTGAATTGAGCCAACCGCCCGATTTTGGAAGCTCCTTCAAAAGGCTTGGAGCAAAGGCAAATACCGTAAACGGAAGGGCAAATGCAGCCGAGAATGCAACCATTGTTATGATTGGTTCCCAAATCTCACCTTGTGTACTCTTTATAAGTATTGAACCCACGATAGGGCCTGTGCATGAGAATGATACAAGCACAAGTGTAAGTGCCATGAAAAATACACCAATAATACCGCCCTTATCTGATTTTGCATCGGCCTTGTTCACCATCCAGCCTGGCATTGTAATCTCAAATGCGCCAAAGAACGATGCAGCAAAGACCATAAAGATTGCAAAGAAGATTATATTTGGAATCCAATGTGTAGCCAACCAGTTGAAAATATCGGCTGTAACTGCATCTCCGCCAACAAAATATGTAATAAAGATAATTACAGCAATAGGAATTGTATAGAGCGCTATGATTGAAAAGCCATAAAGGCTTGCCATAAATCTGCCTCTTGCTTTTCCCCCTGAGTTCTTAAGGAAGAATGAGACTGTCATCGGCACCATAGGGAAGACACAAGGGGTAAGCAACGCTACAAATCCCCACGCAATAGCCTCGAGAATAACGGCCCAGATAGATTTTTCAGAACCGCTTTCTGCCTTTTTCCCCATATCTTCAGCCTGGGAAATTGCCGGATTGCCATTTTCCTGAGTTTCAGCCACAACCTCTTTATTATCAGTCTGCACCTGACCAGGAGCTGCTGCACCATTGGCTGCTCCAGGCAACTTCACTGTAAAATCTTCATCCATAGGAGGCATACATGTGCCATCATTGCAAGACTGCCACTCAATATTTGCAACAACCGAAACTTCCGAGGCAGAAGTCACCTTCACCTTTTGGGCAAATGCCACTCCAGATGCGCATGTTCCTATATCCATTCCAAAAATATCGTCATAGGCCTTATGCACATCACCCACTATATATGGAGTACCTACAAGCTCCACTCCATCACCACTCACCTTCAATGATGTAGGTGTAGGGCCACCATCATACGGACCCAAATCATAAATATGCCATCCATCCTCCATTGAGGCTGTAAGCTTTATTTCATAAATGCCGTCGCCAACTGCACTCTGGCTCGCACCCCATGACACAGGCTGCTCAAAATCCTGAGCCATTGCCTTTGGGGCAAGAGAGAGCGTCATTGCAAACATCAATGCAACTGCAAATGTGCGCAACGGCACGCGCCATTTTAACAGAGAACCCTCACTCAATCTGTTGACCATCTCTTTTACTGAAACCATTTTCAATATTTTTGTCATCTGCATTATACTTGTTACCGTTCAAAACTCTACCACACCTCATAATGAACCTTTGCAGGATCCCATTTGTCTTTTGGCTGATGATCACCCTTCGGATACCCCACCGGAATAAGAGCCAATGGAAGCCAAGGATCCGGAATTGCATAAACCTCCTTAATTGCATTTACCCTGTCATCGTATGGAAAAGCGGCTGTCCATACAGCACCAAGACCCAAAGACTCCGCTGCCAAAAGCACATTCTGGGTACATGCGCTGCAATCATACATCCAAAGTTTTGAGATTTCAGGATTTCCGAGAACTACCACAGCAGCAGCTGCCTCCTTAAGCATCTTTGCATACGGAAGTCTTGCATTCAAAGAATCCATCTTTGCCTTGTCGGTTGAAACAAAGAACTGCCAAGGCTGTCTGTTCATTGCACTCGGAGCTGCCATACCAGCCTTAACAAGCAGTTCCAAAGTATCTTTCGAAACTGTTTTATCCTCAAAACTCCTTACACTTTTGCGTTCAAAGATATTATCAATAGGAGTCATTGCCTTCTCTACATTTTCTGCTGATGCCCCGCAATTGCAAGAAGCAAAAATGGCTGCAAAAATTATCATAGCCATTGTCCCGACAGTAAAAATTCTCTTCATAAACATTTCACTCATTTAAAATTAACACTCATTCTTAAAGGAGAGACCGGAGATATGGCCACACGACTTGCCACCAATCAAAACCCATCACCCCAAAATCGTGTAAATATACACATTTTTTCGCATCACACCCTCCTCACCGACAGCTCTTTCAATTTTTTTTTGTCAGTTGGCAATCTTTCACTACATTTGCGCACTATTCTACAAGAAGATTACGTTCTTTTGGCTCGGATGGTGGAATAGGTAGACACGCAGGACTTAAAATCCTGTGGGCAGAAATGCCCGTACGGGTTCGATTCCCGTTCCGAGCACAATGGAACATAACATACACAAAGGGCGACTTGCAATGCTGGCAGGTTGCCCTTTGTCATTAGAGCGATCAATAGATTTGCCAAGATTTGCAAATATCTATTTTACAAACATCTAAAATCCTTACCTTTGCAACCCCACTGATAATTCATACTTTACAACACGAATCAATTGAAATATATAAAAACAGATACAATGAAAACTACAGAAAAAAAACTTTACGAAACACCTCAGGTTGAGCTTCTTGAGGTAGAAATTGAAAAGGGTTTTGCAATAAGCGACCCAAATGACTTTAACTATGAAGGATGGAACTAACAGGAGGAATAACCATGAAGAGATATATTTTTAGACTATTGGCA
>JAFQHE010000056.1 GCA_017398125.1 Bacteroidales bacterium
TAGTTCTCGACCTTCTCCATAAGTCCAGCATTCTTGAGGTCAATGACAATCTGCTTGCGTACATCCATCCTGTCCATACCGATATACATGCCTGCCGCCTCACTTAAAGTGGCATCTGCATTGAAAATATCAATTGTCTCAAGGTTATGGGTCTTGCCCAACATATAGTCATTTGTATCATGTGCAGGAGTAACTTTAAGACAACCGGTACCGAATTCTATCTCAACATATCTGTCTTCAATTACAGGTATTGAACGTCCTACAAGGGGAACGATCACCCTTTTCCCTTTCAACCATGTATTCTTAGGGTCTTTAGGGTTAATACACATTGCTGTATCACCCATTATTGTCTCCGGACGGGTAGTTGCTACAACCGCATACCTCCTGCCCTGCTCATCCCTGTGAAGTATCTGATGTTTTACTGCAGGATCAAACGGATCTTCAGGACTCAATGTCACTGCATCTTGCTCCTCACCGTCGGTAGAGCCTGCAGGCTCATCAACGTAGTATCTCAAATAGTACAGTTTGCTCTTTTCATCCTTGTAGATAACCTCCTCATTACTCAATGCAGTCTGCGCTTTAGGATCCCAGTTAACCATACGCAAGCCTCTATAAATGAGTCCTTTATTATATAGGTCAACAAATACCTTTATAACGCTGTTGCTCCTCTCCTCATCCATGGTAAATGCTGTTCTGTCCCAATCACAGCTGGCACCAAGTTTACGCAGCTGTTTAAGGATTATGCCGCCATGCTCCTCAGTCCACTCCCAAGCATGTTTCAAGAATTGGTCTCGTGTCAGATCGCTCTTTTTAATACCTTGTTCCGACAGCCTTTTTACCACCTTTGCTTCAGTAGCAATTGAAGCATGGTCTGTGCCGGGTACCCAACATGCATTCTTTCCCTCCATACGAGCCCTTCGCACAAGAATATCCTGAATTGTGTTGTTCAACATGTGTCCCATATGAAGTACACCAGTCACATTAGGTGGTGGGATAACTATTGTATAAGCCTCTCTCTCATCAGGTTCAGAATGAAAGAATTTTTTGTCAAGCCAATAAGAATACCATTTGTCCTCTACTGAGACCGGATTGTATTTTGCAGGAATTTCCATAAAATTATTACACTTTAATGATGGTACATAAATTTTGAACGTACAAAGTTAATTATTTTAAAAATGCTACAAAATTCTATTTGGATTAAAACCTAAATTATTACGTAAGATACAAGTTTGTCAATAATTGTTTATTTAAAGTTGAATGTATTTAATAAATAATAAAGTAAAAAATTCTATATTTGCACTTTTGATATATACAGTTTGTTCTACATTTACAAACCATCAAGTATGGAAAACGAAAAAAAGCTTAACATTGAGCTTAGTAACGAGGTTGCGCAAGGCTCATATTCTAACCTTGCAATTGTTACACACTCTCCTAATGAGTTTGTCATAGATTTTGTACGTGTTCTTCCCGGAATGCCCAAAGCACAGGTAGGAAGCAGAATAATCATGACACCTGGAAATATAAAGAGACTTGTAAACGCTCTCCAGGACAATATCAAAAAATTTGAGAGTGAGTTCGGTACAATAGAGCTAAATGAACCTATTAATAATATTCCAATGGGCTTTGGCACTCCAAAGGCCAAGGCGTAGAGAAATTAAATTATTATGAACAAAAAGATTAAAATCGTTGTATTGGCAAAACAAGTGCCTGATACAAGACATGTAGGTAAAGATGCAATGACTCCGGAAGGAACTGTAAACAGAGCCGCGCTACCGGCCATTTTCAATCCGGAAGATATGAATGCCCTTGAGCAGGCATTGCGCATCAAAGACAAGACAGGAAATGCAGAAGTTCTTCTTTTGACCATGGGCCCAGGTAGAGCCGCTGATATTATTCGTGAGGGATTGTTTAGAGGTGCAGATGGCGGAGTTCTTCTTACTGACAGAAAATTCGCAGGTGCCGATACACTTGCTACATCTTATGCAATTTCACAGGCAGTAAAAAAAATCAACCCCGATCTTATTATTGCAGGAAGACAGGCTATTGACGGCGATACTGCCCAGGTTGGACCTCAGGTAGCTGAAAAGTTAAATATTCCTCAAGTTACATACGCAGAGGAAATTCTTGACATTACAGATGAGAAACTAGTAATCAAGAGAAGATTGGAAAGAGGTGTTGAGACCGTTTCTGCCCCTATGCCGCTTTTGGTTACAGTACATGCAACTGCGGCTCCATGCCGTCCCCGCAATGCAAAACAGGTTATGAAATACAAATCTGCAAGGACTGCATCTGAGGATGCGCTTCCTGAAACATGCTACTTCTTGCCTCTTGAGGGCAATGACCAGCTTAAAATTGTTGAGTGGGGAGTAAATGATATAGGCGGTGATGAGAACAGTTTCGGTTCTGCCGGTTCACCTACAAAGGTCAAGAAGGTCGAAAATATAGTGTTCCAGGCCAAAGAGGCAAAGAAACTTACAGCATCAGAAGAGGATATTGACTCTTTGATCGTTGAACTTCTTACAAACCATACAATTGGTTAATGACACCTTTAAATAATTAATTAAAAGAGACAAATATGAATAACATTATAGTATTTTGTGAAACTGACAACGGCAAGTTGTGTGATGTAAGCCTTGAACTGCTTACTAAAGGCCGTGTGTTGGCTGAGACTTTGAATTGTGATTTGGAGGCGTTATTGATTGGCCATAACGTTGCAAATCTTTCAGAGGAGTTGTATCAATATGGTGCAAAGACTGTACACTTGGCTGATGATCCAAGATTGGAGTTCTTCAGGACACTTCCTTACGCTGCAATTACTATTTCACTGTTTAAAGAGGAGCAACCTCAGATTGCACTTTTTGGTGCAACTAGCATTGGAAGGGATTTGGCTCCACGTGTATCAAGCGCATTACATAGCGGTCTTACTGCAGATTGTACATCACTGGAAATTGGTGACCATAAGGATCCTAAGGGAAATGAGTGGAAGAATCTTCTATACCAGATCCGTCCGGCATTTGGCGGTAATATCATTGCAACAATCGTAAATCCCGAGCATCGTCCGCAAATGGCTACAGTACGCGAAGGTGTTATGAAGAAAGAGGCTTTGGCAACTCCGGTAGCAGGCTCTGTTAAAGCAATAAACGTGAACAATGTCTTGATGGACACCGATTTTGTTGTTGAGATTATCGAGCGTCAGATTGAGGAGAAGAAGATTGACATAAAGAACTCACAAATTATTGTTGCTGGCGGTTACGGTGTCGGAAGCAAGGAGAATTTCAAACTTGTCTTTGACTTGGCTAAAGTGCTCGGTGCAGAGGTAGGTGCTTCGCGTGCCGCAGTAGACGCAGGATTTACCGACCATGAGAGACAGATTGGCCAGACAGGTGTTACCGTAAGACCAAAATTGTTCATTTCTGTAGGTATTTCTGGACAAATCCAGCATACTGCAGGTATGGACCAGTCTGCAATGATCATCTCAATCAACAATGATCCGGCAGCTCCTATTCACCAGATTGCTGATTACTCAATCATTGGTGATCTAAATGAAGTTTTACCTAAGATGATTGCATCTTACAAAAAACACAGCAAATAGTTATGGCAAATTTTTATAAAGACAATACAGATTTGAAATTCCAGTTCTCTCATCCTTTGATGGGTAAGATTGTAGAACTGAAAGAGCAGAATTTTAAGGATTTTGGCAAATTTGACTATGCTCCGCAAAATGTAGAGGATGCAATTGACTCTTACGATAAAGTAATGGAGATTATGGGTGACATTTGCGGTAATGTAATTGCACAGAACGCTGAGCAGGTTGACCATGATGGTCCTGTCTGCAAAGATGGCAGAATTACATATGCTGCAGGTACACAACAGAACCATGATGTCCTTACACAGGCAGGCGTGTATGGCTTGAACCTTCCACGTGAGTATGGTGGTTTGAACTTCAGCATGGTTCCTTATGTAATGGCAGCTGAGCTGGTATCACGTGCCGATGCCGGTTTTGCAAACATTTGGGGTCTGCAGGACTGTGCTGAAACAATCTATGAGTTTGCATCAAAAGAGATCAAGGATGAGTTCCTTCCAAGAATAAACAAAGGTGATACATGTTCGATGGACCTTACAGAGCCTGATGCTGGATCTGACCTGCAGTCTGTAATGCTCAAGGCTACCTGGGATGAGGAGAAACAGATGTGGTTCCTTAACGGTGTTAAACGCTTCATTACAAACGGTGATGCACAGATCAAACTTGTTCTTGCACGTTCTGAGGAGGGTACAACCGATGGCCGTGGCCTTTCATATTTTGTTTACGACAAAGCATGGGGTGGTGTAACTGTAAGACGTATTGAGAACAAACTTGGTATCAAGGGCTCCCCTACCGCTGAGCTTGTATTCAAGAATGCTCCAGCAAAATTGGTTGGTGAGAGAAAATTGGGCCTTATCAAATATGTGATGTCACTTATGAACGGTGCGCGTCTTGGCGTGGGTGCCCAGTCAGTAGGTCTTTCAGAGGCTGCATATCGTGAGGCATTGAAATATGCAAATGAGCGTGTACAGTACAAGAAGGCAATCATCAACTTCCCTGCTGTAGTTGAGCTTCTTGCAGTAATGAAGGCAAAACTTCAGGCTTCTCGTGCTGTCCTTTATGAAACAACAAGATTCGTTGACATTTACAAAGCCTACAATGCAATTGCTGAGGAGAGAAAACTAACTCCAGAAGAGCGTCAGGAGTTCAAAAAATACAGCAAATATGCTGATATGTTCACTCCTGTATTAAAGATGATGTCAAGTGAGTATGCTAACCAGAATGCATACGATGCAATTCAGGTTCATGGCGGTTCAGGCTTTATGAAAGAGTATCCGGTTGAGAGACTTTACAGAGACGCCCGTATCCTTACCATTTACGAGGGTACATCGCAATTGCAGACCGTTGCTGCTATCCGTTATGTAACTAACGGTTCTTATCTTGCCAAGATCAGAGAGTATGAGCAGATGGAGTTCAAACCTGAGTTTGCTGCGCTTAAAGCAAAATTGGTTGCAATGACCGACCAGTTTGAGAAGGCTTGTGAGCTTGTAGCAGGAAAGGGTGATGAGTATGTAGATTTCCATGCAAGACGTCTTGTTGAGATGGCTGCACACATCATCATGTCTTATTTGTTGATAATTGATTCACAAACATCAGATTCATTTGTAAATTCAGCCAAGATTTACACCAACAAGTCTGAAGCATGGAATAATGAGAGATTCTCATATATCCAGAACTTCTCACCTGAGGATTTGAATGAGTTCAACGCAGTGAAGAGCGAGGAACTTCCTGAAGTTGAGTAATATTTATAGTAATTGATAACCCCTCATTTCCTGTGAGGGGTTATTTTTATTTCCCGACAAGCAGAGTATATGCAAAGAGTGAAGATTGTCATACACGACGGCGGCAATTGCGATTCAAACAGAAAAGCAATTGAGGATTATGTTGCAAAGGCAAATGCCATTTTCAGCCCCAAAGGCTTTTCTATTGATGAAGAGATTTCATTTGAGGAGCCTGGAAAAAGTGTCGTTTATGATGATCAATTGCTTGATGTAACTGTAGATAGGGAAAACTTTACATTATATTGCAAGTTCAGCAATATTGACAATTTTGGGCTTCAACTCATCATCTCTTTAGGTGCTGTTATAGATTATAATATCCCTGACTTTACCGACATTAAAGAGAACAAACTTTCCATTGAGCAGGAAGACTTTATCAACTTTAACAATGTACCGCTATTCTCAAAACATCCGTGCATTTTAGAATTGAATGAAAAGTTAAAGGAATTTGCGGCAGCCGAAGATGAAACCCAATTGAAAACCAAATCAGAAATTGTACAGAATATTAAAAGGTACCATTTCATGATATACAATTGGCTCAATTTCAGGTTTAATTTTAAATGCTTATCGGGTAAATCGGAATCTGTTGCAGAGGCCTTCCGTGCATATGATCAACTATTTGATGCTGATAAGCCACTCTCTTTGCGTGTTCAAAATTGCATTGATGTTTTTAGATATGCGGTAGAACTGTCGGGAAGAGAAAAGGAACTATTTGGGAATATTGAACTTGACATTCTAAAGGCCTGTTCTGAACCGCTTGTGGTATTTGAAAAATATGATCAGGCAATGGAAATACTTGACAAGTACCACACCATTGCCGAAAAACTTGACCTTGAACAGAATATCAAAAGAAAACATCAGATAATTGTATGCTACAACTACAAATCAGTACTCTTGTTTGAGAGGCAACGCTTCAATGAAGCAATCGAAAACTACTTCAAGGCTGCAGATCTTACTGCACAACTCTTTGGAGAAGAGCATATTGATATTGTCGGCTATTGGAACATTATAGTCTCATTTTATGAGACTCAGGGAAAATATGATGCTGCAATCAAACTCTTGAAGAGAGTCCTTGAGAGACAGAAGAAAATATACGGACATAAGAGCGATGCTGTAGCAATAACATATAATAATCTCGGTTGCAACTACCACTATAAAGGTGATTTTGCAAAAGCGGAGCAGTGTTATTTAAAAAGTCTTGATCTTCAAAAATATATACCCAAGAACCTTGAATATGTAACCTACGTTAACTACAATAATCTGGGCAGTATGCACGAAAATAGCGGTGAATATGACAAGGCTCTCCAATGTCACAAAAAGGCACTTGAAATTGGCCGTAAGATATATGGTGAGGATAATATGGATCTCTCACTCTGCTATAATAACCTTGGCACAGATTATTTGAAATTGGGCAAATTCAGAAAATCAATCGAACACTACAATAAAGCATTAAAAATACGATTGGGCACACAAGGTGAAAAGAGTGAAGCAACTGCAAATATATACAGTAATATATCCTCCTATTATGATGCTGTAGCCAAATATCCAATGGCTCTTAAATATATGCTCAAAGCACTGGATATACAGAGAAAGATTTATGATTCTGAAAATCCGGATATAGCTCTTACATATAATAAGCTCGCCTCAATTTACACTAACCTTGGTGAGTTTGACAAATCACTCAAATATTACGAAAAGGCCCTTGAACTCAGAATTAAATTGCTTGGAGAGAACCACCCTGATGTTTCAGTGACACTTAATGATATTGGTTATTACTACAATTCAATGGAGGAGTATGAAACTGCGCTTGCATTTTACCAGAAAGCTCTGAATATCCAAATCAAGGCTTTTGGAGAGGATAATCCATTGGTTGCCGTAAGTTATAACAACATTGGCAATGTACATTCAGATCTTGAAAATTTTGAGAAGGCACAAGAGTTTCACACAAAAGCATTGGAAATTAGGTTGAAAACCTTTGGGCCGAACCACCCTGATGTTGCAAACTCGTATGGTAATCTTGGTGTAATTGCCCAAAATTCAGATGAATTTGAAAAGGCAATGGAGTATTACTACTCTGCACTTGAAATCAACAGGTCAATATTTGGTGAGCGTCATACTGCTGTTGCCTATAATTTTCTTCAGATTGCAACAGTATGTTCTGATATAGGCGATTTTGAAAGGGCCGTTGTCTATTATACACTTGTTATAGATATGTTGTCGGAGCTTCTTGGTGAGTCACACCCTGATCTTGCACTGGCTTATAATGGACTTGGCATTGTTCACGAAGTTACAGAAGAGTACGGCAAAGCCCTCGAGTGCTATTTCAGGGCTCTGGACATACGCAAAAAATCATTTGGAGATTCGCATCCGTCAACACTCTCGTCTTATGAGTGCTACACAAGAGTTATGATGATTATAAAAGGAGAATCTTCAAGTTCGGGCTATGGCAATTGAGGATTGGCTGAAAGCTCCTCACCTGTTTTGAGAAATCTCTGAAGTTCACAATATAGTCTCTGAACAGGAAGCCCCATAACATTAAAGTATGAACCTTCGATCCTGTTGATTCCAACATATCCTATCCACTCCTGTACTCCGTAGGCTCCTGCCTTGTCGTATGGTTTGTAATTATCAATATAATAGTCAAGTTCTTCGTCAGTGAGTTCATTGAAGAATACCTTTGTGGTTACAGAAAATGATTCCTCTTTATCTCTACTCCTTATGCAGACACCGGTAATTACAGTATGTGTGTTGTTCTGAAGCATTTTAAGCATCTGCATTGCATTTGATTTATCAGATGGTTTGCCAAGAATTTGGCCATTGCACAAGACCATTGTGTCAGCAGTAATTACAATCTCATCATCTTCAAGTTCCCTATGAAAACCATAAGATTTGCCCTTTGCAAGATATTCAGGGACCAAATTTACGTCAAGACCATCTGGAACAATCTCCTGGAAGTTATTCCGGGTATCAATTGTAAAATTCAGACCCAGCCCATCCATAAGTTCCTTTCTTCGTGGAGAGGCCGAGGCGAGAATTATCCTTTTAGATTTAATAAGTTCATTAAGAATCATATTCAGAAGCAAATTTGAAAATACATTCAAATAACAATAAATTATCCAGAATATGCAACCGGATCAAACACCCATTTCCCCTGAACCTTAAGTACCTGCTCAATCAGATCCCTTACACATCCTTTGCCACCATTGAATTGTGATACATAATCGCATACCTCCTTAACCTCAGGAACTGCATCTGCAGGGCAAACAGCAAGTCCGCAAATCTTTAAAATTGGAATATCAGGCAGGTCATCTCCAACAAAAGCCACTTCCGAAGGTTCGAGGCCATTTCTCTTGCAAAAGTCAAGAAAATCAGGAACTTTATCCCTGCTCTTGAGGTAAATGTCCTCCTCCTTCACTCCTATTCCCAAAAATCTCTTCTTGATTGACTCTGAACTGCCACCTGTTACTATTGCTGTCTTATAACCCTTCAAATATGCCATTCTCAATCCAAAACCATCTTTTGAATCATATACCCTTATCAGGTCGCCACTTGCTGTACCAATTACACCGCCATCTGTAAAAACGCCATCCACATCAAATGCAAACCCCTTGATATTGGCCAATTTAACCTTATAATTACTCATAATCAAATAATTAATCAATTATATATATTTAAAAATTAATCTTCTCTTTTCTATATTTCTCAATTATTCCTCCCGATAATATCTCATACATCCTTGCCTGTTCATCCAATCCCCTCTCTTTAAGCAGTGCAATATGTTTGTTCAGCGTCTCCATATCTTTTCTCAATGCAGGGCCGGTCTGCGCCTTTGATGGAGTATGAAGAAATGCTTTTCTTACAGTCTCGATTGCCGAGGGTAACAAGAAGGTAAAATCAGGATGTGCAATATCATACGCCATAGAGAGCATATAGTTGATGAAATTTGTTGCGAACACCGCTGCAGTATGCATCTGAAGGCGTTTTTGCGATGAATAGAAATTATATTCAGCCTTTAGTGTGGTAGCAAGTTCGGCAAGCATCTCCTTTCCATCATTTGTCCGGGCCTCCAAAAGGAACGGCACCATCTTTATATCAAGATCCTTGTTCATGCTCAATGTCATCAGAGGATAGAATACTCCGCAATTGTCAATGCCGGCATCTGAAAGAATTGAAATATCCGTTGCGCCGCTGGTATGCACGATCAATTTGAATTTTCCGGCATAATCCTTAATTGCCTCAGCAACTGATGATATTGCAGAATCACTCACAGCAATTACAAGTATGTCACTCTCCGGAATAGAAGAGTAATCAGTTACTGCTTTGGCATCACTCCTATGCTTCTTGAGAGCACGTACAACCTTGTCGGCCTTATCAAAAGACCTGGTACACACGCAATTTATTGTATGGCCGGCAGCCTGGAATGCCAAAGCAAACCTGAATGCGACATTTCCGGCTCCAATTATACTTATCCGATACATTTTTTATTGCAAAATTAGTTTATTTTCGTAAATTTGCCATGAATTTTGAGGAGGAGGAATCAATCAATATCTTACTAAATATTTTTAAATCCAACTTTTTCAAAAAAGTCTATATGACTTTAGCATTCGTAGGATGTGTTACTACTTTTATCTGTGCTACGCCGTTATCAAGACTTGAATGTATATCTCTGGTTATGAAACTTAATTTTCTATATGATATGAAATTGAATAAACTCATTATTGTTTCAATCTTTGTTCTCTCTCTTACAGTTTATGGTTGCACAACAAATTCAAGAAATTCAGATAATATATATCATAATATCAATATTGAATCTGCTTTTAACAATGATGTTATTGTAAATCTGAGTGAGTTTGTATCAGATCTGCAGTATATTCCAATAGAAACTAAAAGTGATTTTCTAGTATCTGATATCGACAAAATAACTGTTAGTAATGATTATATCTATTTTTGCTGCAAGTCGTCACAACAAGTTTATCAAATTGATTCAGATGGCAAATTCATTAGAAAAGTTGGTCAAAGGGGAAGAGCTAAAAATGAATATAGAGCGGTAACAAACTTATATTCAAATCCTGAATCGATTATTGTATTTTTTGGCAGAAAGATACTTTATTTTTCTGCCAAAACCGGTGAAATTGAAAAAGTTATTACTCCCGACAACTTTGCAGACATCAATCACTTTACAGGCTTTTCCCAGATTGGCAATGGCTCATCGGTTATTCTTTACACCAAAGAAAAAGAAAATTTCCTTACAGTTATTAATAGTGAATCTGTTCAAATTAATACCAGAAGATTGTGGGATACTGAAAAAAGGAGAGTTAATATGCCAATGCCATATGGTAAAACACAACTGATAGAATGGAGTTACACATCGTCATTGTATAATTATAGTGGAGAAACAAGAGTAACTAAAGATTTTATTGATACCATATTTACCTTTACCGGCAGCAACCTTGTTCCATACGCAGTATTTGATTATGGAAATCTTGAAGATGATAGATTTGAGCCGGCCCTAAATCTTGAAACTGCTTTTGATGGTTCTCAAATTCAAGAGACTAAAGATTTTATACTCTTCTCTACAATGATGGGGGAAGCATCATATATTTACAATAAAAAGACAAAGGAGACCAAAAGGATTTCAAAAATTGAAAATTCAACTTACCAGGGATTTACCAATGATATAGACAATGGTATTCCATTCTGGCCAGTAGCAGTCACTTCAGACAAGATGTACTCATTTATGAGTGCCGATATATTCATTGAAGAGGCTGCAAAAAGCAACTCAGAAAAGATGAAGCAGGTTGCAGCAACAATTACAGAAGAGAGCAATCCGGTGATAATAGTTGCCACATTGAAATAGTAAACATATAGAATAGAATAGA
>JAFQHE010000057.1 GCA_017398125.1 Bacteroidales bacterium
GTACTCTTTGGAATCCATACCTGCACATAAACAAGCAGGTCACCTGAACCATAACCATTAATATCAGGAATACCTTTTCCTCTCAATCTCAACATCTTGCCAGATTGTGTACCAGGCTCGATCTTTATCTTCAGTTTGCCGTCAACCGCCGGGATCTCAGCAGTGGTACCAAGAATAGCATCAGGGACACTTATAAATAGAGAGTATATCAAGTCATTGCCATCTCTCTGGAGTTCCTTGTCCTCAACCTCCTCAATAACCACAAGCAGATCTCCATTTATACCACCGCTCTTTGCAGCATTTCCTTTACCTTGAACAGTAAGTTGCATTCCCTGTGCCACTCCTGCTGGAATCTTGAACGAAATCTCCTCAGAATCCTTTACAAGACCGGTTCCACTACATTTGCTGCAAGGATTTACAATCTTCTTTCCTTCGCCGTTACAGGTAGGGCAAACACCCTGACTCTGCATCTGTCCGAACATTGTCTGAACTACTTTGGTAACTACACCGCTGCCGTGGCATGTGTCGCAGGTCTTGATGTCGGCATCTGATACCGCACCCTTTCCATGACACTCGCTGCACTGTACCATTTTGTTGATTCTCACCTTCTTTTCAACACCATGAACTATCTCCTTCAGGGTGAGTTTAACACGTATCCTTATATCACTTCCGCGCTGTACCCTGTTGGCTCTGCCTCCGCCGCCAAAGCCGCCGAAACCACCAAATCCACCACCAAAATGGCCGCCGAAAATATCACCGAACTGGCTGAATATATCCTCCATTGAGAATCCTCCGCCAAAGCCGCCGCTGGCAGCTCCACCCATTCCGGCATGTCCGAACTGGTCATAACGCTGCTTCTTCTCAGGATTGCTCAAAACATCGTAAGCCTCAGCAGCCTCCTTGAACTTCTCCTCAGCCTCTTTATCACCCGGATTTTTGTCAGGATGATACTTTATTGCCATTTTTCTGTAGGCCTTCTTGATCTCATCCGCAGATGCAGACTTCTCAACTCCCAGGACCTCATAATAATCTCTCTTTGCCATATATCTCTTCTCCTAAGACAATACTTCCCAAAATTACATTCCAACAACAACCTTTGCATAACGGATTACCTTGCCGTTAAGCATATAGCCCTGCTGGACCACATCTATAATCTTGTTTTTCTTCTCCTTCTCTTCAACAGGGAACTGGGCAACCGCTTCATGGAACTCTGTATCAAGTTCTTTATCCTTTGCCTCAATTACTGCAAGTCCCCTGCCCTTCAAAAAGTTCATCAATTTGGTATAAATCAACTCTGTACCCTCAATGGCTGCAGCAGAATCGCTTGACTGGCGCAAAACCTGCAAAGCTCTCTCGCAGTCATCAAGAATAGGAAGAAGACCTTTGATAACATCCTCACCTGCTGTAGAAATCAATTCAATTCTCTCTTTTGCAGTCCTTCTTCTGAAATTGTCAAACTCAGCAGCCATCCTGACATATTTGTCAGTAGCCTCCGCAGCTTTTGCCTCTGCCTCCTCCACTCTCTTTTCCATCTTCTCTGCCTCACTCATCTCCTGCTGTGGCTCAGTGGCTGCCTCACCGGCTGTTTCATCCACTGCCTTCTCTGCCTCAGGCTTTTCCTGCACATCGCAGGCCTGATCCTTCACTTCCTCTTTTATCTCTTCCTTAACCTCTTTGTTTTCTGACATAACTATAATATTTTTCTATTTTTCACTTAATATTGTCCTTTTTCAAGGCCGCAAATATAGCTACAATTTATTTGCCAACTGCTTTTCCCGACAAATTGACAGCACTACTACAGCAAACCGAAGTGCTGGAGTGCCTTGTATACACCATCATCATCCACATCAGCTGTCACATAGTCAGCAATCTGCTTGACCTGGTCAGATGAATTTCCCATGGCAACGCCCACAGCAGCATGCTTTATCATTGGAATATCATTGCCGGCATCACCGAATGCCATTGATGTCTCAAGCGGCAAACCGAAGTGCTCCAGTATCTTGTCGATACCCAACTGTTTTGTCACACCCTTCACATTTACATCGGCAAACCATGATATCCAGCGGTTGGAGATGCAATCTGTAAGCACACCTTTGAGAATCTGCTGCAGTTTTTCATCATCCTCCAGGTATATGCACAACTGGTAAACAGGCTCCTTTATCACCTCTGCAGGCTCCATTACAATCGGAGGCTCAACATTCACATGCTCCGCAACATTCCTTACAATCTGCGCCAGTTCATTCACATACATACCATCTTTCCTCATGTACGAAACCGGGAAATGGTCACTCTTAAGGTGCTCTTCCAGAGCCTTGAGTTGCTCCACAGGAATGGGATGGCTGAAGATCTCATTCAAATTTCCATCCACGCAACATCCGCCATTGTATGTTATGAAACCGTCAAACTCAATATCACTCAACACCTCCAGCATTGAGAGCATCCTGCCGGTAGCCACAAATACCTTCACGCCTTTGGCCCGCAACTCCCTTATTGCCCTCTTTGTAGATTCAGGTACCTCATGGGTCTTGAAACTCACAAGCGTACCGTCAATATCAAAGAAGAGCGACTCTATCTTTTTATTCACCACACTCATAAAACCAGTTTTACAAACAGGGCGCAAAGATAACAAAACTCCACAATCTTTTGCCTGACGGCACAGATAAAACAAGGTATTATATTTCCATTTTGTATCACCCTGATTGACAATGTGTTAAAAATTAAGGTATGAGGTTTTATTTTTGCTGATTATAAAATTAATGATTAACTTTGCTGATGCTGTTGAACATTCATGCGCCATGAATATCACTCGCAAAACTTGTAAATAAGATTTATATTATATAATTCTGTATTATATAATTAACTAAAAGACCCATTTTATGAAAAAGATTTTGTTTGCAATGTTACTGTTTGTCTGCATAGGCTGCAGTAAGAATGATCCGGAAAATCAAGATGCTTTATCACAAATTCTATTCAACGGTTCAGACTACCAACTTACCGAAAAGAATATTCCCGACTGGAACGGCCTTGGCATCTATTGTATTCTTACCAATGGCAATACCCAGGAGTTGAAGTTGAGTGACAATAATGGAATTGTAAAGGATGCGGAGATTGAACTCCATTCCCAAGGAAATCTGCTTGGAAAGTTCATTTTTAATGAGTCGGAATCGCTGTATACTCTCCAATATACTCCCCAGGAGGGTATGGAGTATACCCTCAAGTTGTCTTATAAAGATAAAAAGATTGAAGCAAAAGCCGTTATGCCAAATGGAATTGAACGCAAATTTGTATGCAACCCTATTCTTGTTCCACAGACTTATAGAGAATCCATCTATTTGGATAAGGAATCGGAATATTATATAAACGAAATTGCAGATGAAGATAAATTCTATCTGCTTTTTGACAAGTACCCGTCATATACATTTGCAAGCAATGGCAAGGGTGCTGTTGCATACACATACTTCAAGAAGGATGAAAAGATTGTTGATTTGCTCTTTTCAACACATGCAAACACACATGACTTCAACAAGGCCGACAAGAATTTCACTATTGAATACCCTGCAATGGTCTCTCCCGACAAGATTGAGGGAAAACCAAACAGAGAAATTGTGGAGGCTGATATGTACCAGAAAGAGGCCAAATATGATTATTACAGGAGTTTTGCAAGAATCCAACTTGATGATGAACTTGTTAACCCATATTATTCTGCCTCCTACGTATGTTCATATGCAGTATCGGTCAATTTGTGCGAATTGGAAATCAACTATATTCTTGATATAATTAAAAATAATCCCCAGTACGGATGCATAGAGAAAATGTGTGAATTCTGGGGGCCGAATTTCTTTGTGATGCCATACACAGGAAAAAATTTGACTTCAGGAACTGAAACCGACAAAAATTTGAGGGTAGACAGAGAGGCTGACAAACAGATTGTAATGTCAGTTTCCAATGAACTTGACATATATCTTATGAATGCCCAAGAGTTTGGTTTTGACAATTTTGCAGACTTGAAATCGAATTTCACAAATGTGGCAGGTGGATACGGCATCTTTGGAGCCGCATGGGTAGAGGAGTATGATTTTACCAAATATTATGAAGAGTTGAGAGACGCCTACTTTAGCATAATCGGCAAACTTGACAATACGCCACCTTTGCTATACCACGGATATGAATATGGAAAATTCTGGTAATTGATACCATACCGCAAAAGCAGGGGAGCGTAACCCTAAAGGCTCCTCATCAAATGGAGAATCCCTGTCGGAAATGAATTCTGGCAGGGATTTCTTATTTATACTGATGACATTTTAGTCATCTATCATGTTCAATTGTATTATTCTCAAACTGCAACTGAGGTATTAGCACTCAAGTTTGCCGTCAGAACCCAATACGTTGATGATTTTGTGTTTGTACATTTTCTCCATGCTGTCGCGTGCAGGACCCAAATATTTACGAGGGTCAAACTCAGCAGGTTTCTCAACGAACACTTTACGTACAGCAGCAGTCATTGCCAAACGTGAGTCAGAGTCGATGTTGATTTTGCAAACTGCAGATTTTGCAGCCTCTCTCAACCACTCCTCAGGAATACCGATAGCAGCTTTCAAAGCTCCACCATATTTGTTGATAGTCTCAACCTCATCTTGAGGAACTGAAGAAGAACCGTGAAGAACGATAGGGAAACCAGGAAGCTTCTCCTCAACAGCCTTCAAAACGTCAAATGCCAATGGAGGTGGAACCATACGGCCGGTCTGAGGGTCAATTGTACACTGCTCTGGAGTAAATTTGTAAGCGCCGTGAGAAGTACCGATTGAAATAGCTAATGAATCACAACCTGTGCGTGTAGCAAAATCAATTACCTCTTCTGGATTTGTGTATGTATGATGCTCTGAAGAGACCTCATCCTCAACACCAGCCAAAACGCCAAGCTCACCCTCAACGGTTACATCAAACTGATGTGCATACTCTACAACTTTTTTGGTCAAGGCAATGTTCTCCTCGTATGGAAGGTGAGAACCGTCAATCATTACTGAAGAGAAGCCTGAATCGATACAACTCTTGCAAGTCTCAAATGTATCACCATGATCGAGGTGAAGAACAATCTCAGGTTTTTCACAACCCAACTCTTTTGCATACTCAACTGCACCCTGTGCCATATAACGCAACAAAGTTGCATTTGCATACTGGCGTGCGCCTTTTGAAACCTGTAGAATAACTGGAGACTTGGTCTCAACTGCAGCCTTTACAATAGCCTGCAACTGCTCCATGTTGTTAAAGTTGAACGCAGGAATAGCATATCCGCCCTCCACTGCCTTGGCAAACATCTCTCTTGTGTTTACCAAACCTAACTCTTTATACGATACCATTTTATTTAATTTTATAAAAACATCCGAATCTTAAAAAGGGTTATCCGATGCCACTGCAGGATCACACCTGCAACAAATTCAAACCGGGCGCAAAAGTAATAAATATTTTGCTATTTTTGCAATCGGTATCAATTTTGGAATCATGAAGAAGAAGGTAATAATATTCTCGGCACCGTCGGGAGCAGGAAAAAGTACTATTGTAGGGCATTTGTTGAAAAAATTCCCGTTTCTTGAATTTTCAGTCTCCGCCACCAGCAGAAAACCACGTGGCGAAGAGATTGACGGAAAGCATTATTACTTCTTTTCTACCGATCAGTTCGAGTCAAAGATCCGCAATGGGGAGTTTGTTGAATATGAAGAGGTTTATGCAGGGTCTTACTATGGCACTCTCAAGAGTGAAGTTGAGAGGATATGGGACAAGGGCAACATCATAATTTTTGACATTGATGTAAAGGGCGGTGTAAACCTGAAAAGGCTTTACGGCGCAAATGCCATGGCCATTTTCATACAGCCGCCATCAATTGAAGAACTCCGCAACAGGCTGGTAGGCCGCGGTACAGACTCTGCTGAGGCCATTGAAAGACGTGTTGCCAAAGCGGCAGAGGAGCTGACATACGCAGACAAGTTTGATAAGATTATAGTAAATGACAAACTTGAACTTGCACTCAAGGAGGCCGAGGATATAGTTGAGGCCTTTTATGAGGATTAACTATCGGCAAAAAGTCAAACAAAACAAATCTAAAGGCTGTACTATGCGCTGCGCCCTCTATTTTGGATCATTCAATCCCCTGCACAAAGGACATATTGCAATTGCCAGGTATGTCATGGAGAATTGCAATGTTGACAGTGTGCGTCTTGTACTCAGTCCCCAAAGCCCTTTCAAGGATAGCACAATCCTTCAGGATCCGCAATTGCGTCTGCAGGAACTGAGCAGAAGCATAGAGCGCTTCAATGCAGAGTATGAGGTGCATGTTCAGACAACCGCAGAAGCTGAGCAGGCTGCAACCTTATTTACGGGCTGTAACCCGCAATTCCACTCTGCATGTCAATCTGCTACAAAACCGCACAAAGAGTCCGGGATAAAGGTCAAGTTCCTTGAAATAAGCACGGTTGAGTTTGACCTGCCAAGGCCCAACTACACATACAACACATTGCAACATCTGAAATCCATTGAACCTGAAACCACTTTTTTGATTGTTATGGGTGCTGACAATCTGGCTGTTATAGAGAAGTGGTACCGTGGCATTGATATTCTCAAAGAGTTTGAAGTACTGGTATATCCACGTAAAGGATTTGACACTCAAGCGCTTTGCAACAAATATGGAGCCACTTTCCTGGATGCTCCACTTAATGACATCTCATCCACAATGATACGCGAAGGTGAGCAAAATGGAAAGGATATGAGCCATCTGAGGTATTGATCCCAACTTATTATAATATTCTTAAGTAGCAGGAGATTGGATTTCTCTCAATTTTCCGTTGATTTTTTAAACGATTTTGATAACTTTGCGCAAATATTAGCAAATTTAAGATGCGCAAATTTGATTATATCATTGTGGGTAGCGGCCTTGCAGGCTTATACGCAGCCTACAAAGCCTCTCTAAAAGGAAGTGTGGCTATTATCACAAAATCTTTTGTAAGAGAGAGCAATTCGTTCAACGCCCAGGGCGGAATTGCAGCGGTAACATCACTTGATGACAATCCCCAAATTCACAAATCTGACACACTTATTGCAGGACGCGGCCTCTGTGAAGAGAGTGCTGTTGATATTCTTGTCAATGAAGGTCCCGACAGAATTGAGGAGATTATCGCAGACGGAATGAAGTTTGACACTGAAAACGGAGCTCTTGCCCTTGGTCTTGAAGGCGGGCACCATAAAAGGAGGATTCTTCATGCGGGCGGAGACTCAACCGGCAAGTGGATTACCGAGTTTGTTATTTCAAAAGTATCTGAAAAAGAAAATATTACCCTATACGAAAATACCACTCTGCTTGATCTGCTTATAGCAGACAACACCTGTTACGGAATCCGTTGTTGGAGTGAAAATCCGGCCCTTGAAGAGGATAAGGATGAAAGACAGGACGGTAATGAGGTGCTGATCTATGCAGATCACGTTTTCCTCACTTCTGGTGGAACTTCTGCAATTTATGCCAGAACAACCAATCCACAGACAACTATTGGCGACGGTCTTGCAATTGCATATAAGGCTGGATGCCGTATTATTGATACAGAGTTTATACAGTTCCATCCGTCGGGATTATATTTGAAGGACTCTCCAAAGGCTTTCCTTATCAGTGAGGCTGTAAGGGGCGAGGGTGCACACCTGATGGGCAAGAATGGCAAACGTTTTATGGTACCGATCCATGAACTGGCGGAGCTTGCGCCAAGAGATATTGTAGCCCGCTCAATCTACAAGCAGATGCAGAAGGATGGAATGCCATATGTAACCCTTTCCCTTAAACATCTTAACAAGGAGGAGATACTCAACCGTTTTCCTGGCATAAGTGCAAAATGCAAGGAGTTCGGTTATGACCTTACAGAATCAATACCGGTGGCACCGGCGGCACACTACACTGTGGGTGGTGTTGCATCAAATCTGAATGGAAAGACCGACATCAACCATCTGTATGTTTGCGGAGAGATTGCTGCAACTGGTATTATGGGCGCCAACAGACTGGCATCAAACTCCTTGATAGAGTGCCTTGTTTTTGCTCACAGAGCTGTTGAGGACTCCGTAAAGAGTGGCGCACACACTCAGATTCCAGAGTTTGAGAAAGAGTACTATATGGACAGAAGCAACAAGGATTTCTATGTGGAACTTAAGGAGAAGGTTTCTGCCATAATGAATGCCCATGCCGGAATTGTCAGGAGTGAAGAGGGGTTGAAAGAGGGACTGAAAAAGATAGAGGAACTTGCCACAGCGCTTGTCATGCAGCGTAAAGTTGCCGGCAATGTACCTGTGAAGGAGTTCTATGAAGATGCTTCATGGAGGCTTTTGATTGTAGCCTCTCTGATCATGAATCCTGCTCTTCTGAGAAAAGAGAGCCGTGGTGGACATTACAGGGAGGATTACCCTTGTACTGACGAGAGTTTTGAAGTACACTCAGTGCAGCAGATTGGAAAAGAGATTACAACTGCTCCTGTAAACGACAATTATTTGAATTTTTAATTTAAGACTATGCAATACAGACATTTAATTGAGAAATTGATAGACCTTGGTCTTGAGGAGGATATTAACACAGGTGACATTACTACCGAATCAATCATTCCCGAATCCATGAATGCCGTCGCTACCATGACTGCCAAACAGGAGGGTGTCATTTCCGGTCTGGAGATAGTAAAGATGGTGTATGAGAGATTCCAGAAGGATATAGTATTCACACCATATTTCAAGAACGGTGACTTTGTACAAAAAGGTGATGTAATTCTTAAAATAGAGGCATCCTACCCTACTCTTCTCAGAGGCGAAAGGCTATCTTTGAACATTTTCCAGAGAATGAGCGGTATTGCAACCGAAACCTCAAAATATGTGAAGGAGCTTGTCGGCACAAATACTGAACTCCTTGACACACGCAAGACTGCACCTGGACTGAGAATCCTTGACAAAATGGCCGTGAAGGATGGTGGTGGCACAAACCACCGTATGGGTCTTTATGATATGGCAATGATCAAGGATAACCACATTAAGATGGCAGGTGGCATCACAAAGGCTGTAGAGCAGGTTAGAGGAAAAATTGCGCCAGGCATCAAGATTGAGGTTGAGACAACCAATATGGATGAGGTAAAGGAGGCAATTGCTGCGGGAGCAGATATTATCATGCTTGACAATATGGGCAATGATGCCATGAAAGAGGCTGTGGATGTAATTAAGGCTGCAGACAAAGGCATAAAGACTGAAGCTTCTGGCAACATGAGTATTCCACGTCTGAAAGAGGTTGCAGCTACCGGTGTGGACTACATCAGCGTTGGAGCGCTTACCCATACAGTCAAAGCTATGGATATAAGCATGAATATTCAAGTCCAAAAATAAAAAATCAGACTATGACCAAACAGGAACTGGTAGAGAAGATTCAAGCACTCAAAAAGGAGAAGAATGCCATTGTACTGGCACACTACTATTCAGATGCCGATGTGCAGGATGTTGCCGATTTTCTTGGCGACTCCCTTGAATTGTCGCGCAAGGCAGGAACAGCGGATGCTGATATAATTGTTTTTGCAGGTGTCCACTTCATGGCAGAGACAGCAGCCCTCATCTCTCCTCAGAAAAAGGTTCTGGTTCCGGCTCTTGGTGCTGGATGCACACTTGCTGACGGTGTAAATGGAGAGGCACTTGCAGAGTGGAAAGCTGCCAATCCCGATGGTATAGTGGTCAGTTATGTAAACACAACAGCTGAGGTGAAAAGCCATACTGACATCTGCTGCACAAGTGCCAATGCCCTCTCAATTGCAAAGGGGCTTCCTGAAGATGCAAAAATATTTTTTGTTCCCGACAGAAACCTTGGTTCATACATAATTTCCCAGACAGGACGCAAGATGGAGCTTTATAACGGATGTTGCAAAGTCCATGACCAGGTTACTACAGAGATGGTGCTTGACATGATGGCAAAATATCCGGAGGCCGATGTCCTTATCCACCCTGAGAGCAAATGCTCAAATGATCCGGTGATTCTTGAGAATCCAAACTGCTATATGTACTCGACATCGGGCATCCTGCGTCACGCGTCAGAGAGCAGCAAAAAGCAGTTTATAATTGCAACAGAGGTTGGCACACTGCACAAGTTGCGCAAGGATAACCCTGGGAAGGAGTTCATACCGGTATCGGACAAGATAGTATGCCATTACATGAAACTCTCTACACTTGAAAGTGTGTATGAAGCCCTAAGGGATGAGAAATTTGAAGTTAAAATTCATGAAAGCATAGCTGGTAAAGCACTTGCTCCTATCACTGCAATGTTGCAGAAATAGAAGCAGGGATTCTTCCAAAGGTGAAGTTCCAACCCAAATCAGGAGATTATTTTTCCGAAATATTCAGAGAGAAGAGGTGCCTCAATGGTCATCTCTTCTTTTTTTACCGGATGGACAAACCTTATTGAACGTGAATGGAGGCAGATGCTTCCGTCTGGATTGGAGCGCGGTGCCCCATACTTCAAATCTCCTTTAATTACACAGCCAATTGCTGAGAGCTGGCAACGTATCTGATGATGCCGTCCGGTATATAGAATCACCTCAAGAAGAAAATATCTGTCAGTTGATTTTATGAGAGTATACTTCAGTCTTGCCTCTTTGGCATCCTTTTTAGGTGTGACAGAGGCATAAGTCTTGTTCTGTTTCTCGTTCCTTGTAAGATAATGTTTCAACTCCGCCTCAGGCAGTTGCGGTTTACTGCATACGAGAGCCCAATATCTCTTGTGCATATCACCCTCCCTGAATGCCTTGTTTACACGCTCGAGAGCCTTTGAACTCTTTGCAAACATTACAGCACCGCTTACCGGACGGTCAAGTCTGTGCACAACACCCAGAAAAACGGCTCCGGGTTTGGAATCACGTTTGGCAATAAAGGCCTTCAACTTCTCACTCAGACACTCATCCTGTGTCTTGTCGGCCTGCACAATTTCACCTGAGCGCTTATTGAAGATAAGCAGGTGATTATCTTCGTACAAAATACGGGAGGCAATATCGTTGAATTCACCTCCCGGTATATCTCTATAGAAACCTTTGATTCTCTCTTCCATCTGTTACTTGTTGATCTGCAACTGCATTGGCTGGCGGATCAATATTGCTCGCTTTCGTTTGGAAAGTCTCCGCTCTTTACATCCTCAACATAATTTCTGAAGGCCTTCAGGTACTCTTCATACATGTTGCCATACCTACGTAAAAACCGCGGAGAGAAAGAATTGTTCAATCCCAACATATCATGCATGACAAGAACCTGACCGTCACAATATTTTCCGGCACCGATGCCAATCACCGGAATTGAGAGGGCTTCCGAAACCTGTTTGGCCAATACTGCCGGAATCTTTTCAAGCACTATTGCAAAACAACCTGCCTTCTCAAGCGCTATTGCATCCTCTATAAGTTTTTTGGCCTCTGCTTCCTCTTTTGCCCTAACTGCGTAAGTGCCGAATTTATGTATTGACTGTGGTGTCAGTCCAAGATGGCCCATCACCGGGATTCCTGTTGAAAGGATACGCTCAACGCTCTCCATAATCTCACTTCCTCCCTCCATTTTTACGGCATCTGCCTCAGACTCCTTCATTATTCTGATTGCACTCCTGACAGCCTCCTTGGGATTTCCCTGGTATGTACCGAACGGCATATCCACAACTACCAATGGATTTTTTACTGCACGCATGACACTTTGTGCGTGATAGATCATCTGATCAATTGTAATTGGCAACGTAGTCTCGTGTCCTGCCATAACATTGGCAGCAGAATCACCTACTAGAATTATATCGATTCCTGCCTCATCAACTATCTTGGCAGATGTATAGTCATAAGCTGTAAGCATGGAGATCTTCTCTCCTTTCTGCTTCATTTCCAAAAGTTTGTGCGTAGTAATAACACGCGTAGTACTTCCTGTAGACATATTTGAAATAATTTGGCACAAAGAAAATACTTTATATTGATAAAAGCAAAGGAATGACGTAAAATGCGACAATATGTCAGTTTTTTCTTTTGGCATAATCTTGGCTCTACGAGAAAGTGTTCCTGAAGTTTGGATTTGCAGACTGTCGGGATAGGAATGAATAAATAATAGATAAACAATAAAGATTATGGGAAAAATTATTGGTATTGACTTGGGTACAACTAACAGTTGTGTTGCTGTAATGGAAGGCAACGAGCCTGCAGTTATCATTAACAGCGAAGGTAAAAGAACTACACCATCTGTAGTTGCATTTACCGACAATGGTGAGAGAAAAGTGGGTGATCCAGCTAAAAGACAAGCTATTACAAACCCTACAAAGACTATTTTCTCTATCAAGAGATTCATGGGTGAGACTTATAACCAAATTGAGAATGAGATTGATAGAGTACCTTATAAAGTGGTAAAAGGTGACAACAACACTCCAAGAATTGACATTAATGGAAGATTGTACACTCCACAGGAGATCTCGGCTATGGTTCTTCAAAAGATGAAGAAAACTGCTGAGGATTACTTGGGCCAGGAGGTTTCAGAGGCTGTAATTACAGTTCCTGCTTACTTCAATGACTCACAAAGACAGGCTACTAAAGAGGCTGGTGAGATTGCCGGTCTTAAAGTAAGACGTATCATCAACGAGCCTACAGCTGCTGCACTTGCATACGGTTTGGACAAAAAGGCTCAGGAGGCAAAAGTAGCTGTATTTGACTTGGGTGGCGGTACATTTGATATCTCTATCCTTGAGTTGGGCGACGGTGTTTTTGAGGTAAAATCCACAAATGGTGACACACACCTTGGCGGTGATGACTTTGACCATGCAATCATTGAGTGGTTGGTTCAGGAGTTCAAGGATGAGAATGGTGGAATTGACCTTTCAAAGGATCCGATGGCACTTCAGAGATTGAAAGAGGCTGCGGAGAAGGCTAAGATTGAGTTGTCAAGCCAGACCTCAACAGAGATCAACCTTCCATACATCATGCCTGTTGACGGTGTTCCAAAACACTTGGTAAAGACACTTACACGTGCAAAATTTGAGGCATTGTGCGACAGTTTGATCCAACGTACAATCGAGCCATGTAGAAAAGCACTCTCAGATGCAGGTTTGAGCGCTTCTGACATCAACGAGGTTCTTTTGGTTGGTGGTTCAACACGTATTCCTGCAATTCAGGAGATTGTGAAGAAGATCTTTGGCAAAGAGCCTAACAAGAGTGTTAATCCAGATGAGGTTGTAGCGATTGGTGCCTCTATCCAGGGTGGCGTACTTGCCGGAGATGTAAAGGATGTGCTACTATTGGACGTTACTCCACTATCATTGGGTATTGAGACTTACGGCAGCGTATTTACAAAACTTATCGAGGCCAACACTACAATCCCTACCCGCAAATCTGAGGTATTCAGTACTGCAGCAGACAACCAGCCATCTGTAGAGATCCACGTATTGCAGGGTGAGAGACCTATGGCAAGAGACAACAAGACTATCGGCCGTTTCCACTTGGACGGAATTACACCGGCCCCAAGAGGTGTACCTCAAATTGAAGTGACATTTGATATAGATGCAAACGGTATCCTTAATGTGTCTGCTAAAGACAAAGGTACAGGTAAAGAGCAGAAGATCAGAATTGAGGCTTCATCAGGCTTGTCAGAGGAGGAGATCAAGAGAATGCGTGACGAGGCTAAGGCAAATGAGGCTAAAGACAAGGAGGAGCGTGAGAGAGTTGACAAATTGAATGCAGCGGATGCACAGGTATTTGCTTCGGAGAAGAACTTGAAAGAGTATGGAGACAAGATTCCTGCAGACAAGAAATCGGCAATTGAGACCGCTACCAACAAACTTAAAGAGGCTCACAAAGCCGGCAATGTAGCAGAGTTGGACAAACTGATTGAGGAGTTGAACAATGCATGGCATGCAGCAAGTGCAGATATGCAGAACGCGGCTGGAGCACAGGCTGGACCTCAGGCTGGTGCACAAGGCGGAGCACAGCAAGGCCCTCAAAACGGCGGCAAAAAAGACGGTGAAGTTACAGACGTTGATTTTGAGGAGGTAAAATAATTTATTCAAAGAGATTCGAAAAAGAAGCTGGTCCAAAAGAAGATCAGCTTCTTTTTTATTAAATTATTACTTTTTTCGTAAAATATTTAATAGCTTTGTAGTCAATAATCGTATTATTTTACACTACCATTGGTATGCTATATATGAAGTAATGACTACAGCATACCGATGGGTATATTGTATTCACATGATAGAGAAAGGCTGTTTTTTTGCTGAAAGATATGAATTGACCAAACAATTAGGAAGAGGTGGGTTTTCCGAGGTTTGGCTTGCTAAAGACAAGTTGACGGATGTTCAAGTTGCAATAAAAATCTATGCCCCTGGGGTGGGTATAGATGATGATGGCATTTCAAGCTTTACTAAAGAATTTGCATTGGTATTTGAGATGAATCATTCAAATATTCTACACCCTACCCACTATGACTGCTACCAGAGGATGCCATATCTTATACTTCCCTATTGCAAAAACGGTTCAGCATTCAAATTTGTTACTTCAAATACTCGTTTACCTGAAGATGAATGCTGGAAACTAATCCGAGATGTTGCTGAGGGATTGGCTTATCTTCATGAAAAGACACCTCCTATCATACATCAAGATATAAAGCCTGACAATATCCTTATCAGCGATGAGAATAGATATATGATAACAGATTTTGGTATAAGCACCAGAATCAGAAGTACTATTAACCGCAATAAAAAGAATAAAGAAGATGAGGATGCCGGCACATTGGCGTATATGGGACCTGAAAGATTCAGTTCAAATCCAGCCCCAATTATGGCAAGTGATATTTGGTCATTAGGTGCAACATTGTATGAAATACTTACTGGAGATGTTCCATTCGGCAACTCTGGAGGTCTTGTGCAGAAAAATGGTGCAGAAATTCCTATCATTACCCAAAACTATTCAGAGGATCTGAAAAACACTATTTACACCTGCATTAGCTTGGATACATGGAATAGACCGACATCCAGACAATTAGCAGATTTTGCCTCAAGTCACATAATCAGCAATAGTGCACCGATCAATCTATCCAATTCTCTTAATAATAGCTTAGGTTCAAGTAAAGCGGGAGCCACTGGAAAGGGCAATAATAATGGTGGGAATGAGCATAATACAAACAGAAAATTCTCAAAAAAAACAAAAATTGGTATTGTAATCGCTGCACTGTTAGCACTAATAATCGCACCCATCTTTTTGCATGAGCGAACTCACGACATTGAAACAAAAACTACACAACCTGTTACCACATCATTTGAAGAGATGGCAATGATATACTATAACAAAGGAGCAGAACAGGAGGCAATTGGAGATCAACTGAAATTATCTGCCATCAGTGGCGCAGAGATAGACTCACTTCTTGACATCTCTTACCTTAATGCTTTTGATTATTACAACAGGGCCTTGAAGTATAAAGATTCGATAAAAGACCCAAGTATTGTAAATATGATAAATTCAGGGATTGACAGCATTAATACTGATCTTACCGAGACTTACCACATTCTGATTAAGAAGGCCAGTGATATTAAGAAATTTCTTTTACCAGGCATGAGAGACAGCACCGTCGTAAAAATTATAGAAAATCTGGAAGAGAAAGCTGAAAATATAAAAAACACCACCAATATTGATATTAACAAATAAATTGAACATTATGAAGCACATAAAATATATTATTTTTTTCATTTTAATTTTTACCAATACTGAAATATGGGCTCAATGTGTAGCGATCTATGATGCAGGCATTCAAAGTATGCAGAAGCATAAATATAATGAGGCCATACAGTATTTCAGGTCAGCAATGGCTTGCGACAAATCAATGGAGAGTCAGTGTAATACCAAAATAAAAGAGTGCCAAAGGATTCTCAACAAAAAGGCAAATCAAGTAGAAGAAAAATTCATTCCAGAGTTGGCTATACGGGAAAAATCATTTCATTTTGCACACAATGATGAAAAGATTGAATATATACATGTAGAGAAAAGCAGTCCTATAACTTATCATGCTTCAAGTACTACACCATGGATAACACTTCAGGAATATCACAACAATACAATTTCAGTAAAGTGCGATAAGAACACAGGAATCAGCGAAAGAAATGCAGTTATATACATAGGTAATGGTCATTTGATTGATTCGATAGACGTGAAACAAGATGGAACTCCCGAGTACCTGGATGCAACACCTAAAGAATTGATGTTTTTCAAAAAAGGTGGAGAAATGCAGACAATAACAGTAAATGGAAATGGAGAGTGGGAGATAGCGTCCAAACCCGATTGGATAGAAGCACACATAACTCAAGATGGTAAGATAATAGTATCAGCAAGTCAGACCAAATCAAAAAGACATGGAATAATAACCATCAAATCGAAAAGCAACAAGTTCTATATTCCATTACAAGTCATACAGGAATCAAAATTAAACAAACTTTTCAACAAGGAAGGTAAAGAGAAAGAAGAGGAAGAGGAAGAGTAGAAATAACTTTAGATCAACAGAATAAAAAACTTAAACTATGAGATGTCTATATTGTGGTTGGGAAAATCTGCCTAATGCCCAAGTGTGTCTTAAATGTGGACAAACATTATCAAACAATAATCCACAACAAACTGATCCTTATCCAATTAACCATCCAACCACGCCATTGGAGAATGGTGAATCCAGATCAACTGTAGTATTCAGAGAAGTAGAACCAAAGCCAACTGTAAAATTCGGTGATTTTACTGCAATACAAGGAAAGGATGATGGAGCATCAAGAGCTACTTCAGTTTTTAAGAGAGAGAGTACTGGCAGTACAGATGACGGCAATCCACGTAATGATGATATGCAAGAGTCACAGACACCTCAAATTTCAGAATGCACAAATTGTGGTTATCCGTCATCTACGGACGTAAGTGTGTGTCCTATGTGCAAACAACGTAAAACTCATACAATCATACGCAGAAGACACTTGAAGACTGATGACAACACACAGGCATCCCAAATAGCAGAACCTACTTGTTCATTGACAATAATCCCTGAGTACGATGAAACTATTGAAGCGCAAAAAAATGAGTATCACGGTGAATTAATTGTACTGAACAGAAATAATACTGAACAAAATAATTTGACCATTACCTCTAAAGAACAAGCTCATCTATCTTTTGAAAATGGCAAATGGTTCATTTCCGACAAAAGTGACTACAATACAACATTCATCCAGGTAAAAGGAAAAGTTGAACTCAAACCTGGTGACGTTGTCATGCTTGGAGACAGAAGATTTAAATTTGAATAGTGATATTTATGGCCCCTCTTCTTGTTGAACGTTGTGACTATAATGCAGGCAGCATCATTGACAATAAGTATACTGTAACTAAGGTACTTGGAGAAGGCTCTTTCGGCAAGGTATACAAAGTAACAGATGGTGCGGGAAGGATTTGTGCACTAAAGATACTTCGCCTATGGGAAGTATCTCCTGAAATAAGGGAACCTCTGATGTCCAGATTTGAAATGGAATTCAGAACTGGACAAATTGAATGCGAGAATCTGGTACAATCACTCGATTATGGTACGGTCGGAGGTAATCCATATATAGTTATGGAGTTCTGTCCTGGTGGAGATTTGACTCAGCATATTGGAAAGCCTGGACCAATAATTTCAAAAATATGTCATGATATATTGGTAGGTCTTCATGCCCTACATTCAAAGGGAAAGGTGCATAGGGACCTAAAACCGGAGAACGTGCTTATAAAAGAAAATGGAAGTGCGTCACTTACTGATTTCGGCATAGCAGGTGACCGTAACAAAAGGATGACGGAAAGGAATATATTCGGAAAACCAAATCAAATTTTTGGGACCTATGCATATATGCCACCTGAACAAGTAAATAGAAAACGAGGTGAAGCCACAGTATTGCCAACTACTGATATTTTCTCATTTGGCGTAGTCGCATTCCAGCTGCTCACTGGTGAATTACCATTCGGCAAACTTACCAGTCATAATGAATTGGCCGAATATCAGAAACGGGGAAAAGATGGTATATGGAGCAGACATTTACTCAAAAATATACAAGATGGAGACAAATGGGAAAGATTGCTTGATGGTTGTCTGGTTCCAAACTTCAAAAATAGGATACAGTCTGCAAAAGAGGTAATTTCTATGTTACCAGATTTTGCTAAGCACGAACTGAACATCAATAAACCTAAACCCGACTCCAGTGATAAAAATATTTCATTCCCTCAATATCGACTGCGCGTAATGCATGGTGAACAATACGGAATGGTACAAAGCCTGACAGATTATTTTAAATGCGGTAAGCATATAATTACATTGGGAAGGGACTGGAACAATACTATCAGAATCAAAGATGATATTGATAACTATACATCAAGAAGACACTGCACAATAGAAAGTGACAATACCGGAATGCAGTGGTTTGTTAGGGATGGACAGTGGATTCAGGAAGAGAAAATTTGGAAACTTTCAAGCAACGGAACCTACGTCAACTCCAAGGAGATAAACACTATAGGCACAAAACTTAACAATGGTGATATTCTTACTATTGGTGATGTAAAAATATTATTTGAAACCTATTAATTATTTATTATAACTATGGATACACAAAATTACAAACGCACATTGGCCGGTTCTGTGGGAGCTGGTATGGGTGCACTTTTGGGAGCATCTGGCAAAACCTATTTTGTTATTGAGCACAAAACAACTTCAAAGTATCACCAAGCTGGTGAATCACAAAAAATCATTGTGGATCAAGTGGAACTTGGTAGGGCTGCTACATGTCAGATCAGGTTTGATGAAAGTTTTGAAACTGTCAGCAGAAGACATGCTGCAATTATGAAAGAAGGTGATAATTGGAAATTGGTACACCTATCACAAGCAAATCCTACACTTGTAAATGGTATGCCAATCAATGGATCATACTATCTACAGAATGGTGATGAGATCCAATTATCCGTAGGAGGTCCAAGAATGGGCTTCATTATTCCGCAAGGAAGACAAGCGCTTACTTCAAGCATCGGACTTACTGAAAGAATGAATTTGTTCCGCCAGCAAGCTTTACGTCCTTATAAAAAAGCCCTTTACACAATGGGAGTTGTATTCGTAGTTGTAATTGCACTTTTAGGAGCATGGAACTACAAATTGGGTGAAGACAATAAACTTCAAGCAGAAAAACTTGAACAACAAAAATTGGAACTACTTGACCAACAGATAGAACTGGACAAGACTAAAAATAAGATGGCTGAAATTGATGGTCAAAGAGATTCATTAATAAAAGTCATAAATTCCAATGCTATTACCAATGAGCAGGAACTTGCAGCATTGAATGCTGAATTGAAAAGAGTAACCAAAGAATATAATAGTGTTATAAGCAACTATAACGCAATGCAATCTGAAGTTGAAAAACTTACAGAGGCTGTTGCTACAAATGAAATCATAAGCAATCCATCAAATGAATCAATCAGTAACGACAACGCAGCTGCAGAAAATTCCAGTGATGACTATGCAACAGAAACTACTGCAAGTGCAACCGCCGTTAGCAACAATGCATCTGCTAATTTAAGTGATTACTACGATTATATTTACACAATTAAAATTGATCGTATTGACATAGAGTATAACGGCCGTAAATTTGATCTTGGAATTCCGACATCAAAAATAATTGGAGGTACAGGTTTCTTTTTGGAAGATGGAACATTTATCACAGACCGACAAAATATTGAACCTTGGATATACTCCAATGATGAAACAAAAGAGGAGTGGAAAGAGACATTAGCTCAATGCAACGCAGCAGGAGCCAATATTGTCATACACTTCCTTGCATACAGTACAAAAGGTACTGGAGCTCCTTTGAGATTCACAAACGAGGAGTTTGTCACACCTAATGCAAATGAATGGATAATCCAAGCGACTAAAATAACCGAGGATTTCTTGGAAGAATTTGAAGAAAAATATGGTATAAAACTCTCATTGGAGGAGGATAAAAATCTTGATGTCAAATATTTGGCACCTACTGAATATAGTTGGGCCTATATCAGAAACAAGGGCACTTACGGATCTGGCATCCCATATAATACTGCTGTAGCCAATGATCTTCCTGGTGGAAGCGACATTCACATGGTTGGATATGCTGACTTCTCTGACATACACGCTTTGAGACCTGCACACTTCAATGATAAAACGAATGTAGCAGATACAAAAAATAATACTATTATTCTACAAAATCGTGTATCAGAACTTGGTTACTATGGTTCTCCAGCATTCATAAAATCCGCAAACGGCAAATATGAAGTTATAGGACTGATGGTTGGCAGCATTAAAGGCAAAGACCGCTTGATTCCAATCAGCAACATTAAAGATTAAATACAATGCATATACAATTAACAGCAGGAACCAATGTCGGATTGGTGAGAAAAAACAATGAAGATAACTTTGTTGTGAATATTAATTTGGAATTTGATGATTGGACTGTTCCAGAAACCCCTGAATACATTGAACTTGGCAAGTATGGGGCACTCCTTGTAGTTGCTGACGGAATGGGAGGTTTAAATGCTGGTGAAGTAGCTTCACAAATTGCGGTTAATACTATGCAACAGTTGTTTACTGAAGAAAATTTGAGAAAAATTGTTTTGAACGACAATAACTCAAAAGATAAATCTATATCGAGATTCTTGGCAAATGCTGTTAAAACTGCAAATGCAAACATTATTAAAACCAGCAATGAAGATGGTAGTGCCCAAGGCATGGGCACTACCATTGTAATTGCATGGTTGATTGATGACAAAGCACATGTAGCATGGTGTGGAGACAGCAGATGCTACGTATTTAATGAATCATCATATACCAGAATATCAAAAGACCATTCATACGTTCAAGAACTTGTTGACAGTGGAGAACTGAATCCTGAATATGCCTTTGACCATCCTTACAGTAACATTATAACAAGATGTCTTGGTGATGATAGTGGCAAAGCATCCCCTGACTACAGATGTTACAAGCTTAAACACAATGACATAATTTTATTGTGTACCGATGGTTTGTCAGGTTTATGCAGAGACGACGAAATTATGGATATCGTAACCGGGTCATATGATAATTTGAATATATGTAAAGAGAGTCTGATTAATGCAGCATTGGCCGCTGGTGGACACGATAATGTGACTGTAGCATTATGTCATATTATCGACAACAACGCTTGCGTTCCTGGTGAAGATGATTCAAATAACTCTGATACATCTCAACTTAATGACACGCTTGCATATCGCAATAGAAGAAGAAATAGTTTGTTAAGTTTTATTTTTGGAAAAAACAAGCATGAATAACATCAATATCGATTTTAAGCAAGGTGCTATATTTGCCAACAATTATGTACTTAAAAGGAAGCTGGGATCAGGCAGTTTTGGTACTGTATGGTTAGCTCATAATAATCTGGCAGATATTGATGTTGCAATTAAGATATATTGGTCATTAGATGAGAGCGGGTTAAGCGACTTCAGAAAAGAGTTTAAAATTGCCTATAATCTGCAACATCAAAATCTGTTGCACATAAATCATTTTGATGTTTACAATCAACATCCTTTTCTGGTAATGCCGTATTGCTCAAATGGTTCTGTTTCTTCTTATATTGGAAAATTGAATGAAAAACAGATTTGGCAGTTCATAAAAGATGTTTCAGCAGGTCTTGACTATCTGCATTCGCAACGCCCTGCTATCATACACCAGGACATTAAGCCTGACAATATTCTTATAGATGATAACGGCCGGTTCCTGATTTCTGATTTTGGAATTAGCAATAATATTGAATTATCTCTTAGACAGAGTACAAAAGATGCAGGAATAAGTGCCGGTACAATTGCATATATGGGCCCTGAAAGATTTGAAAAAAGGCCTGTGACTACACCTGCAAGTGATATCTGGTCATTGGGAATGAGTATTTATGAATTGATCACTGGAGATGTACTTTGGAATGGAAGGGGTGGAAGTGTCCAAATCTATGGTGCCTCAATACCTCCATTACCCAATCATATCTCGCCAAAGCTTTCAAAACTTATACATAATTGTCTTTCACTACATATAGAAGACAGACCGACAGCCCGTCAAATTTATGAATGTGCGTGTGATACTATAAACAATAAACCAAAAACACCGAAAAAAACAGAAAGCATTTACGTTCTTTTTACAACTATAAGAGAATATTTGAAAAAATACTGGAAGTACTGCATAGGTATTGTGGCATCAGTTATTCTGATCCTCATTTTAGGAAATATAGTATCTGGTGCTATTGAAAATGGGGAAATTGAGGAAAAATATAAAAGCTGTAAAACCATTCCAGAATTTAAAGGATTTATCGAATCATATCCGGAATCTGATTTGGTTCCACACGCTAAAATAAAAATAAAGGAACTTGAATATAAGATACAAAATTATTTTTTCTTGTGTAAGACCATAGAGGATTACGAAAAATTCATAATAGATTATCCATACTCTGAATTAGTTGATGATGCTGAAAAAAAGATAAAGGATATTATACAAAAGCATTTTGAGTCCTGTAAAACTAAAGAGGATTACGAGCAATTCATAAAAAATTTCCCAGACTCTGAATTGGTTGATTCTGCTAAAATGGAAATAGAGAAGTTAAAAGAAAAACCAGGAGATGATAAGGTTGGCAATCCACGTAAACCCAGACCTGGAATAAATCCGGAGGAAGTTTTTTTTAAAAAATGCGAAACTATTAAAGACTATCAGGATTATCTCAAAACGTATCCTAACGGAAAATATGTTAAAGAAGCTTTAGGAAAAATTAAACTTCTACAACAAAAAGCAGAGGATAGAATGTGGGAAATATGTAAAAATAAAGATACAATAGATGCTTATGAAAGTTATATTAGAGCATATCCTAAAGGTCGCTACAAACATAAAGCTCGAGTTAGAATACAAGAACTTCAAGGACGTCTATAGTTTATTTTTCTTCTCAAACCTATACAGTTGCCAACTGTTGAAGAGATTCTGCCAGATTGAATAGAGGGCAATTGAGACTGATGAAAGAGGATTCAGATAGATATTTGCCATCCATATACCGAGGGCGGAGTTCTTCTGGCCAAGCATCTGTCCTCCGGCAATGATATCGCCGTATCTCTTCCCTATCAGTTTGCCCAATCCGAACTGTATTCCGCAGATAAAGATTGAGACAACTCCAAGCACAACTATGCTTGAAACATTCTCTTTGCCATGCACAAATATGAAGTTTATAGTCTGTCCCAAAGTAATTGCAAGAGCAAGAGCCCACAGATGAAGAGTCCAGCTTTTGAATCTGCTGATAAAATCATTTACCGATGGCAAGAAAATCTGGAGAAGCAGAGCTGTAAAGAACGGGAAAGCAATGATAGGACTTACTCTTTTGAGGATAAGCCAGAATGAGTCAAGAAATGGCATATCCTGCTGAATACCTATAAAAGAGAAGAAAATTGGAGCCACAACCGCTACCATCAGGTTTCCCAAAATGACATGTGCTGTTACAGTTTCCCTGTTCGCACCCAACAGACAAGATATGACCACAGAAGAGGCAGCTACCGGACATAGCACCGCAATAAGCACACCTTCTGCTATAATGTCATTCCCCCATATTGACTTGACTGCAATATAACCGCCCAGACTTACAAGAATCTGAAAGAGGAGCAACGATATGTTCATGCCCGTCATACGAAGCAATCTGAGTTTTCTTATATTGACCGCTGTAAAATTCAACAGAAGAATTGTAAAGATAAGGTATGGAACAATTATCACTATGGTGTTGCACCATGGATTGAATATGAATCCAAGAAGCACTGCAAATGGAAGTATAAGACTACGGTTCATAATTATCAGCCTTGACCTTGAGATTTGACATCAATTGGACCCTTCAGAGGGTCATAGCCTGCATGTGCAATGTTTCTCACATACCATTTTCCGCCTGCAAAAGCATATATTCTGTTCCCCGACAGATATATCTCATCAACTCTGCTGCAGCCTGCCGGGGCAAGTATCGCCCGAACCCGGCCATTCTGGTCACACACCTGGATACCCATAGAAGTTGCCACAAACAGATTACCTTGTGTATCAAAAACCATATTTCCAACAGGTATCTGCGTATGGTTGTCACGATTATGCAGCCAATAGAATCTCTGCCCATGCTCCAAGCTTCCATCATCTTTGACAATGTAACTTATAAGCCAGTTTGAATTTTTTTCAGATGTGATGATCAGCCTGTTGTTGGGATAGATTGCAAATTGTGATGAACCAGTAGGCAGAACAGCAAGTTTGACAGGCTTTCTGCCACTTGCCGCCAGCCATATGCTGCCATCGTGAGTTGAAACATAATATCTGCCATCAGCAAGTGCCTGAGTGCAAACAGGCTCCTCCTTTAGGACTCTCTTCAGTGATGATGGCATCTGTGGCTCTGCTCCTCTTCCATTCACCTCAGCAGGAAGTTCATCAGTCTCTTTCCACCCCTCACCATCTACCAGCAGTGATTCCAACATTCCATTCATCGATTTTCCTGTCTGTACCGGCTCAGGCCATCCTCTCCACAGCCAACGCATTGCATCCGGATAGGCCCGAGTGCCGTAATATATACTGTGAGTTCCCCTATCCCATTTGAAATCAAATTCATAGCCGGCAAAGTTGAGTGCAGATGAGATCAGCTGGTTATATTCCCACCAGTCACCGAAAATATGATTCCATGTATCATTGACTCCGTCCTGAAGGAAAATCCTCAACGGTTTTGGCTCACTCTTCCTTATTATTGCTGGATACTCATTTCCGCCCCTCATGGCAACAAATGTCCCGACAGAACTGTATACTCTTGAAAAGAGGTCCGGTCTCTCCCAAGCCACCGTAAATGCGGCAATTCCGCTGCTGCTTGCACCAGTAATCGCCCTGTCATTAGGATTTTTGGAAATTATTATGGCCCTCCCATCAGAACACTTTAAACCTTCAATGTGGGGCAAGAGCTCTGTTTCAAGGAATTGGGCAAGATCTCCGTTTGTTCGGTCAAATTCATTGCTGCGGTTATACCTTGCAACGGAACCATCGGGAAGATATGATACTCCAGGATCAACAAATACTCCAATTGTTACCGGCATCTCGCCTTTGCAGATCAGATTGTCAATAACAGTTATGGCATTGAAAAGGTTACCGTCCAGACCCAAAAGAAGGCATGCAGGGCTGGTTCCGTCATACTTTTGCGGTATAAAAACCTGAAATTTGCGTACTGTACCAGGATAAATTTCAGAAGCATCAAATAGCCCGCTGATCACTTCACCCCTAAGCTCTTGCGGCACAGGTAGAGTGGCAGGATCCTTAGGAGTTGCCGCATTATGCTTCAACTGGCCTGACGCCATTGACAATGAGGCCAGCAATACAAATACCGTTAAAATGACTCTGTTCATCATATCACAATTTTTGAACTTCCAAATTAAAATATCAGTGACAATACCCAAATGAATGCCATTGCCGTTACTCCCATAATTCCGGTTACAGCTGTCTGGGTCCTGTAACCATCCTGAGGTGTGAGTTTGCCGAAGTTGGTGACAACCCAGAAATAACTGTCATTAGCGTGCGAAACAGTCATAGCCCCCGCTCCTATTGCCATCACAACAAGTGAAGCATCTACCGGAGTAGTCAGACCCAACACATACATCAGCGATGAGCTTGAAGTGTATAGCCCCATCAGTCCGGCAGTTGTTGTAAGTGCAACGGTAGAAGAGCCTTGTGCGCTTTTCAGTATGGCAGCCACTATGAATGGGAAAAAGAGACCCAATGACTGCAGAGCACCTGCATTCTGCTGTATATAGCCTACAAAACCAGCCTCAACAATCACCTGCCCGAGAACACTGCCTGCAGCTGTTATAAAAATTATCGGTCCCGAAACCTTTAATGACTCCTGTGTTATATCGTACAATTCCTTCATCTTTTTACTCCTCATAAGGAGTGGCAGTGCCGAAAGCAAACCGGCCGCAAGTGCTATAACCGGCTTGCCCAAGAAGACCACAACAGATTTGAGCGGAGTCCCCTGATCCATAAAAGCGGCAACAGAACCGGATGCCATCAGAACAATCGGCAAAATTATTGGAAATATTGAGGCTGTTCCCGACGGTAAATCATTTTCATTATAGGCATTGGAGATAGACTCAACATCAAGATCATCCGCCGAAGTTACCCTCTTACCAATATATGTTGCATAGAATAAGGCGGCAAGCAACGGAAAAAAAGATACAAGCACACCAAACCCTATAATAAGGATAAGATTGTTTTCCAAACCGATCATACCCGCAGCTGCCACCGGGCCTGGTGTTGGAGGTATAAGTACATGAGAGACCATCAAACCAGCAGCAAGGGCCACCGTAAGCGTGGCTGACGGGCAATTGCTTTTTTTGCCCAGCCACTTGCGTATCGGATTGACAATAATAAAACCGCTGTCACAAAATACCGGCACCGAAACGACCCAACCTATAAGCAACATTGCAAGTTGAGGATATTTGGGACCGATGAGCCGTACAATGAGATCGGCAAGCCTTATTGCAGCTCCTGTCTTCTCCAGAATGAGACCTATAAGCGTACCGAGAATAATTACAATTCCTATACTTGCAAATATAGAAGAGAACCCTTTGCCTATAATTTGCGGTACATCATCCAAAGGTAACCCAACAGATATTGCCAACAGAAGTGACACCCCCATAATAGCCAGAAATGGATGGATGCCCCATTTGGAAATTGCCAAAATCATAACTGCAATTGCAACCACAAATGCAGCTATCAAAAAACTACCGGAAATCATCTGTATCTCCCGAATTTTATCAATTTAACAACAAATTATTTACTGTGTCTACAGCCGTATAACAGATCACATCCAACTATTCAGTCATAAGTGCTGCCACAGCCTGCTCCATAGTCAACTCATCTCCTTCAGGTTCACAAGGATTGGCATACATATTAGGAGCCTGCTCGGGAGTAAAAGTAAAGTACTGGCATTTTGCTTCCGAACACAATTCACTGGCCTCATTGAATATAGCAGCCTTTATCTCAACCAGATTCCTTCTCTCACTTACAATCTCAGCCCTGATCACAAGGTATCTGTCAAGTGTCGAAATACCTTTTCTGAAACGGGTTTCCATTCTGCTTGTGACTCCCGACTTCCCGGTCTTTCTGATTACCGTCCAGGCGCAAATCTCGTCAAGGAGTACTGATTGTATACCTCCATGCAGAGTGTTTATCCAACCCTGGAACTGAGCCTTTGGCTTCCAAAGACTTATTATCTCATTTCCCTCTTCGTAAAATCTCATCTGCACACCATTCTCATTTGACGGTGCACATCCAAAACAATTATAACCGTGAATTCCGAGCCACGGATTTTTCAATTTCCTCATATACAAATTAAAGACTATCTGCCGCAGCACCTCAGCTACGCCTCAATTAACGGATAATCCACTGAAAACAACTCCGATTTGAAATTTGGAACTATTACTCCATTTATAAAATTTTGGGTACCCTCAAGATCAAAATACCTGTAATTGCCACAGGTAAGTTCGCTCGCTCCCGGAATCTCATCATCCTTGGCCTTTAGTATATGTTCAAGGGCCTCAAGAATCAGTTCCCTCAAAAATTGAGGTTCAAATGGCTCTGTTGTAAGCAAGTAAAAACCTGTAAGACATCCCATTGGTCCCACATACAGAACTTTCTCCGAAAACTCCTCAGCAGTTTTTGTCCTCAGATAATCTGCCAGAAAATGTTCAAGTGTATGGGCAACTTTAGGATTCATGAATACCCCATTCTTTACAGCATCCCTTGGAGCTACAAACCTCACATCATACGTGTATGCCCCATTAATTTTTGACTCATATATTCCAGGTTCCAACCTTGTATGGTCTACAATGAATGAATTGACTCTCTGCATAAATAGTTTTTTTAATGGCTCCCCCTTTGGCTGAATTGAGATATACCTCCAGCCATACGGACAGCTCTGCAAAGATAGGAGAAAAATGGGCAAAGTATCCAATCATATTGCCAATGTTCAATTCCCGAGAAATAAATTGATTTCTTGATGCAATAAATCTATAAAGTTCATTTACTATTACTAAATTTGCAACTCATGACGTATTCCATTTTATGCAGTTCATCAAAAAACATAAGGAGATTGTCTGGTTGGCAAGTGTTATTGTCATCTCTGCGTTGTGTATAAGCGCGTGGGGAATTGGCAGTGGTACTGACAAAAGGGGAGAGATGGATGAAGTCCAACCATCCCCCACTCCACTCAATCACCTGATAACAAATGAAATGAGCGACCATGAGCAGACAAGGAGGTTTGATGTTGCAATTGAGCGTTTCATGAGATACTGGGGAATTAAAGGAGGATCTTTTGCTCTTATGCGCAATGACAGTCTGATCTATGCCAAGGGATACGGCTATGCCAATATCGAGGACAGTGTCAAATGTGAAGTCAAACATATTTTCAGAATCGCCTCTGTATCAAAACTTATCACTGCCGTTGCGGTAATGAGGCTTTGCGAGAACGGCAGCCTTTCTCCTGACACCAAAGTCTTTGGAGCAGATGGTATACTGAATGACAGCACATTTCTCAATTGTCGGGACAAAAAGATTTCAAAAGTAACAGTTGAACACCTTTTGAGGCACCTTGGCGGGTTTGCGAATCCACATGGAGACGCTGCATTCAACAGGGATCTGGTGGCCAGGTATCTTGATAAGGAGTTGCCTTTAAGCATGGAAGATATGGTTGAATATGCCACCAGAATCAGATTGAGGGCCAGACCTGGAGAGTGGTTCGACTACTCGAATCTTGGTTATATAGTACTTTCCAAAGTGATTGAGAAGGCAAGCGGCATGTCGTATGAAGAGTATGTTAAGGATTCAGTTCTTGCCCCAATAGGTTGCCATGACATTCATCTTGCGGAAAATTACAGTACCTCATTAAGAGAGAATGAGGTGAGCTACTATGAGGTAAAGGAGGCCGAACCTGTACCCGCCTACGACGGTTGCGATACCCTTGTGATGAAGAGTCTTGGAGGCAACGATGTGCATGGTTTGTATGGCGCAGGAGGCTGGGTAGCCTCACCTGTTGAACTGGTCAAACTCGTAGCTGCCATAAACGAACATCCCGGCAAAGCTTCATTCCTTTCTCAAGAGAGCATAGATTTCATGACACCTCTGAGCAAATACGAAAGACCTGCCGGATGGTCAAGCATAACATCAAGAGAGTGGCAAAGGAGCGGTTCGATGTCTGGAACAAGTGCATTGGTAAAAGTCCACAAGGTTAAAGTAAGGAGTGCTGCAGCAGGCAATAGGTATGACCACTACTGTTGGGTATTCATCTCCAACAGTTCATCATGGAATGGCCCGCAATTGTCCAGACAGATGAACAGAAGCATTACCCGTGCAATGGAGAGGGTAAAGGAGTGGCCCAGAGTTGATCTGTTTGAGTTGGAGAACTGAAAGGAATAAGAGAAAACCGGCATACAATGTACATTTTTAATCCCGAACACGATCTTTGTCTGGCAAACGGAGACATCCATTTTGTGCCGCCGGAGAGTGCCCTCGCCTTTGGCCGGGACTGCTCACGCCTCACACACTTCATGTACGGATTGGATAATTTGGCCGATTATGATGAGCCGCTTCCCGAGAATATGAGGGAAGATTTTGGATCAGGCTGGGCACAAAATGCAAACCGCGACTGGAGTGCCACAAAAAAGATTCTTCCATGGGGCTGGAACTCAGTTCTGCGCGACAGGCTGATCAAAGAGGGATGCCCTTGCAGCCTTCTTCCATCTGATGAAGTGCTTACAGCCATTAGGGAGCTTTCTGACCGCAGGGTAGCAATAGAGGCTCTGAAGTATCTGAACCTGCAATCCAAACTTTTGAACAGCCCAAACGATTCTGTTGCCACAACTGCCTGCACAAATCTGCAGGTATCTCCAATGACCAGTTGTAGTCCTGAGTCCATTACCATTTTCACCGGATACAATTACAGGTCAGCAGCCGGAAGCCTTGACGAGGTTCGGCAATTTCTCAAAAATGAAAGGCACGTGGTACTCAAGGCACCTCTGTCGGGAAGCGGGAAGGGAATAAGGTTTGTTGCAGAAAAACTATCCCACAGCGACGAGGGATGGTGCAGAAACCTTATCAGAAAACATGGTTGTGTAGTGGTGGAGAAGCGTTTCAAACCTGTGCTGGAGTTTGCAATGCTCTTCCGTTGCAGTTGCTCCAAAGTTGAGTTTGTTGGCTACTCTCTGTTTTATACCCATAACGGAATGTACAGCGGCAATGTTCTTGCTTCTGACAGCTGGATTGAAAATATAATTGTAAAATATGTTCAAAAGGAGAGTTTGGATATAGCCAAAAACCTGCTGCTCAATTTCATACAGGAGATGATTGCAGAAAAATATGAGGGTTTTGTGGGAGTTGACCAGTTTGCATACCTGCCGTACGGAGATGAAAAGAGTGCAAGTGGTTTTGAATATGCTGAAGGTGAAAGGATTTATGGTTATAACCCGGTAGTTGAGATCAACCTCAGGATGACAATGGGACTTCTGGCACACAACATCTACCGGTTGAGGGAGAAGTTGCATATAGATACCACAGAAGCAGATGCTTTGGAAAAGATAACAGACGGCAGCCACTATTTTGAGATTTGTCGGGCAAAAAAGGGGAGCAAGGAGCACTACTCCTA
>JAFQHE010000007.1 GCA_017398125.1 Bacteroidales bacterium
ATGGATTCCAAAGAGTACTACTTCCGATGAGAGGAAACTTGTTGAGAAACTCAAGGATTCTGCCAATTTCTCACCAAAGCCGAATACTGATGACAAAAACTTCTTTGACAGGATAAAGAAGATGTTCAGTTAGTAGAGCATATAATGCCGTTTTAAATGATTTTATTACAGATGAAAAATAGATACAGTAATGTAACTGCACAAAAGAGAGTGGCTGAATGGCTGCTCCCTTTTGTTTTATTTATAATCAGTACGGTTGTATTTGAAGGTTCTCTGTTTGCACAACAGAAAGATTTGAAGATGGCCGGCAGGGAGGCTGTTGAGAGCAGCGTTGTATTCAGGTATCCGCTTGAGGTGCCTATGAGTCTGTCGGGAGATTATGGGGAGTTGAGAGGCAACCATTTTCACAGCGGTATTGATTTTAGAGTAGGAGGAGTGTCAGGTGCTCCGATATATGCAACTGAGAGGGGATATATATCAAAAATCACAGTATCTCCAACCGGTTATGGAAATGCACTATATATAACCCATCCGAACGGCTATGTGTCGGTTTATGGCCATTTGCAGAAGTATGCGGAGCATATTCAGAAATATCTGGTGGACAAACAATATGAGAAGGAGAGCTTCAGGATAGATCTTGAGTTCTCGCCAGAGGATTTTCCTGTAGAAAAGGGAGAACTTGTGGCCTATGCCGGAAATACAGGCTCTTCGGGTGGCCCTCACTTGCATTTTGAGATAAGGAATGAAAACAATCTTCCTTTGAGTGTACTTGAGCGTGGTTATGTGGAGGCAACAGACCATCTTGCACCGGTACTCAACAGAGTTGACTTTTACGGATATGTGAATGTTTTTGGAGCACCGCGTACATTCCGCATCCAGCGTCCGAAGGATGCAAATGCAGCCATAAAGGTGCCCCAATATTTTTATGTGGCGATTGATGCCGTAGACAAGATGGAGGGGACCCATGCGAAACTTGCTGTAAATGAGTATAAAGTGTATCTCGATTCAGACCTTGTCTTTCATCTTACAATCGGGGAGGTGCCGTTTGAGGAGTCAAAATATATAAACAGCCTTATAGAGTATTCGCGCAGGCACAATGAGCGCAAATCTGCAATAAAGACATACGTTGAGCCGGGAAACCTGCTCTCTTCAAAAATTGAGAGGAAAAATGATGGAATAATCTTTCTTCCCGACACTTTGCCGCATAAGGTTACAATTGAACTGCTTGACTACAAGAGGAACAAATTTGTGAAGAGCTATAATGTAAGGAGAGACGACTCCCTGTATATTGACAAGATCAAGGCAAGACCGCAGGGCACGCATATGGCCTGGTATATGGCAAATGTCTATGAACGTGATGGATTCAGAATATCAATACCGCCGGCATCATTGTATAGGAACATCTATTTCAATCTCGACAGTGCGGAGAGCCGAATAACTCCATTTGCTCCGGTGTGGAGGGTTCATACAGGTGAGGTTCCGCTCCACTCGGGTGCTACAATACAAATAGCATATAATGGTCCCGACAGCCTTGCATCAAAAGCCCTCGTTGCCTCTTGTGGTGCAAACGGCCGTTTGTACGGAATTGGCGGCAGGTATGAGAATGGAGTTGTCAAGGCTAAAATTTCAACATTTGGAAACTATACAATTACATTGGATCAGGACGCTCCTGAGATCATTCCTAATTTCAAGAATGGTGCGGTGCTAAGGGGCAATGCTGTCTCTTTTGTGATAAGAGACAGATTGTCGGGAATAGGCAGTTACAGGGTAGAGATTGATGGCCACTGGGTCTTGGCCCGTTATGATGCCAAAACAGCGCGCCTGACCGTTCCGTTGAAGGAGGCGAGAATCAAGAGAGGCATTACCCATAAACTCCAGATTACTGTAATTGACAATAAAGGGAACCAAACTGTTGTAAAGAGAAATTTTAAATGGTAACTTTACGCCATAACAATTTAAAACAAAACTTCTGCAGATATGGAAAGTACAACTTCTACCGGACAAGTCATTGATATTGAAAAAGGAATAAAAGTGATAGGACTCATGTCGGGTACCTCACTTGACGGCCTTGATATATGTTATGTTAACTTCAGATATGACAGGAAGGGCAACGACGGGGCCGGTAAATGGCATTATGAGATAATCAAGGCAGAAGATGAAGGCTATCCGCAGGAATTAAAGGACAAATTGGGTAATGCGCAGAACATGAATGCATTGGAATACGCACTGCTCCATTCTGATTACGGTATCTATTTGGGAGAGCGTGTTAAGGCATTTATGGAGAGGAATGATGCGACTCCGCATATCATTGCTTCCCATGGCCAGACTGTGTTCCATCAGCCCTCAATAAGATTTACATCGCAGATTGGCTCAGGAGCTGGAATTGCAGCTGAGACCGGTGTTGATTGCGTATGTGATTTCAGGACAACAGATGTTGCCCTTTACGGCCAGGGAGCGCCACTTGTTCCAATAGGAGACCGCAACCTCTTCTCTGATTATGATTACTGCCTCAATATGGGAGGTTTCTCAAATATATCTTCAGAGAGCATTGCTGTTGGAGAGGATGGCCGTAAAATCGCTACACGTGTTGCCTACGACATATCTCCGGTCAATTATGTGCTTAACCATTACACCAGAACCATTGGCCTTGAATATGACAAGGATGGTGCAATGGCACGCAAGGGAACTCTTTGTGGAGAGTTGCTTGATAAATTGAACAGTCTGGAGTTCTACTCCATGACCGGACCAAAATCGCTTGGCCGCGAGTGGGTTGAGTCAGATGTGCTTCCACTTATTGACTCCTTTGATTTGTCTCTTGAAGATAAGCTTGCAACATTCTGTGAACATGTGGCTGTGCAGATTTCAAAACATATTAAAGGTGGCAAGGTGCTTCTTACCGGAGGTGGAGCATTGAACAAATACCTTGTGGAGCGTATGCAGGCCGCAGCCCCACAGTGCCAATATTTTGTTCCCGACAAACAGACTGTAAACTTTAAGGAGGCACTTATCTTTGCATTTCTCGGTGCTCTTTATATAGCAGATATGCCAAACTGCATGAGTTCTGTAACAGGAGCCAGATATAACTGCATAGGAGGTGCATTGTACAAGGCCGGAGGAACTGCCAAGTAATGTTTGCCAGAGTATTTCCTGCAATTAGAATTTAGATAAATGTTCTGATATAAATTGGAGAGAAGATATGTGCATGGCGGATGCAAAAGAGTCCATCAGGTAGCCCAAAATGCGAATTGTGAAATATTTTTCAAAAAAAAACTAAAATATTTTTGGTAAATGAAAAATAATATCTACATTTGCACTCCCAAAAAATAACAAAGCAACCTCTTACAAGCACCTGAAATATGGTTTTTTTAAAAGGTGTAATGTTGCCACTAAAAACATTTAAAGAGATGGATTTAATTAAGATTGCAGAGCAGGCATTTGCAGGCGAACAAAAAAATTTCCCTCAATTTAGAGCTGGTGACACTATCACCGTTACTTACAAAATCAAAGAGGGTGACAAAGAGAGACTACAGAAATTCCGCGGTGTAGTTATCCAAATCAGCGGATCTGGTTCAACAAGAACATTCACCATCAGAAAGATGTCTAATGGTGTTGGTGTAGAGAGAATTTTCCCATTCGCTTCACCGTTCATTGAGTCAATTGAGTTCAACAAGGCTGGTAAAGTTCGTAGAGCTAGAATTTTCTACCTAAGAAAACTAACAGGTAAGAAAGCTCGTATCAAAGAGAGAACTTTCGTAGCTAAAACAGATAAAGCTGAGTAATTTCTCAGCATTTCGGCCCCGTAGCTCAACTGAATAGAGCATTTGACTACGGATCAAAAGGTTACAGGTTTGAATCCTGTCGGGGTCACAAAAAAAGCATCCAATTTTGGATGCTTTTTTTGTTTTATTTTATAACTTTATAAATTTTTTTGATGTTATTAACATCAAAAATTATGAATAATAAAGATCAGGACATAGCATACTTTATATCATTTTGTATTGAGCAATACAAGAAAGCTAAGGATTTGTCGGGAGGAGAGGTCCTGGATATATTTGTAAAATTTGGTGTTCTGGATTATCTGAAAGATCATTTTGATATTCTACATACGCAAAGTTATCAGTGGTTGCTGGAAGATATAGATGAATTTATTGAGAAGAGGAGGTAGGATATGAAAATTTATCATGGGAGTTTGGACATCGTAAAAGCCCCTGAAATTCGCAGACCCAACAGAACTTTAGATTATGGAGTTGGCTTCTATGCAACATCCTCATATGATCAGGCAGTTTCTTGGGTGAAGCGTAGAATGGCTGAAAGTAAATCAGACAGTGGTTATATTAACATTTATGAATATGACCAAAAAGAGAAAAGTAATTTGAATATTCTCTTTTTTGATGGACCTTCAGAAGAATGGGTTGACTTTGTGATGAGTAATCGTACTATTAAAAATTTTACCCACGATTATGATGTAGTTTATGGGCCGGTTGCAAATGATAGAGTTTATGCTGCATTTGCTCTCTATGAGGGAAGATTGATTGATAAGGCAACTCTTATTAAAGAGCTTAAAACATATAAACTTGTTGATCAGTTTTTATTTCATACGGAGCGTTCTCTTAAATTATTGAATTTTATACAAGCGGAGGAGGTAAAATTATGATGAACCTGAATATTACTCAAGATAATTTATATCTGCTTCTCCCTTCCAAAATCAGTTGGTTGGCAATGTTGATGGTGGAGGATAAAGGGGTTTCTATAACTGAAGCTATAGAAACTCTTTATAAGTCTGACCTGTACAAGCAATTGGAGAAGGAAGAGACTAAATTGTGGCATTTGGGACCAGTTGCATTATATGAGTCCCTTTATTAAAGTAAACTCCAGTGTAAATAATATGATTAAAATCAGCAGGAAGTTTATTTTTGGGTTAGGTTAATATAATAAGATTTAATTATTGGAATGGCGGAGCCTCAACCCTATAATCTTACAACCCCTTTCTAATTCTCCTGCTTACTTCCTTAAATTCCTTATGTGAAAGGTTCCTGTAAGTTTCTACCAGAACACCTTTACCCTCCAGAGTGGAAACAATTTCTGCATAGTCATTTGGATCGACCATCAGTATGCCCAGATAGAGACTGCCACGTTTCTTCCCTTTTTTTACCATTTCAACCGCTTCAACACTCCAATTGCCAGGTGTCGGGAGCCAGAATAATGTAAAAGTACATGCCTATATATGAGTACCAGACTGCAAACAAGAATATTGATATTAAACCCAGAGCCACCCATGAAGCCCAGTCACCGTTCTGCAGGCAAGGGAGCAAAACATATCTGCCGAATACAACCAATGAAGATAGGAACACCAATAATCCTAACAGAGTTGAGAATGAGAATGTCTTGCCAAAAGGCCTTTTGTAAAGTTTAATCATCTCATGTGGGGTGTTGTTGCTTATACACTTATTAACATAAGTTAGAAACTTTTTAAAGACTTTGCATAAAATTTACGGACCCTACATATATTCACAAGAAAATACAGTTAAAAAATTTGTTTCCAGTCTATTTTTGAATATATTTGTAGTGTACTACTACACTATTACACAAATAGTGTGCTTGACTTCATTTAAATAATTTTTAATATAGTTATGATTTCAATCAGAAATGCACAATTTTCATACGGCAAGCACAAGGTGTTTGACAATGTAAGTCTGCGTTTGGAACAGGGAAAGATCTATGGGTTGCTGGGAGAGAATGGTGTAGGCAAGTCTACTCTGTTCAAGATTTTGTCGGGACTCTTAAAATTGAAAAGTGGAGAATGCACTCTGTTTGGAGAGGTGCCATATAACAGGACTCCTTCATTTTTAAGGGAGATTTATTACATCCCTGAGGACTTCGCCGGTGAGAATATTGAGGTGGGCAGATATGCTATGCAAATTGGCAAATTTTACCCAAATTTTTCTCCCGACAGACTCCAGCATATTCTTGCAGAGTTTGGTGTGGACCCAAATGCAAAGTTCCCCAAATTGTCACACGGCCAGCAGAAGAAGGCAATTATAGCACTGGCACTGTCGCTCCGTACAAAAGTACTGCTTATGGACGAGCCAAGCAATGGCCTTGACATACCGTCAAAGGCCCTTTTGAGACGGCTTATTGCGGAAAATGCATCTGATGACCAGTTGATAATAATTTCTACACATCAGGTAAAGGATCTGGAGAATCTGATAGACCCGATCATAATTCTGGATAGGGAAGGGGTGCTCTTGAATGCCTCAATTGGGGAGATTGCAGAGAAACTCTCTTTTTCAGTTGAGCCAAAATATAATGACCGGGCACTCTACTGCCAACAGGATTTGAGGGGGTATCTTACAGTAAAGCATAATATTGATGGTGATGAGACTCCTGTAGACCTTGAGTTGCTGTTCAATTGCGCCTTGCAGAACAAGGCATTGTTCAAGGATATTTTCAATAATAAATGATTGCATTATGGATAACAATATATTTTCATTTGACAGGTTCATTAAGGTATTGAAATATGACCTCAGGTTCAGGGTGATGGGGTTTGCTTTGCTTTTTATTGTGCTGCTGGTCTCTGTGCATCTGTTTTATTTCCTCATTTATAATGTGGGCGAGTTAAGAATAGTAGAGAGAGTGCAGATTATTCAGTTGTTTTTGTTCAGTTGTTCATTTATGGCGCCGTTCAAGATATATAGGGAATTCAGGAGCAGTCGCGGCAAGGCATCTTTCATCATGTTGCCGGCATCAGCCTTTGAAAAATTTGCCAGCATGTTTGTCATTTCACTTATATTGGTGCCTGTGTCATTCCTGCTTTTGAGTCTGGCACTGGATTATTTTGCAGTACTGCTCTTCAGCAATATGGGACATGATAGATTCTTTTTGAGATATGAAGAATTCATTTCGCTTGCTGATATTGATTTTTCTCTTTGCTGTCCTGTAATTTTCACATTGGTAAGTACGGCAATATTTGGTAATGTTATATTTAAGAAGAGAGCATTGGCAAAGACTATGTTATGTGTAATTGCTATGGCCTATATCTTGAGTGAAGCGGTAACTCTTATTACTAATTTCATATTTTGGAATGATGAGAGGGTATATGCCGGAACATGGAGCGTGATCCATGAGTATGTTCAGGATATTTCAGAAAAAGTATGTCTGGCTTTTTCTGTGCTTTTATATGCATTTGCATATTGGAGAATAAAAAAGATGCAGATATCATAGAGGAGTGGCGTATGGATTTTAATCAGAACAAACCTATATATCTGCAGATTGCAGAGTCAATTTGTGAGAAAATTCTTTCAGGTGAATATCTTCCCGACGAAAGGATCCTCTCTGTGCGTGAACTTGGGGTGAACCTTGGTGTCAATCCCAACACCATTGCAAGAGTATACGAGTACCTGCAGGGAAAGGAGATAATCTACAATAAAAGGGGTATAGGCTATTTTGTGTCCCCCTCAGCACCCCAACTCATTATGGAGCAGCAGAGGAGTGAGTTCATTAAAAATGAACTGCCCCAGGTGGCCCGCAAGATTAAATTACTCGGTGTGCCGTTGGAACTACTCGATGAGATGCTCTCCTAAGAGTTCTTGATATCCAGTCCTGTAGGACTCTGGAACACCTTGAGGTCAAAAATGTGTAGCATTGCAAGAACGTGGTCAAAGACCTCTCCCTGGAGACGCTCATATTCAACCCAAGCAGTGTTGGCAGAGAAGAAGTAGAGTTCAATTGGCATTCCCTGTGCAGTCGGCTGCAACTGGCGTACCATCATTGTCATACTCTGGTTTACCTTTGGATTGTGGCGCAAATAATAGTCCATATAGTGGCGGAAGATGTAGAGGTTTACAGGTTCAGTGCCACTCTGTTCAAAGCCCTCCATCCATGGTTGCTTCCTGAAAGCATCAATCTCCTCCTGAGTGCAGAAACGTACAGTGTTCATATCTATGTTTATTGAACGTTTCACACGCCTGCCTCCAATGTCAAACATTCCTCTCCAGTTCTGGAAAGAATCATTTACAAGGGCGTAAGGGGGTATTGTGGTTATGGTCTTGTCCCAGTTCTGTACCTTTACTGTGGTGAGGGTGACTTCAATTACATCGCCGTCGGCACCATATTTTGGCATTGTAATCCAGTCTCCCGGACGCAACATGTCGTTTGCCATGAGTTGTATGCCTGCCACAAAGCCCTTGATGGTATCCTGAAAGACCAACATGAGTATGGCTGTTCCTGCTCCAAGTCCTGTAAGTATTGCAAGAGGATTCTTGTCAAGCAGTGTGCTCACTATAATAATGGCTCCCACACACCACACTATAAGTTTTAACATCTGGTAGAAGCTCTTTAAAGAGTGGTCTTTGGTCTTCTCATGCCCGCTGAACATCTCATAAAGCGAGGAGATGAAGGCACATATAAGTTTGACAAATGCTACAATTATGTAAACCTGACACAATTTCATTGCCAGATCCAATATGCCTCCCTCAGGCAATGCAAAAGGAATAAGTTCATAGACCGAGATTGGAATGATGAGCCTGCACAGATTCTCCAGTACCGAATCACTCAACAGATAATCATCCCATGTCGATCCCGTTTTGGCTGTAACTTTGCGTATGGCAGGAATTATTGCCCTCCTGAATATCCTGTCAATCACAAATGCTATAATAAGTATCAGAATCACGGCCCCAGTGTATTGCAGAGGCATTACAAGGTTTTCAGATAGTCCAAACTGCTGCAGAAGCACTGCCAATTTCCCATTCAATTCATTCATATCCCTTATGTTGAAACAGGGGACAAATTTACAATATTTGGGCCATATATTTCAATTTTGGATATATGGCAGACTCTTTATATCTGCACCTCCAGTCTGTAGCCCACACCTCTTATGCTTATTATCTTTACGGCAGGTTCATCTTTGAAGTGGTTTCTGAGTCTGGTAATGTAGACATTCAGACTTCGCAGACTGAAAAAATTGTCATTTCCCCAATGTCTCATGAGCAGTTGTGACGATTCCACCACCATATTCATATTTTTGCAGAGTTCCTGGAGAACGGCACTCTCCCTTGCAGCAAGCTTTATGGTTCTGCGGTTCATACAAGATGTAGAGGAGCCCAAGCAGTCCATTTTCTCTCCAGATGCCTGCTCTGCGGGTAGTTCAATTAGGGTACACTCTTTTGGCGAGAAGCTGTATTTGCCAAGTCTGTATGTGGCAGCATCGTAAATATAACCATATTTTGAGGGGGTACTTTTACCCGTAGTGCCAATGCCCTCATGGCGTTGTGCAAGAGCTCTGATTCTTGCTATAAGTTCATCAATGGCAAACGGTTTGCGCAAATAATCATTTCCCCCTATATCAAACCCCTTTACAACATCTTCCGTTGCAGTACGTGCTGTAAGGAAAAGGACCGGCACATTATTGCCGTTGTGTCTAATCTGTTTTACAAATGAAAATCCGTCAAGCTGTGGCATCATTACATCAGTAACTATCACATCATAGCACCTCTCCGATAGCATTTGGAGCGCCTCTTTGCCATTGTATGCCAGATCAACGTCAAAATGTTTGTCGTTGAGTGTATCGCCAAGAATTTCGGCAAGCATTCTTTCGTCTTCCACAAGCAATATTTTATATTCCCTCTCCATGATGTGACATGATTTTTACACTCAATTATTTTAAGTTTTTGCTCCGATGTTCCTAAGTCCCTGTGTTTTATCTTCAGGCTTCATTCAGGAAGCTCCAATGTGACTTTTGTTCCCTTCCCCAATTTGCTCTCCACTGAAATTGTGCCTCCATGGGCCTCAATTATACGTTTGGCATAGTAAAGGCCTATGCCATATCCTCTGCTATTGTGCAGGTCACCTTGAGGCACTCTGTAAAATTTCTCAAAAATATGTTTCATATTCTCCCTTGAAATGCCAATACCATTATCTTTAACAGTAACAACAGCCTTGCCATTTGATGATTCTACAGAAATGCAGATATATGGTTTTTCTTCTGAATATTTGATTGAATTATCTATAATCGTGGTGATTACATTCTTAAGATGGAATTTGTCACCCTCTATTTCAACCTTTTCATTGGAGTTTAGCACCAATGATGCACCTATGTTATCAAAATCTGAGATGACTTCTGTGACAAGGTTTGTAATATCAAGCTTCTCTCTACTGATTACCTCTTCCTTTCCTTCAACAGAGATTGAGAGAATCTTCTCCGTCATTCCCGACAGCTGCTCAAGCTGTACAGCTATAATGTCGAGGTATCGTCTCCTCCGCTCCGGATTATCCTCAGCCGAATGGTTTTTCAGGGCATCGGCAGCTGTTGATGCAACAGCAATGGGAGTCTTGAGTTCATGGGTAATATTACGTGTGAAATCCCTTCTCATCTCATCCAGTGTACGTTGTCTGAATAGAGTACGCACTATATAGAAGAGAAGCGCAGCCAGCAATACAACAATGGCAATTGAGGAGATCAGCAGCCATTTCATGCTCTTCCAGAAATTGTCATAGGGAATATGCATTATGAGTTCAAGTATGTAGTTGTTGTCATCATCAATGACAATCCGGCTTTTCATGTAATCCTTCCCAATACTATCCCTGGAGCCATATCTCATGAGTACCATATTGGAGTGGTTGTCAATAATATTGGCAAAATATGGTTCTGTAATATCAAGTTCAAGCAGATTGGCTGAAAAATGGAGGTTGAACTCTTCAAGATCAAGATTAAGTATCTCGGCATTTTCTATTCCAGGTATTGCACCCATCCTGAATGTTTTGTAGACACTTTTATATGCAGCCGATTCCACTCTTCTCTTAAAATCGTTCTCCTGATCATTCAGCATAATTGCCAACCAGTAGCATTGGACAATGGCCAGAAGTGTCAAAGATGCTATTGCTGCAATGGATATTTTGCTGAAGATGTTACGGTTCATGACTTTTAGTTTCATTACAAATGTATGCAAAAAATGGCCAGAACAGTAAAAATTAACATAAGTTAACATTTGTTAACCTGCAATTAACCTGCAAATGAAATCATTTGACATATCTTTGTTTCAGAATAAATGAGTCTTCTGCTAAAATCAAACAATATGAAAAAATTACTTTTAAATGTGTTGGTTCTTTTCTTTGCATCAGTTGTATTTGCTCAAGAAGAGAATGTCCTGTATATACTTAACGGCAAAATAGTCTCAAAAGAGGTGGTAGATAAATTGAATCCTGATCTGATTAAGGGGGTAAGGGTTGCCAAGGGATTTGATAGGGCCATGGTAATCACTACCGGATCAACTCCAGCAGATTGCGTCAACAGGGAGTTCGAACTGATAGCTCCTGACACATCCAAGTCATCAGGGTCAGACATCTATATAAGGGAATCCAATGACGTAGGGCAAAAAATGGCATCCCGTCCCCTTTATGTCATAAAGGATTCCAACGGACGGATCTTCTCTCCGTCAGATTCTTTAGTTATCAATCCCGAACAAATCAAATCAATGATAGTCATCAGAAATGACGGTAAATCAGTTGAGAAGTTCAGACAGTATGGAGATGTATCAAAGGGAGTGATATTTATAGAACTCAAATGACCTCGTCGAATCTATTTATCTTCTGAATATGAGCCTGTAGAACTGTTCTATAAGGCTTTTTTTTATTTGGATTTCTTGATGCGAATGCATACCTTTGCCAATTGTGTAACTTGCGCTTGTTGTGTATAAGTGTAAGATTACTAGGTATGTATATGTTGTTAGTAAATTATTGATTGAGTATGTTTACACTTGATGCAATTGAACAGATCTTATTCAATGGTAAGGATTTGATAGTAGAACAATCTGATATAGAGAAAGTTGAGGATTGTTTTAATTTTTTGGAGGAGTTTGCCAAAGATAAGGTCATTTACGGAATAAATACAGGCTTCGGTCCAATGGCGCAATGGCGCGTAGATGATAAGTATCTTACAGATTTACAGTATAATATAATTAGAAGTCATGCTACTGGCGCAGGTAATCCACTGCCTGACATTTATGTGAAATCGGCAATGATTGCCAGGTTGGGTACATTCATGCAATGCCGTTCCGGTATACATCCGGAGTTGGTTCTGTTGCTGAAGGAGTTTATAAATAGGGATATTTATCCGTTTATTCCGGAGCATGGCAGTGTTGGTGCCAGCGGAGATCTAGTGCAATTGGCCCATATAGCACTTACCCTGATAGGTGAGGGCAAGGTTCACTATAAGGGAGAGTGGCGACAGACCAAAGATGTAATGGAGGAGAATGGACTCAAGCCGTTCGGCATACACATAAGGGAGGGATTGTCTGCAACAAATGGAACCTCTGTAATGACAGGTATCTCAATTATCAACCAGTTCTATGCTGAGAAACTGTTGGAGTGGTCGGTACTTGCCTCTGCGTGGATGAATGAGATTGCTGAGTCATTTGATGATTTTATGGCATATGAGCTCAACGAGTGCAGAAGACATGAGGGCCAGCAGGTTATTGCTGAAAAGTTGAGAACTTTGTGCAAAGGTTCAAAGCGTCTGCAGAAGAGAGAGCATGAATTGTATGACTCTACAAGGAATGGTGAGAGTGTCTTTGAACATAAGGTGCAGGCTTACTACTCATTGAGATGTACTCCTCAAATTCTGGGACCTGTTTACGATACTCTAAAGAATACAAGGCAGATTCTTGAGGAGGAGGTAAATTCTGCATGTGACAATCCTATTGTGGATCCTGTTACCAGGAATGTGTACCATGGCGGAAATTTCCATGGTGATTACATTTCGTTGGAAGAGGATAAGGTTAAGATAGCAGTAGTGAGACTTGCCATGACTGCAGAGCGTCAGTTGAATTATCTCTTCCATGACAGGATCAACGGCATTTTGCCACCGTTCCTCAATATGGGTGTGTTGGGACTCAACTATGGAATGCAGGCGTGCCAGTTTACAGCTACATCAACAACTGCAGAGTGCCAGACATTGGCTATGCCTAACTACGTTCACAGTATTCCTAACAATAATGACAATCAGGATATTGTAAGTATGGGTACAAATACGGCATTGTTGTGCAAGAAGGTTATAGACAATGCATACCAGGTTGTATCTATTCTCTTTATAGCTTTGGCTCAAGCAGTTGATTGTCTGAAGATTGCAGATAAACTGTCACCGGCTGTCAGAGAGTATTACAATCAGGTCAGGAGTATTGTTCCTCTATTTGTGGAGGATACTCCATTCTATGAGGATATTGAGAATGTTGAAAATTACTTAAGAAACTATATAGTCAAGTATTAAGGATATGAAATATGCACTAGTAACAGGCGGATCAAGAGGCTTGGGAAGAGCTGTCTGCCTCCAACTGGCAGCCGAAGGTGTTCCAGTAATCATAAATTATCAGTCAAACAGGAGTGCGGCGGAAGAGGTGCTTGCACAGATTACAGAGAGGGGTGGTAAGGCTGAGTTGTTGCAGTTTGATGTGGCTGACATCAATTCGGTAGACAGTGCCCTTGTGGATTGGGAGAGCAAACATCCTGATGATTATATTGCAATTTTGGTGAACAATGCCGGAATCAGAGAGGATAATCTGATGATTTTCATGCAGAACGAGCAGTGGGATAGAGTCATTAATGTTACAGTAAACGGCTTTTTCTATGTTACAAGAAGGTTGCTTAAGAGCATGATGACTAAGAGATTCGGAAGAATTATCAATATGGCGTCGCTGTCGGGATTGAAAGGTATGCCCGGACAGACAAACTACTCTGCGGCAAAGGCTGCGCTTATTGGTGCAACAAAGGCTTTGGCACAGGAGGTCGCTCCGAGAAAAGTTACAGTAAACGCTGTTGCTCCAGGTTTTATTGAGACCGATATGACAAAGGATCTTGATATGGATTCCCTTAAGAAACTTGTTCCTGTGGGCAGATTCGGAAAACCTGAAGAGGTGGCGGAGCTTGTATGTTTTCTTGCATCTGAAAAATCATCTTACATTACAGGTGAGGTGATCTCAATTAATGGTGGTTTGTATACATAATCTTCTTATGGGTAGACGCGTAGTTATAACAGGTATGGGAATTTGGTCCTGTCTTGGAACTGATGTAGAGCAAGTCAAGGACTCTTTGTATAACGGAAAGTCAGGTATCGGACTTCAGAAAGAGAGACTTGACTATGGTTACAGGTCCGGTTTGACAGGTGTTGTGGAGAGACCAAAACTTAAAGGATTGATTGATAGGCATATCAGGTCTGGAATGTCTGAAGAGTCGGAGTATGCGTACATGGCCAGCCGACAGGCATTTGAGCAGGCTGGAATTGATGAAGCATTTTTGTCGGAGAAGGAGGTAGGGTTGATTTTTGGAAATGATTCTTCGGCACAGGCTGTCATAGAGTCTGCCAAAGTGATGGAGGAGAAGAGGGACTCTGCTCTTATTGGATATGGCGCCGTATTCAAATCAATGAACTCTACCGTAAATATGAATTTGAGTACCATCTTCAAGACCAAGGGGGTAAATTTTACAGTCAGTGCAGCTTGTGCAAGCGGATCACACTCTATAGGTCTGGCATACCTCTTCATCAAACAGGGAATGCAGGATGTGGTTCTGTGTGGTGGAGCTCAGGAGACCAATTACTATTCAATGGCAACTTTTGATGCATTGTCGGCATTCTCTGTGAGAATGGATGAGCCGGCCAAGGCTTCAAGGCCTTTTGACGCTTCAAGAGATGGACTTATTCCAAGTGGAGGTGCTGCGGCTCTGGTTCTTGAGGATTATGACCATGCTGTGGCAAGAGGGGCAAATATTCTTGCTGAGGTTGTGGGATATGGTTTTTCATCCAATGGAGGAGGCATATCACAGCCGAGTGACGAAGGCTCTTTTGTTGCAATGTCAAGAGCTATCGCAGATGCCGGCATTACAGCAGATGATATAGATTATGTAAATGCGCATGCCACCTCCACCAAACAGGGTGATATGTTTGAAGCTATTGCTTTGGATCGTCTTTTCAATGGAAAGAAGGCGTTGATAAGCTCCACAAAATCAATGACCGGTCATGAGTGCTGGATGGCTGGTGCCAGTGAGATAGTCTATTCCTTGATTATGATGCACAACAGTTTTGTTGCGCCAAACATAAATTTTGAAGCACCTGATGAGTTTTCAAAGAATCTTAATCTGGCTACAAAAACTATTGATAAAGAGATAGATATTGTGCTTTCAAACTCTTTTGGATTTGGAGGAACAAACAGTGCTTTAGTTATTAGAAAATTTAAATGATACATTATGAAATCTAAGGTTTTAGCTATTCTGTTTGCACTATTGTTGGTTAGTGTTTCATCTTTTGCCGGTAATATTACAGTGATTTCCGGTGATTTGTCTGTAGTAAGCAACCGTTCGATAACTGCAAAAGTGGTCTTTGATTATACAGATCTTATTCTTGAAGGCAAGCCCTATATGGAGCATCTGCAGTCAAAAGGTCATGATTTTGTAAGGGATTGGCCTATGGAGTCTGTGGCAAGTGAGACATACTTTATCAAGTGCTGGAATAAGGACAATAAGGATGGTATGCAGATTTCTTCAACTGAGAATAATGGATACATGATGTATTTTCATGTCAAAAAGATGCACATGGGAAGTGGTGCCGCCTCAATGCTTGTAGGTTTTGGAGCTGGAGGAGCGAGTATGTCGGGAGTAATGTACATTTTCAAAGATATGAATCCTATACCGGTTCTGACTGTTGAAATAAATGACCAGACAGGTCGTAGCGGTATGACTGAACTTGTAAGAAGAACCGATCTTTATGGCGAGTTGGCAGAGGATCTTGTGAAGTCAATAATGAAGACAAACAAATCCAAGGTGAGACCGTCAACCACACCTGTTCAGGTGCCGGCCTTTAATATGGCATCATCTGAAGCTCCGGTACAGACCGTTGCCCCTGTTGCATCGGCCTCCGCTGCATCAGCTTCGGTTCAACAAAATGGAGCGCAGGAAGTTCCAGTACAACAGACTGTTTACCCTGCTGAGGCACCTGCAGCAAATACAACTGTTCAAGCAGTACAGGTTCCACAGAATAGCCAGACATTTGAGACTTTTGAGCAGGCCAAAGGCGTTCCGGCCACACTTATAAATGCAGAATCGCATTTGGAATTGGGCAGAAAAGGTGATGCCGGTAATGTTGATGAACTTGCGGGGGAGAAACGCATCAGCCTTTATATTGATTACAGGGATGCAATCTTTGACAACAAGGGGCTTGAAGACTTTATTGAATATATGGAGTCAGCCGCAGATGACAGGGATCGTGATCCCAATTTCAGAAACAATTGGGAAAGCAAGCATAAAAATACTTTGGCACTTGCATTTATTGAGGAGGCAAACGGCAAGTTGTCAAACAAAGACCTTTATGTTACTCTGACAACAAAACAGGGCTGCAAATATTCTGTGAAAGTGGTAGTTGCCAAATTTGATGACGACGGCAATAATGTATGCGACTGTCTTGTTGTGAGAACTGAGACCGGTGATGTTATTGCGCATTACCGTCTTGAGGCGAAAGGTGGCAAATTCGGTGAGTATATAGGACTTTTGGAGCAGGGACTTGCCTCTGCAGGAGAAGCCTTCGGAGAATGGTTGGCAGATGAATTGGACTAAACTTTAAACTATATGAAACTATTTCCAGCATTAAACGAAAAATATACTAAGGAGCAGTGTTCTGCCAAAGAGGCACAAAGGCTTGCCCAGTTCATAGCTTTTGGCCCTGTGATTTTCCAGGCATCAAGACTGATGGTGAAATTTGGAATATTGCAGATGTTGAGGGAGAGCGACAATGGACTGACTGAGAATGAGATTGTATCAAAAACAGGGTTGTCCCGGTATGCCGTGAAGTGTCTGTTGGAGGCCTCTTTGAGTATAGGTACTGTAATTATTGACCCGCTGACCGACAAATACAGCATTACAAAGACCGGTTGGTTTCTTCTTACTGATCCGTCGGTGAAGGTAAACCTTGATTTTAACCATGATGTCAATTATATAGGATGGTTCCACCTTGAGGAGTCGCTTGTAAATGGCAAACCTGAGGGTTTGAACCATTTCGGTGATTGGCCTACCATATATGAGGGACTCTCTTCCCTCCCTGCGGATGTGCAAAAAAGCTGGTTTGGATTTGACCATTTCTATTCTGACAACTCTTTCAGACAGGCTTTGGAAATAGTCTTCAGCTATAATGTGAAGGAGCTTATTGATGTAGGCGGAAATACGGGAAGATGGGCATTGCAGTGTGTCGGTTACAACAAGGATGTGAATGTTACAATACTTGATTTGCCTCAACAGCTGGCAATGATGAAGGAGCAGACAGCATCGCAGCCCGGAGCAGAGAGAATTTCGGGATTTCCAATCAATCTCCTTGATGACAGCCAAAAATTCCCGAAGGAGCGCATGTATGATGCCATTTGGATGAGCCAGTTCCTTGATTGTTTTGGCGAAGATGAGATTGTAAGCATTTTGAGTAGGGCGAAGGAGGCGATGAATCCAAACACAAAACTCTTCATTATGGAGACATTATGGGACAGACAGAAATTTGAAACAAGTGCGCTTTGCCTTACATTGACCAGCCTCTATTTTACAGCCCTTGCAAATGGAAACAGCAAAATGTACAATTCTGAGGATATGGAGCGGCTTGTTGTAAAGGCCGGATTGAAGGTTGAAAATATACATGATAATTTGGGCTGGGGACACAGCATTATGGTTTGTTCATTATAGTAATCAATTAATACCTGTTTTTAAGTTATGAAAAGAGAAGAGATTAAAGAGATTGTAGTTTCATTTTTGCTCGAGGATCTGGAGATTGATGAAGAAAAGATCTTTGATGATTCCCTTCTGAAGGATGATATGGGAATTGATAGCCTTGATTTCCTTGATGTAGTTGTAATTGTGGAGAGAAACTTTGGATTCAAGATTCTTCCTGAGGAGATGGCTAATGTTAAGACACTCAAGGAATTCATTGATTATATAGATAGAAAGATCAACTAATTTTGCTGTTGTGGATATAGAAAAGGAGAAAGACTGGTCAGGCAAGACCGACGGCATGCCGTGGATGCAGAGGAGTCTGATTTTTATGTTCAAATATATAAATATCAGAATTCTCTACGCAGTTATGGCCGTTGTGGTGATGTTCTATATGGTATTTAACCATAAAGGATATATTGCCATGTACCGTTTCTTCAGGAAAAGGTTCTGTTTTTCCCCTGTAAAGGCCTTTTTCAATGTCTACATGAACCACTATAAGTTCGGACAGATAATTCTTGACAGATTTGCCTTTTATGCCGGCAAGAGGTTTGATATGACCACTGTAGGAAATGACAATTTCTCCAACCTTATGAAAGGTGAAGATGGTTTCATAATGTTGAGCTCGCATGTTGGCAACTATGAGTTGTGCGGCTATCACTTGAAAGCAGATACAAAAAAGATATATGCTCTTGTTTTTGCCGGTGAAACTGAGACTGTCATGAAGAACAGGTCAAAGATGTTCGAAGGTCACAATATAAACATGATTCCTGTGATGAGTGACATGTCGCATCTTTTTGCTGTCAACAACGCTCTAAGTGACGGCAATGTCGTAAGTATGCCGGGTGACAGGGTTTTTGGCTCGCAGAAATCAATTTCATGCAAATTCTTTGGAGAGAGTGCAAAATTCCCGTATGGCCCCTTTGCAACAGCGGTACAGAGGGAGTTGCCAATGTTACCAGTCTTTGTAATGAAGGAGAGTTGCAAAAGCTACAGGATATATGTCCATAAGATAGATTACCCTCAAGAGGGAAAAAGAGCGGAGAAAGCGGCCTTTATGGCGCAGGAGTTTGCTTCCCTGCTTGAAACGACTTTGAAGTCCTATCCTACGCAGTGGTTCAACTATTATGATTTTTGGAGTTAGTGTTATGAATTTTGAGCAGATAGACATACTTGAGCTTTTGCCACAGCGTCCTCCATTTGTTATGGTTGATACACTGCTGCATTATGATGATGTAAAGTGCGTTACCTCACTGCTTGTCAAGGAGGATAATATTTTTGTTGAGAATGGCCATCTTTCATCGTCAGGCCTGATAGAGAATATTGCCCAGACCTGCGCTGCAAGAATGGGATACATCAACCATTTTTTGAACAAGGAAACAATAAAGCTCGGTTTTATTGGAGCAATAAAGAATTTGAAGATAGAATCTCTGCCAAAGGTCAATGATACAATCAGAACTTCAATAGAGATTGTTGAAGAGGTATTCCAGATGACTCTGGTCAATGCTGTGATCGAGTTGGATAACAAGATAATTGTCAGTGCAGAGATGAAGATTGCATTGAGTGATATTGATTCAAAATAGTGAATGTATGTGCAAGGACAAGAAACTGATGGCCTCTGTTGAGTTCACTCCGCGTTTCAGCGAAGTGGATTCCATGAATTTTGTGTGGCATGGATCATACTCGCTCTATTTTGAAGATGCGCGTGAGGCTTTCGGCAAAAAATATGGAATAGGCTATCTTGATATATTTTCACAAGGCTATTATGCTCCGCTCATTGATCTCAATTTTCAGTACAAGCGGCCGCTTGTCTATGGAATGCCTTGCAGAGTGGATATTTATTATAGGCCAACAGAGGCTGCAAAAATGATATTTGATTACGAGATATATAGTCTCAATGACAATACACTGTGCTCTACAGGACACTCTGTTCAGGTATTCATGAACAGAAATTACGAACTTATGTGGATCAATCCTCCATTTTATGAGGAGTGGAAGAGAAAAATGGGATTGCTATGATTGTAAAGGTAGCCGACAATATATTTTCACCGATTGGGTATACTACATCTGAAAATTTCAGGAGGGTGAAGGAGGGACATTCTGCTTTGGCCCTGCATGAGGGGTTGTGGGATATTCCTGAACCCTTTATGGCCTCCCTTTTTCCCGACAGAAGTGAGATTGATCTCAAATTCAGTGGAATATGTGCTGGCAGAAGAGAAGATTATACCTTCTTTGAAAAAATATCAATATTGTCGGCGTATGATGCAATTTCACGCACTGACATTGATCCCTCTTCAGACAAGGTGTTGTTTATCCTCTCAACTACCAAGGGAAATGTAGATCTCCTCAATATTGACTTGAATATTGTGGATGAAGTTCTCCCAAGCCATTCGGCAGAGCGCATTGCATCATTCTTTGGCAACAGCAACTCTCCAATAACCGTTTCAAATGCATGTACCTCGGGTGCGTGTGCCCAACTGACAGCTTACAGGATGTTGGAGGCTGGTCTCTATGACCATGCTGTTGTGGTTGGAGCCGATGTGCAGAGCAAGTTCATTGTTACTGGCTTCCAATCATTCAAGGCCCTTTCAAAGGAGAGGTGCAGGCCTTTTGATGCGCAGAGAGAGGGTTTGAATTTGGGTGAGGCTGCTGCCACAATAATATTTTCAAGGAGGGAGAATCAGAGTGCAGGTGAGAAGGAGTGGGTACTGCAGAGAGGTGCAATCCACAATGATGCCAACCATATATCAGGCCCGTCGCGTACAGGTGAGGGGTGTTACCTCTGCCTGAAAGATATTCTCAATGTGGCTGATATGGATAATATAGCCCTGATCAATGCTCATGGAACGGCAACTCCATACAATGACGAGATGGAGTCTATTGCAATAGACAGGGCCGGTCTGTCCCATGTGCCGGTAAATGGTTACAAGGGCATATATGGCCATACAATGGGTGCAGCTGGTGTTCTGGAGACAATAATATCACAGAAATCTATAGAGGAGAATCTGCTTCTTTCTACAGCCGGCTTCGGCGAGAGAGGAGTAAGTAGAGATATAAATATAGTTAAGGGAAATTCTGTTACTCAGAAGAGCTCTTTTATCAAGATGCTGTCGGGATTTGGCGGATGTAATGTTGCACTGCTTTTTAAAATGGGGGAGTGATATGGAGAATAAGTATATAACAGTATCGCCTGATAAAGTGGTTGTCAGCGGAGTTGCTTTGGAGCATAGGGCAACAGGCAAGCAGCTTTTGTCCGACATCTACAGGGAGAAAATCGGCAACTATCCCAAGTTCTTCAAGATGGATCTGCTGTGCAAGTTGGGATTTGTTGCCAGTGAACTTCTTATAAAGGAACTTGATGGAGTTGACCTTTCCGCTGCTTCCATAGTGATTTTCAACAGAAGCAGTTCATACCATAATGACTGGATGTACCAGCAGACCATAAAGGATAATGATAATTTTTTCCCGAGTCCGTCAATATTTGTATATACGCTTCCAAATATTGTGACCGGAGAGATTGCAATCAGAAACAGAATATATGGGGAGACATCATTCTATCTGTTGGAGAATTTTGATCCTGAGCGGATTGCTATGGTGGTATCTGCGACAATGGCGGACAATGGAAACAATGGCGTAATTTGCGGTTGGCTTGACTGCTATAACGATAATGATTTCAACGCCTGTCTGGCCTATTTTAGTGATGGAATGATAGGAAAGAAAACAATAGAAGAGACATTTGAAAAAATTAAAAATATTTAAATTACTTACAATTATGGAACAACTGATTTTAAACCTTAAGAATGAAATTATTGAAGTATTGAACTTGGTGGATGTTACTCCTGAGGATATTGACAATGATGCTCCTCTTTTTGGTGAGGGTCTTGCTCTTGATTCAATTGATGCATTGGAACTTATCGTATTGATGGAGAAGAACTATGGTATCAAGTTGAAAGATCCTGCAGCAGGCAAGGAGATCTTCAAGTCAATTTCAGTAATGGCTGACTATATAGCAAAGAACAGAACGAAATAATCGGATTATAATGACAGAGCCAATTTTGATAACCGGAGCCGGAATTGTCTGCTCTATTGGCCTCAATAAAGAGGAGGTATGTACTTCGTTGGAAAGGCGTGCTACAGGAATTGAAGCACTGAAATACCTTAAGACCCAGCATACGGAGTTCCCTGTGGGTGAGGTGAAATTGTCCAATGAGCAGATGTGTCAATGTTTGGGAATTCCCGACGGAGTTCCTACTACAAGGACATCCCTTATGGGAATGCTTGCTTTGAAAGAGGCTCTGGAAGAGTCCGGACTGATTGGAACAGACCTTGGTGATGTGGGATTCATCTCCGGCACAACAGTGGGCGGAATGGACAAGAGCGAACAGTATTATATTGATTTTTTGGAGAATGATTCAAAGAATGAATATATATCAACTCATGACTGTGGCGCATGTTCTGAGATGATTGCAGACCATTTTGGAAGTTTCAGTTTTATCACAACACCATCAACAGCATGTTCATCTGCAGCCAATTCTGTTATTCTTGGTGCAAATATCATCAGGAATGGGCTCGCAGATATTGTTGTTGTGGGAGGCAGTGAATGTATTACAAAGTTCCATCTGAATGGATTCAACTCTCTGATGATACTTGACCAGCAACCGTGCAGGCCATTTGATGCCTCAAGGGCAGGATTGAATCTTGGAGAGGGGGCTGCCTACATTGTATTGGAAAAGGCTTCGTCTGCAAGAAAGAGGGGCTGTAAAGTGCTTGCAGAGCTGTCGGGATATGGAAATGCCTGTGATGCATTTCACCAGACAGCATCCTCGCCTGAAGGAGAGGGTGCCTACAGGGCAATGAAAGAGGCACTTGATATGGCTTGTAAAAAGCCTTCTGATGTCAACTACATCAATGCTCATGGTACCGGAACTCCAAATAACGATATAAGTGAGAGTCAGGCGATGATAAGGCTTTTCGGCGAGGATCTTCCACCTGTGTCATCTACCAAATCCTTCACCGGGCACACTACCAGTGCATCGGGAACAATTGAGCTTGCAATGTGCCTTATAGCAATGCAGAAGAGTTTTCTTCCCGTAAATTTGAACTGGGAGAGTAAGCAGGAAAATGTTGTGGAACCTGTTACCGAAGGTGATTACAGGATGCCTCTTGACAATATTTTATGCAACTCATTTGGCTTTGGAGGCAATGACTCCTCTTTGCTTATTTCTAAATGGACAGAAGAGAATGAATAACAGGATATATATAACAGGTACATCACAAATATCCATTCAAGAACCGTTGTGTGAGCAGTGGATGGATTCTCCAATAAGTTATGATGTAAAATATACACGGGCCATTGATCCTAATTTCAAGGAATTTGTCTCTCCGATTGAAGCAAGGAGAATGGGATTGTTGCTTAAAAGGGCTGTTGCAACATCCTATACGGTAATGAAGGAGTCGGGAATATCCCAGCCCGATGCCATAATTACAGGAACCGGTCTTGGTTGTATTGAGAATACAGAACTGTTTCTCAATGCACTTTGCTTTGAGGGTGAAAATATGCTCAAGCCCACATATTTCATGCAGTCAACCCATAATACGATAGGTTCACTGCTCGCAATACGTACCAAATCGCACGGTTACAATGTTACATATGCCCATAAAGGTATCTCTTTTGATTCTGCCCTCTATGATGCATATCTGCAGATGAGACTGAACAAGATCTCCAATGCTCTTGTGGGGTCGCATGATGAGATGACACCATCGTACTTCAAACTTCTTCAAAAGGTAGGTTATGTAGGTGGAGATATGGAGGGTGTATGTGGAGAGGTTTCAATGGCCGCCATGCTTGAAAATGACTCTTCAAAGGCATTGTGTACTCTCCATTCGATGAGAGTGCTCTACAGACCGTCACTCCAGAAGCTTGAAAAGGCTGTTGAGCAGGTGTTGCAGGAGGCAGGTATAACAATGGATGATGTGGATGGCGTAATTACCGGCATCAACGGAAACAGAAAGAATGATGAGGAGTATTCACGTTATACAGAGGAACTTTTCCCTGTAACTGCAAAATTGAGGTACAAACATCTGTTTGGAGAGTGCTACTCATCCTCTTCTCTTGCATTTTACAGTGCGGTACAATGTTTGAGACATGAAAGGATACCTCTGGGTATGGTTTACGGCAATGTGCAACTTAAGGATAGAAAGCCGGAGTATCTGCTGATTTTCAACCAGCAGGAGGAGAAGAATTTCTCAATCATTTTATTGGGTAAGCAGATATAATACAATTGCGAAGTGATACGGTTAATAATATACTCCATAATCCAGAGCATGCTTCTGTCGGGCGGACAGGTGCTTTTGAAACTTGCCCTCAACAGGATGGAGCCGTTTGGCTGGAACTGGAAGTGGTTCCATGACCTTTTTACCAACTGGTACTTTATGGGTTGTGGAATATGTTATGGACTCGGATCTGTGTTGTGGATGTATATCATAAAACACTTTCCATTCAGTATGGCTTACCCTATGATAAGCTTGAGTTATGTATTTGGAATGTTTGCCGCAATGATATTTTTCAATGAGCAGATTCCGCTTACAAGGTGGATAGGTGTTTTTCTCATTATCAGCGGCTGTTGTCTGATTGCAAAATAGTATTGGTATGAAACGTATTCTTTTTTTGGCAATTTCACTATTTATAGGCAGTGCCGTTATGGCGCAGGATTATACTGCACTGAATCCCGATGAAAAAAACAGGGTAATGGAGACCATAAATTCTGCGGCTGCAAATATCGGTACCATGACATGTGATTTCTCACAGATCAAGGAGCTGTCGCTTATGGATGATAATATAACATCCTACGGCAAGATGTATTTCAACGGGGGAAACCGCTTGAGGTGGGAGTATATAAAGCCTTATCACTATACTTTTATACTCAATGGAAACAGTGTACTGCTCATAAGTGACGACAAGCAAGATAAGATTGATATAGGCACAAACAGAATTTTCAGCAATATCGCCTCAATCATGATGGGGAGCATCACTGGAAAATGTGTGCAGGATGGCAAGGAGTTCAGGGTGTCAATATACTCGTCAGACAAGGCATACAAGATAGAGCTTACTCCTGTCAGGAAGGAGTTGAGACAAATCTTCTCAAAGATTAACCTCTTCTTTGACAGGGCGAATTCAATTGTGAACAGGGTTGAACTGTTGGAAAATACCGGAGACAGGACTGTTATTCTCCTTGAAAATATCACTCAAAACAAGCCAATTGATGAAGCGGTTTTTAATACTGGCAATTAGTCTCTTTGCAAATGTCTGCCTTCTTCATTCCCAGGAAAACTTTTTCCCAAAACATGATGGAGAGAAGAAGAGTTATTCCATTACCGTAAAATATAAGGCAATGGAGCTTCAGGGGATATTGGTCGTAAAGCAGGTGGAGCAGTGTCTCAGATGCACGCTTGTGAACCAGTTTGGAATAAAGGCATTTGATTTTGAGTACAATATTGACAAGAAGAGGGGAAAAGTGAGTAATGCTATCAGTTTTCTTGACAAATGGTACATAAGGCGTACTATAAAAAGGGATCTGAAGAAGATTTTCAAGAATATGGATTCGCTTCCTGTCAGGGATTCGGCAGTGGATCTTTCAAACCTCAGACTTACTATAGACTATACGATAAAACCTTTATAGAAAACTACAGCTATGAAACTTCTAAACAGCTTTTTTTCAATTAAAGAAGAGACAAATGGTGCCGGCGGCATCATTTTCAAGGTTGAGCTTGATAAAGAGCATTTCATATACAAGGCCCATTTCCCCGAAAATCCAATTACTCCGGGCGTCTGTATAATACAGATAGCACAGGAGCTGATGGAACTGGTAACAGGTAAGGAGCTGGTGCTGGATACGGTTGCAAATGTAAAGTACATTCAGGTTATCTCTCCAGTTGAAGATCCTGTTGTCTTCTATGAGTTCGGGGCACCATCATTGGCAGATGGGGTTTGCAAATGTAAAGTTACCGTAAAAGGGGAGGGCAAACTCTTTACAAAGCTTTCACTAATATATAATGTCATCTGATATGGAGCATAAGAAGAGGGATCTTGCAGATGCTCCATCGATATTGGACAGATTGTGTGTAATCATTCCAACATACAATAATGAGAAGACATTGTTGGATGTAGTTGCCCGTACATACAATTATTCAAAAAATATAATAGTGGTAAATGACGGTTCCACAGACTCTACACTTGAACTTCTCCACACTTGCCAAACCCCTTTTACACTTGTCAGTTACAATGTAAACAGGGGCAAGGGATATGCACTTATAGAGGGATTCAAAAAGGCAAGGGAGCTTGGATATGATTATGCCATAACAATAGATTCCGACGGCCAGCACTATCCTGAGGACATCCCGTTGTTTGTGGAGGCTGAAGAGAAGAATCTGGGCAGCTTCATAATAGGAAGCCGTACATTGGAGAATAAGGATATTTCAAAAGGAAGTCTCTTTGCCAACAAGTTCTCCAACTTCTGGTTTTTCATCCAGACCGGAATAAGTTTGCCCGATACGCAGACAGGATACAGGCTCTACCCTTTGAAAAAATTGAAGTGGACATCACTTGTCACCTCAAGATATGAGTCTGAACTGGAGCTTCTTGTCTTTCCTGCATGGCATGGTGCCAGAATGGTTCCAATTGATGTGAATGTATTTTACCCCACAAGAGAAGAGAGGGTCTCTCATTTCAGGCCAGGACTCGATTTTTTCAGAATAAGCATTCTCAACACAGTACTATGTTTTGGAGCATTGTTATATGCTTTGCCACGCAAGCTGCTGCTCTTTATACGTACAGTATGGTACACGCTCTTCTCATTCTTGTTCTTCCTTACAGGTGTATCATTATTGACCCTTTTCTGTCTGTTGTATTTCAATATAGGCCCGGATTCGCATAAGAAGAGATATACTCTGCACAAGATTCTATACCGCCTTTCGGGATTCATCTCCCGGAATATTCCCGGTGTAAAATTCTCTTTGAGCAATCCCCATAATGTAGATTTCTCAAAACCGAAAGTTCTTATATGTAACCATCAGTCACACCTTGATCTGATGTTTACAATGATGCTTACACCAAACCTTGTAATACTTACAAACAATTGGGTTTGGAACAACCCGTTTTACGGTAAAATAATAAAATATGCAGAGTTCTATCCTGTAACAGAGGGTGTGGAGAGCAGTCTGGAGCATATAGAATCACTTGTCAACAGAGGCTATTCGGTACTTGTATTTCCGGAGGGAAGCCGCTCAGCGGATTGCCGCATTCAGCGTTTCCATAAAGGGGCATTCTATATATCTGAACTCCTTAAACTTGATATAGTGCCAATCTTCCTGTATGGTGCAGGTCTTGTTCTTCCCAAAAAGCTTTTCTATCTCAGAAAAGGAAAAGTGCATGTTGAGGTGCATGCACCAATAAGATGGAACGATATGGAGATGGGTGAGAACTTCAAGAAGCGGACACGTGCTTATGAACGTTACTACAAGCGCGAGTTCAAGAGAATATCCATTGAACAGGCATAATCGGGTTTATCTTATGGCCAGGCGTTGTGTAGTTATAGGAAGCGGATTGGGAGGATTGTCATGTGCTTTGGTACTGGCAATGAACGGCTATAAGGTTACTGTGCTGGAGCAGGGTAATCAGGCTGGAGGGTGTCTGCAGTGTTTTACGCGCAAAGGGGTGAAGTTTGAGACAGGTATGCATTTTGTCGGGAGTGCCGCAGAGGGGGAGGTGCTATACAAACTTCTGAAATATCTTGGAATTGAGAGTGATATAGAGCTCCAAAGGCTTGATCCCGACGGTTATGAGATCATCTCCATAAATGGTGACAGATTCCCCTATGCAAGTGGTGTAGGACCGTTCATTGAACGGATGTCATCATATTTTCCCAGTGAGAAAGATAACCTTGCAAATTATTGGCAGTGTGTAAAAAAGGTTTCCAAAGCATCATCTTTAAACTCATTCGTCTCTTCGGGATATGCTGTGGATACGGAGTATCAGACACGAAGCATTGATGAGGTGATCTCTTCTATAATCAAGGATCCTCTTTTGAGGGATGTATTGGTTGGCTCCCTGCCGTTATATACGGCAGAGAGGGGAAGGACTCCCTTTTCACGACATGCTTTCATAATGGATTTTTACAACCGAAGTGCATTCAGAATAGTTGGAGGCAGTGACTGCATTGCCAATGCAATAATCAGAAGAATAGACAGTTTTGGAGGAGAAGTCCTTACCAAAAAACGTGCAGTAAAGATAGTATGTGACTCTGCCAAAGCTACGGGTGTATTGGCTGAGGACGGATCGCTCTATGAGGCGGATGTTGTAATATCAGCAATTCATCCGGTAAGAACACTTGAACTTGTTGAGTCGAAATTGATAAGGCCTGCATTCCGTGAAAGAATATCAAATATAAGGAATACACCGGCAGTCTTTTCTCTCTATCTCCATTTCAAAAAGGGGAGAATACCCTATATGAACCATAATTTTTACAGTTATAAGAACTGTTCACCATGGGATTGCCATAAATATCAGCCGGGAGAGTGGCCTGCATCATATCTCTATATGCACTCCTGCCATACAGCTGATCCAAAGTTCGCTGAGTGCGGTACGGTGCTGGCATTCATGTCAATTGAGGAATTGGCCCGTTGGAGTGACACTACAATAGGCCGAAGGGGAGATGAGTATATGGAGTTCAAGGCCCAAAAAGCAACGGCTCTGCTTCATGCACTTGAGTCAGATTTTCCGGGAATTACCAGTTGCATAGAGAATTATTATACCTCCACGCCATTGACCTACAGGGATTATACCGGAACTGTAGATGGCTCAATATATGGAGTGGTTCAGGACATTACCGCAGGACCGGCAGGCAGGGTGCCGCATAAGACAAAGATACCAAACCTGTTGCTGTCGGGACAAAATATAAATTCACATGGTATAATGGGAGTGCTGGTAGGAACAATTGTAACTTGTTCAGAACTGCTCTCTCCGGAAAAGATATATAAGCAGATGGAGGAGGCAAGCAGATGAGTGATGTAATAATAATAGGAGGTGGCCTTGGAGGACTCTTCTGTGGAGCAATTCTGGCAAAGGAGGGTTATAAGGTTGATGTTTTTGAGAAGAATGCCCGGATAGGGGGTGGATTGCAGAGTTTTGTACGCAGTGGCGAGAGGTTTGATACAGGAATGCATATGCTGGGCGGCTTTACAGAGAATGGCAGCGTAAGCAAATTGTGCAGATACCTTGGCATAATGGACAAGCTCAAACTCAAGCGGGTTGACCGTGATTGTATGGATACCATCCACTATTTCAGTGACTCCATGCAGTATAGGATTGGTGAGGGACGCGAGGGGTTCATCTCTTCTCTTGCAGCATATTTTCCCGAAGAGGAGGAGAATATAAGGAGTTATGTTGATGCCCTTTACAGGATTACAGACGGCGTTGATTTTTTTCATCTCAGAAGCGGTAGCGCAGATCTCTATTCATTGGACAAGGAGGCATTTATGCCCGCGGATGAGTTGATAGCCTCTTTTACGCAAAACAGGAAGTTGCGTGATATTCTGGCCTACCTTAACTCTACGTATGGCGGTGTTGCCGGACATACTCCGTCATATATCCACGCCTTGATAAATGTCCTCTACATTGAGGGGACATACCGGTTTGTTGATGACAGCTGCCAGATGGCACAACTGCTTCAGCAGATAATTGAGGGGAGTGGAGGTAATGTATATGCAGCAAATCCTGTTACCCATATAGCTGTAGAGGAGAGGCAGATTACCCATGTCACAGACAGTTATGGCAAAAAACATTCTGCTGACAGGTATATCTCTACTATCCACCCGGTATCATTGTTGGAACTCCTTGACAAGGGTGTTTTTCCAAAGGCATATTGCAACAGGCTCCAGAGTATTCCAAATACCTCTTCGGCCTTTCTGCTCTACCTTGTACTTAAGGAGAATTCTTTCCCATATATCAACCACACCTGTTATTGTCAGGATGATTATGGAGATGCTTGGGAACTTTACAGATATGATGACAGATGGCCAAAGGGACTTATGTATATGACACCGCCAGTCTCCAATCAGGGTGAATATTCAAGAAAGATGATAGTGGTTGCGCCTATGGAGTATGGGGCGGTGGAGCAGTGGAGTGGTTCAACTTTGGGAATAAGACCCGATTCATATGCAAAATGGAAAGAGGAGTGCGTTGAAAGGTTGTTGTCAAAACTGGAGAGGGTATGCAAGGGCATAAGGGGGCAGATTGAACATATAACTGCGGCTTCTCCATTAACAATCAGGGATTATTATAATGTTAAGGAGGGTTCACTGTATGGATACAGGAAAGATTGTGAAAACATAATGCTTTCCCAGGTACCCATTTATACAAAATTGAAGAATTTGTTGCTGTCGGGACAAAATATAAATCTGCATGGAGTATGTGGAGTGGCATTGACGGCAGTCAATACTGTTGAGGCCCTTTTGGGTTCAGATGTTATTGTAAATAAAATTAATAATATTTAAATTTGTATCTTTATACTTGGATAATAAACTGAAATTTAAACATATAAAAACGAAAGTCATGAACAGAATTAAAATGAAGCTCATATATCCTAAGTGGCAGAAACTTAGAGGTCAAACTACATTTAACCTGCCGCCGCACGGACCAGTTGCATTTGCCGCTACTTTGCCCGATTATGTGGATGTCTCATTTACTGACGAGAATGTTGAGGAGATTGATTTTAATGAGGAGTGTGATATTGTAGCTCTTTCAATGATGTTGAGTACTCAGGTCAAGAGGGGCTGGGCTATTGCGGAGGAGTTCCATAAGAGAGGCAAGAAGGTCATTGCCGGAGGTATATCAACAATGCTTCATGCGGAGGATACAGTGAATTATGTGGATTCTGTATTTTTGGGTGAGTCTGAGGGACGTATGGAAGAGGTTATGCAGGATTTTATGAGGGGAGAGCTTAAAAAAGTGTATAACTATATGGGTAAACAACCGGATATAGAGTTGGTTGGCCCATGTAGAAGAGACTTGTACAAGCGAGAGTTGTATAACCATAAAGGTGTGCAGATGGTAGATCTGTTCCATGCGAGCCGCGGTTGCCGTTTCAGCTGTTATCCATGTGCAGTGACTTATCTTGGAGGAAGATGCTTCAGACCAAGGCCAATTGATAAAGTTGTTGAGGATATGGCTTCAATTGACAACAACCGTCTCTTTATAGTTGACAACTCATTGGCTCAGAACAAGGAGTGGGAGAAAGAGCTGTTCAAGGCAATTGCTCCTTTGAAGAAAAAATGGATCAGCCATACAATAGAGGATGATCCTGAGATTCTTGATCTGGCTGCTAAGGCAGGTGCATGGTATGTATATCAGGCAGTGTATGACACTTCAGACTATATCAAGGAGCGCATCAAGAGATACCATGATTATGGCATTGGTGTAGAGGGTACTATCCTTTTGGGTCTTGACAACCAGACTGAAGATGACATAAAGAGACTTATTGACTTCTTGGGAGAGATTGACCTTGACCTTGCGGAGTTCACTGTATTGTCTCCATTCCCTCATACAAAGGCCTACGACGATTTGTTGCGTCAGGGCAGAATCTTTGATTTCGATTGGGATCACTACAATGCCGGTCAGGTAGTTTACCAGCCTAAGCACATGTCTCCTGAAAAGCTCCAGGAACTTTATGATTATGCGTGGAAGAGCTTCTATGCAAGCGAGAGCCAGGAGCAGAAGATGTTCCGTCTCTTCTGTAATGTGGCCCTACGTGAGATGGAAGAGGGTACATACCGTCCAAGAGACCGAAAATTGGCTAACAAATCATTTGGAAAGGATGTGGTCAGAAAGATCAAGTAGAATAAAAAAATTACTGTCATAGAGGATTTTTAGTTATGAAAGTATCGGAAAAATACTACGATGAGATATTCCCATTTAAAGGACAATGGGACATGCACTCCACTTGTGGTTTGAAGATTAAGGTTGTAGAGGGTGTCAATTATGTGATCGTAACAGAATTGTATCAGGATAATCCGGGTACATCTGTAACTTATGCGGGCAAATCTTTGGCTGAGCAGATATGCAGTGCAAAAGGGTTGGATATTGAGAATATCAAATATTGGGAGTGTACTCCAAATACCAACTCCAAGCTCTCTTTCTATGGAGAAGAGTATTTTGAGGTGAACTTCAATGCTCAGCCCAATGAAAGGTACCGTAAGGTTCCGCAGGAGGAGATAGATAAAGTTTTGTCATAAACAGACCGTCAATTTTAGAGTGATGTCAAGGATCTTTTTAAGGTATTTCCTGGCCATACTTTTTATATGTGCAGGCAGATCTCTCCTCTTTGCTTCGGGGTGGAATGACTGCTCTTCGGATAAAGGCGGCAATGATTTGCCGCTTGTTCCATATTTGTGCGATAATCCCAGCGGGGTTTCTGTGATTGTGTGTCCGGGTGGAAGCTACTGTTGGCATGATTATGAAACTGAAGGAATTTCGGTTGCGAAGTGGCTTAACAGTATAGGCATATCTGCATTTATATTGAAGTACCAGGTTATAGGCTTTTGGTCATTCCTTACTCATGACAGGTACCTCTTTCCACGCAATGATCATCCTGACATGATCTCCGATCTTCAGAGGGCAATAAAGTATGTAAGGAAGAATAGTAAAGAGTTCAATATTGATCCTCAGAAACTTGGTGTTATGGGATTCTCTGCAGGAGGCCATTTGGTAATGTCATCTGCAATGTTCTGCAATGAGGATTTTACCGGCTCCAGCGGTGGCGATGATATTGATCTGAAACCGAATTTCATTGCATCAATCTATCCGGTTGTGACATTTGTTGATGAAAAATATGTGCACAAGCGTTCCCGACGGGCACTTTTGGGTGAAGGCAGAAGAAGAATCAACAGACTGAAGGATTCACTCTCGTTAGAGTTGAATGTGCCGGATGATTCTCCTCCGGTCTTCCTTATGAACTGCAAGGATGATCCGATAGTCAAGTACCAGAACTCGATTTTGTTGGATTCTGCACTGACTGCAAAGGGAATATCACATAAATATATTTTATATAATACCGGCGGCCACGGTTTTGGTGCAGATTCTACCAAGACATCATCTGAGGCGATACAGTGGTTGTCGGAGTTCAAGCTTTGGCTTGACTCAACCCTACACGCTGAGAGCTATGAAAGAAAATGACATTGAATTTTTACCGGCAAGTGAGATAAAACAGATTCAGGAATCTCTGTTGAAAGATGCTCTGCAATATCTGAATGCAAATTCACGTTATTATCAGAGGGTCTTCTCAAAATATGAGATTGACATTGACAAGATAACCACACTTGAGGATCTTGTGAAGATCCCTTTTACTGAGAAAAAGGATCTGCAGCTCTATAATGAGGATTTTCTATGTTGTCCAAAGTCCAAGATAGTTGATTATATAACAACATCCGGAACATTGGGTGATCCTGTAACATTTGGCTGTACAGACAAGGATCTCGACAGACTTGCATTCAATGAGCAGAAATCATTTGCTTGTGCTGGAGTAAAGCCTGGTGATATTGTCCAGCTTATGACAACATTGGACAAACGTTTTATGGCAGGTCTTGCCTACTTTTTGGGTATCAGAAAATTGGGGGCCAGTGTCATTAGAGTCGGCAACGGTATTCCTGAACTTCAGTGGGATACCATAAAGAGGATCAAGCCTGATACCATAATGTGTGTGCCATCTTTCATATTGAGACTTATCCAATATGCCGAGGATAACGGAATAGACTACAAAAACAGCTCTATAAGAAGAATTATCGGTATAGGAGAGGGGTTGAGGGAGCAGAACTTTGAACTCAACCTGCTCGGACGAAAGATTAAGGAGAAGTGGGATGTAGATCTTTTTGCAACATATTCATCTACTGAGATGGGGGCAACTTTTTCGGAATGTGAGTATGGATGCGGCGGACATGTCCATCCGGAGCTAATTATTGTAGAAATTATTGGTGATGACAATCTTCCTGTTCCCGACGGAGAGTATGGTGAAGTTGTGATAACTTCGTTGGGTGTTGAGGGTATGCCCCTGTTGAGATTCCGTACAGGAGATATTGCTGCCAAAAAGGTGGAGCAGTGCAGGTGTGGCAGAAATTCATACAGGCTTACACCACTTGTGGGCAGAAAGAACAACATGATCAAGCTTAAAGGAACAACTCTATATCCTCCGGCAATTAATGATGTGCTTGACAATGCCGAGTATGTGGCCAACTATGTCATTTATGTGAAGAACAGTGATTCCGGCACAGATGAGGTGGTAGTGAAGATTGGTCTCAAATACAAGACAGAGTTTGATGCAATCAAGGATCTCAAGGACCGTTTCAGATCAAGGATAAGGGTAGCTCCAATAATTGAGACAGAGAGTGTGGAGGAGATACAGAAGATAAACTTCCCTGCAAAGAGCAGAAAGCCTGTAAAATTCATTGACCTAAGAAGATAAACTATACAAACTATGAGAAACGGCAAATTTGATGATATACGTCCATATTATGACGAGGAAATACCCTCTGCAATGAGCAGAATTCTTCAGAGTGAGCACTTCCCGCTTCTGGCATCTTACGTTTACCCCGGAAAGAATATCGATGAGTTAAAAGCACTTATCGGAACTTTCAAAACTATTGCTGATTTTCAGTTGGAGGTTATGAGGTGTGTGAATGAGCAGGTTATAGCAAGAAGTTCAACATCATTCACATACAGCGGAATAGACAAACTTGATCCTGATAAAAAATATCTTTTTATATCAAATCACAGGGATATAATGCTTGACTCGTCGCTTTTGCAATACATTTTGTACAAGAACGGCCACGATACTTCTGAGATTACATTTGGAGCCAATCTTATGAGCGGCCAGCTCGTAATAGACATAGGCAGGTCAAACAAGATGTTCAGGGTAGAAAGGGGTGGAAACATGAAGGAGTTCTATAAGGCATCCCTCCATTTGAGTGAGTACATCAGGTATGTAATTACAGAAAAGGGCCAATCTGTATGGATTGCCCAGAGAAACGGACGTACTAAAGATGGTAATGATCTGACTGACCAGGGTATTATAAAGATGTTCTGCATGAGCGGTTCGGGAGACAAGGTGAAGGATCTGGTAGATTTGAATATAGTGCCGGTTTCTGTATCATACGAGTGGGAGCCATGTGATATTCTCAAGGCCGTTGAATTATATTCGTCAAGAAAGGAGAAGTATGTGAAGAGGCCTGGTGAGGATCTCAACAGTATTCTTACTGGTATCCTTCAGCCTAAGGGGGCAATCCATTTTTCATTCGGAACACCTATAACTGAAGAGCAGCTTGCTGCATATTCTGACTCTCCAAGCAGCGAATATCACAAGAGTGTTGCAAAACTGTTTGATGATCAGATTATAAGTAACTTCAGGCTCTCTTCAAACAATTACATTGCCTATGATATGCTTACAGGTGCTGATGAGTTTGCCGCAAAATATACTCCTCAGCAGAAAGCTATGTTTGAGAAAAATATGTCAAAACTTGGTGAGTATAATGTTGATGAGCCAGATGTGCTTAAAGAGATATTCCTTGGCATTTATGCCAATCCGGTAGAGAATGCAAAGAAGCTAAACAGATAGCGGATGAGTGGTCTGTTCATTAAAATATATGAAAAGTTTACCTGTAACAGGAGACTCTATTTCGCCATATTGGCAATGGTCTTCGCAATCCTTGTATTGCGCACACTGACATTGCAATACAGCGAGGATATATATGATTTTCTGCCACTTGACAAGAACCATCAGAAGTCACTTTCGGTATATCAGAATATCACATCATCAGACAAGGTAGTTGTAATTTTTGAGCAGAAAGGGGAGGAGACAGACCCAGATTATATTGTCGGGGCAATGGAGGAGTTCAATGGAATTCTCCTTGCAAAAGATTCTTTGGGCTATTTTGATGAGCCACTCAAGCGTTTTGACTACTCAACAATAAATGCTACAACTGATGTCATTTATGACAACATACCATTTTGTCTCTCGGAGGAGGATTATGACAGATTGGATACTCTCATTACCAGGGAGTTTATAAGAGACCGGATTGCGCAGGCAAAGAAATTCCTTATGATGCCTACAAGTACCTTTTTGAGTTCAAGCCTCAAGAGGGATCCATTGTCAATTTTTCTTCCGGCTGTGCAGCAGCTCCAGAAATTTGGTGGAGATACCGAGTTCGAAATCTATGATGGGTATATCTTTTCTCCCGACAAAAGAATCTCCATTGGAATGGTTACATCTCCCTTTGGAGGCAGTGAAACGAGCAACAACACAGCTCTTGTGGCCTTCCTCAATGAAGTGGTAGAGGATGTGCAGAAGGAGTATGATGAGATCTCTGTGCACATAACGGGCGCTCCTGTAATTGCTGTGGGTAATGCTTCACAGATCAAGCGAGACAGCTTTATTGCTGTGCTTATGTCCATTATTCTGATACTTGCGCTTCTGCTCTACTCGTTCCGAAGATGGAGGACACTTTTTTTCATATCAATCTCAATATTTTTCGGATGGCTCTTTGCCATGGCTGGCCTGTCGCTATTTGGCGGTAATGTATCGATGATCGTTCTTGGAATAGCATCGGTCATTATAGGAATAGCAGTAAACTATCCGCTCCATCTGATTGCACATCTCAACCATACGCCATCAATTAAGGAATCATTGAAGGAGATTGTTTCGCCCTTGCTGATAGGAAACATAACAACAGTAGGAGCCTTTCTCTCGCTGGTTCCGATGAACTCAATAGCACTCAGGGATTTGGGTATTTTCAGCTCATTTATGCTGATTGGCTCGATAATCTTTGTGCTGATATTTCTTCCTCCTTTGCTCAAGGAGAACAAAGCTGTGAAAGAACGGTACATTTTGCCCTCAGTGAGCAAATTCCAGTTCGATTCAAGAGGGTGGATCATAATTCCTGTGCTGGCAATTACATTGGTTTTAGGATACTTTGGCAGATATACCAGGTTCAATGTAGAAATGCAGAGTATCAACTACATGACTCCAGAGCAGAGGGCCGATTTCAAAAAATTGAATCTTCTCAAAAATCCGGGTGAGTATACCCAGCTTTATGTGGTTTCTGAGGGTCACACCCTTGATGAGGCACTTAAGGCCAAGGAAGAGGGGCAGGGATATATAAATCAGATTGCCGGACTATGTGATTCAATTGCTGTAAAAAGCATTTCCGGGGTAGTTCCTTCTCTTGCGCTGCAGGCCAAAAGAGTTGAGCGGTGGAACAGGTTGATGAGTGAAAAAGGGGAGCTTTTGGGTGGCTGCCTTAAGGAGGAACTTATTTCAAATGGATTTAAAATCAAGGCATTTGCTCCGTTTTTTGCAACTATTGAAAAGAATTACAAGTGTGGGGCTTTGCACGAACTTTATAATCTGGAACTCTTCAACGGCCATATAAGCAGAGATTCTGTCTCTGTGGCAGTAGTTGATATATTGTCGGTGCCGGACTCTTTGACACATATCGCCAAGGAGATTCTCAAATCTGATACCTCATCCTTCCACTTTGATGAGAAGAGCCTCAGCAGCAAGATTGCCCAAACACTTTCAGATGAATTTGACTATATATGTCTTGCATGCGGTATAATAGTATTCATCTTCCTCTGGCTCTCTTTCGGCCGTCTTGAATTGAGTATAATGGCATTCCTTCCAATGGCAATAAGCTGGGTCTGGATCCTCGGCATAATGGGTATTCTGGGGATAGAGTTCAACATAGTCAACATTATTCTTGCCACATTTATATTCGGACAGGGAGATGACTATACAATCTTTATAACCGAGGGTATCATTTATGAATACACTTATAGGAAAAAGATACTTGCATCCTATAAAAACAGCATAATTCTCTCAGCCCTGATAATGTTTGCCGGAATTGGGACGCTCATATTTGCAAAACATCCGGCCTTGAGATCTCTCGCTGAGGTTACAATAGTGGGAATGATTACAGTTGTTGTAATATCGTATATTGTTCCACCAATAATCTTCCGTTTCCTTACTCATAAGGATGGAGAGCCGAGACTGGTACCATTGACTATTGCCCATTTCATAAGAGTTGCCATAGTCTATCCGCTTATGCCACTTGCCTTCTTATTTGAGGGTAGGTCTGGCTTACGTGTGGCAAGGTTGCTATGCAGGATGATTCCAGGTGTAAAGTTCAGCTTTCCTGACCGTAGTAAAAATGCAGGATGTGTTGTTCTATACAGGAAGAGCTCTTCTTTAGACAAACTACTCCTTAAGGCAACATATACAGATCCGCTGCTTGTTGGAATTGATAGTTCCACAACAGTAGCTCAGGCCTTGGAAAATGTTGCAGATATGGCAGTAAGATATTCTGCTGCAGTTGAGTTTGTCTCTCTGAATGGTGCTGAATTTGTGTCACCGTCAGGCTCATTCTTTATAAACGGGGGAGAGGTGAGGATTATACGCAGGGAGGTTCATGTTGGCGCGGATGATTTTTCGGCTGAATCTGCAGAGAGACTCTTGCATGAGATGGAAGAGTGTCAGGCAACGCCTGAGGTATATAAGGATTATATAGCTACAAGGTATCTTTATAAAGGGCATAATTTCTGTGCGAGTGTAGGAAGAAATCTTAGAAAAAGCGGATGCTATAGTGAATTTTTGGCAAGCTGTTCTGCGTCAGGTGACATTCTGGCCCGAAGTTCAGGTCTGGGAGAGGCGGCCATTTTGCTGGCAAAAGTTTACAGAGACAGAAAGATATACCTTTTTGTTGAAGATGAGGATTTGAGGAACCTCACTTTCAATTTGTCACACCTTCCAATGAATTTATTCCTTGTAAGATCATTTGAAGAGTTTGATACTCTTCTCTCTTCCGGAGAGTTTACCCAATTGTCGGTTTAACTGAATAAGATATGAAAAAGACAGTTTTATTTATGCTTTCTCTCATTGCTACAGTCTTGCTGTATGGCCGTGATGAATTTAAGAGAGGCGCTTTTGTCTCCGGAACAACTGGAGATACTCTATTGTACCGGTATCTTGAGCCACAGGAGTTAAAAAAGGGCAAAAAGTATCCGCTTGTAATATTTCTCCACGGATCGGGGGAGAGGGGATCAGATAATCAGGCACAGTTGTTTCATGGCAGCGGACAATTCATAAATCCTGTAAACAGGGAAGAGTTTCCTGCATACGTGCTCTTTCCACAATGTCCCGAAGGCGTGCCTGGTGCATATATGCCACGTCTTGAGACATTGGTTCCTGCTGATATGCCATTGAATCCGCCTGTAGCTCCTATTGTACTCACCTTGATGGATCTGATAAACTCCTATATTGCCATGCCTGAGGTAGATGACAGACGGGTTTATATAATGGGAATATCAATGGGTGGAATAGCAACTTACGATATAGTTTCGAGGTATCCGGAACTATTTGCTGCAGCTGTGCCTATATGCGGTTCTGTCAATCCGCAGAGGCTGAAAAGCACCAAGGGGGTGGCTTGGCGAATTTTTCACGGGGATTCGGATGCCGCTGTTACAGTGGAGGGTTCGCGCGAAGCTTACAAAGCTTTGAGAAGTTTTGGATATGATGTAGAGTATATTGAGTTTGCAGGATGCACACACAACAGCTGGAATCCTGCCTTCAACTATCCTGACTTTATGAAGTGGTTATTCAAGCAGAAGAGATAATCTGCAAACCTCTTTGCATTCATAAAGCAATCTCAAAGGCCTGCAAATGAGGCCGGTTATAAATAGCAAATCCCTATCAGAAAGCGCTCTGACAGGGATTCGTTGTCTGATGTCGGCAGGCATTACAGGCTGTCGCCAAAATCCTGTCTGAATTTGTGAACAATCTTGGAAGGCCAGTCTGATGTAGGCACAAGCTCTCCCATGAAGAAGCGCAATACACTTGGCTCATATGAGAATTTGAGACCACCTATAAGGTCTCTGTTCTCATATAGCCATGCAAGACGGTCCACAACATATTTTGTCTGTGACAACGTGAATACTCTTCTCGGGAATGCAAGTCTCATCAACTCTACATCTGCAAGAATCTCATTGCCGTTCTCATCCCTTACACTTGACATTGTTCCACGTTCCATTCCCCTGACGCCCGAACATAGATAGAATGCTGCAGTCAAGGCTCCAGCAGGGTACTCATGTTGAGGAATGTGGCTACAGAAAGTGCCGGCATCAACGTGTGCTCCAAGTACACCTGGAGGTGTTACCATAGGTATACCGGCCTTAACGGCACTCTCAACACAATATTTGATAAAGTTTACACTTTGGCTGATCATTGTCTCATCAATTGTCTCATAGATACCTACAGCCATTGCTTCTATCTCCCTTATAGACATACCTCCGTATGTAAGGAATCCCTCAAATAGAGGAATAAGCGGTTCCATCTTCTTGTAGTAATCCTGACGGTTGGTACAGATACCACCACCTCTTGATGAGGTGAGTTTTCTTGCAGAGAAATATACGAGGTCTGCAAGACCGGTCATCATTTTGATGATGTCGGCCATTGTATTCTCTTTCCACTCCTCTTCTCTCTGTTTTACAAGGTAGGCATTCTCTCCAAGCAAACTTGCGTCAAGAACAAGCATGATGCCGTATTTGTCGGCAACCTGTCTTACATCCATCATGTTCCTGATTGAGAAAGGCTGTCCGCCGATGAGGTTGGTTGATGCCTCCATACGGATGAATGCAATATTCTCAGCACCCTCTGTTTCAATGGTCTGAACTAGTTTGTCAATATCAAAATTGCCTTTGAACGGATTGTCTGAGCGTAAAATAAGAGCTTCATCCTTTACAAGTTCTATAACTTTTCCACCAACTTCGTTGATATGTGCAAGAGTTGTTGTAAAGTGGTAATTTGTAAGTACTGTCTGACCAGGTTTGATGAAAGTGCGGGCTATGATGTTTTCGGCTGCACGTCCTTGGTGTGCAGGAAGGAAATATTTTTTGCCAAGGACTTCGTTTATACCCTTGACCAATCTTTCGAAAGATTGTGATCCTGCATATGCATCATCCGCGCGCATCATTGCTGAGAGCTGGTTGTCGCTCATCGCATTTGTACCACTGTCGGTAAGCATATCAAGGAATACATCATTTGTACTCAATTTGAATGTATTGTAACCTGCCTCCTTTATGGCATCCCTTCTTCTTTCAATAGGAACAAGGTGCAGCTTTTGGACGATTCTTACTTTGTGCAGTTCGAGTGGAATATCCTCTCCCTGGAAAAACTTAATGTGGGACATAATATTAAGGAATTATAGTTAGTACTTATACCCTTGCGGGTAGTTCATTTTTTACAAAACTTCGCAAAAGTAATAAAAAAATGTAATTCCTCTGCATAATGTCATGATTAGGTCGTGATTGTCTTAACTGTTTAATAATTAAGTGTATGCAATATGGCTACATTCGCTATATTTACACCTTCGGGGAGAGTGTATAGAAGTTGTTTACATCATTTTGGCCTATTATATTTATCGGAAATGACCTTGAATGAACTAAATTTATTTATTCGTATTCACTACATTTGAGCGGGGAAAGCAATATTGGGTATCAACATTGCATGCAAGAATAGATTAATCTGTAATTTACGATCTCTTTTTAAGAGATTGTAAGTAGCGTAAGATTCATATTATCAGTATAATAATGTGAAATATAAAAAGTGTTTTGAAACATATGTGACCAACAAAAAATTATTTCTATACCTTTATCATATTGCCTATGCTTAAACTTCTCAGAATAAGTCATATCAAAATCTGAATGGTCGGAATCCATCTCTTAAAAAGAGATTTGATCGCGGGTTCGGAAATTTTTATAATTACACTAATAAAAATTATTGGTTTATTATTGAATTTTTAATGATTATTAGTTATCTTTGGAACATGGATATATGATATCTCGTTCGTGAAATGCTAAAAAAATATTGATTATGAGAATAAAAATTTATCTTCTGTTGCTTGTGTTGCCGTTTTTCGCAATAGGGGCCAAGGCACAGGATGTTGCAGTAAAGACCAATCTGCTTTATAATGCGACAGCTACTGTAAATGCAGGTGTTGAGTTCGGACTTGCACCAAAGTGGACTTTGGATTTGAGCGGTAACTTTAACGCGTGGGAAATCAGTGATGGAAAAAAATGGAAACATTGGATGGCTCAACCCGAGGCTCGCTATTGGTTCTGTGACCGTTTCTCAAGGCATTTTCTTGGAATACATGCTCATGGCGGACAATATAACATAGGAGGTGTCAATGCTGATTTCTCAATCTTTGGAACTGACTTTTCAAAATTGAAGGATAGCAGATACCAGGGTTGGTTCGTAGGTGGCGGCATTGCATACGGTTATGCACTTATACTTGGCAAGCATTGGAATATGGAGTTTGAAATAGGTATTGGATACTCATACACCAGATATGATCTGTTCGAGTGTGCCGGTTGTGGTAAAAAGGTAGGCTCTGACCTTGAGCACCACTACTATGGACCTACTAAAGGAGCTATAAATCTTGTATATGTATTTTAAAAGCGAAGAGAGATGAAAAGGATTATATTGATTGCATTGGTTTGTTTGACTATGGTCAGTAGTGCAATTGCACAGACAGTTGTTCCTGGTGCCGGTGTCAGGGATCTCAATATGCAGCGTAATGGTAAATATATGACAGTCCAGATGGTATTTGATCTTAAGGATCTTGACGTCAAGTTCAATAGGGCGGTAATACTTACCCCGGTGATTAAGAATGGTTCGGATTCTATAGAACTGTCATCTGTAGGAGTATATGGCAGAAACAGATACTACCACTACCAGCGTATCGGTATTGGCCAGATTACTGGTGAAGATGAATTGAGTTTCAGAGCATCAAAGATGCCTGATACTGTTTCTTACAGCTCAATATCCAATTATGCTGAGTGGATGGAAGGTGCAACTCTCTTGCTTAACCGCAAAGATTTTGGCTGTTGTTCAGATATTCTTGCAGATAATGATGGCGTTTTGTTGGATAAATACCGCACACCTGTAACTGACTATATCCCATTGTTGGTGTATGTACGTCCAGTTGCTGAGGAGCAGAAGGCCCGTTCATTGAGTGGAACAGCATATATTGACTTCCCTGTAAATATAACCCAGATCCGTCCGGATTACAGAAATAATAAAGTGGAACTTTCAAAGATTTCCGGCACTATTGATTCTGTTAATGATGATGAGGATATTACAATCAAAAATGTTGATATAAAAGGTTATGCCTCACCTGAGGGATCATGGGCCCTTAACGAAAGGCTGGCAAAGGGACGTACAGAATCTTTGAAAAAGTATGTTCAGGAGCTTTATAAATTTGCGCCTGACATGATAACAACATCTTATGAGCCTGAGGATTGGAGCGGATTGCGCAGATATGTTGAGGATTCAAAACTTGAAAGCAAGAAGGCTATTCTTGATATTATTGATTCAAAACTCAATCCTGATGCCAAGGAGAGTCAGATCAAGAGCAAGTACCCTGAGGATTACAAATATCTTCTTGCTAGTTGTTATCCTGCTTTAAGGCACTCTGACTATAGGATTGACTATGTCATCAGAGACTTTACCACCATTGATGAGATCAAGAAGATAATGGCTACAGCACCCCACAAGTTGAGCCTTCAGGAACTTTACCGCCTGGCTCAGGAGTATGAAGTTGGAAGCGAGGAGTTCAACAATATCTTTGAAACAGCTGTAAAAATGTATCCGGCAGATGTTGTTGCCAATCTTAATGCTGCCAATGCTGCAATGGAGCGTAAGGATCTTGTAAGTGCCGAGAAGTATCTTGCTAAGGCTGGAAAATCTCCTGAAGCGACTTATGCCCGTGCAAATCTTGCAGCGATGCAAAAGAATTTTGATATGGCTGAAAAACTGTTTAATGAGGCAAAAGATGCTGGAGTAAAGGAGGCTGATGCATCAATTGCCAGAATTATAGAGCTAAAAAAATAATATTCCTTAATAGTAAATTTAGTAGTAAAATAACAATGTTAAATTAAATTATTATGAAAAAACTATTATTTGCCCTTTTTGCAATGGCCGTAGTTATAGGCTGTTCAAAAAATGACAATGCTCCTTCTCCACAGGAGGCGAATGGTCAAGCTTCATTTTTGACTGTGAATTTCAAGTCTGCCGGTTCAATAACAAAGGCTCCGGAAGAAATGTTTGAGTATGGCTCAACTGATGAGAATGCTGTCAATAATGTAGTTTTCTATTTCTTTGATGAGAATGGAAACAAATATCCAGTTCAGGATATGCAGAACTTTATTGCTGGTAATGTGGAGGATTGGACAGCAAGTACAGATGAACCTGCAGTTTCAATTGAGAAGGTTTCAGGCTTGGTATTGGTTATCAAACAGGTTCAGGATGGTCAGATTCCAGCCAAAATGGTAGCTGTGCTTAATGCTCCTGCATCGTTGCAAAAATCAATGTCTTTGGCAGAGTTGCAGGATGAGGTCCTTACTGCTTTGACTATTCAGGATGATCAGAAAAATGATTACTTCATAATGTCAAATTCTGTGTATGTTGACGGTTCTGAAGTTGTCTATGCAACTGAAATTGATGAGACCAATCTCTTCTCTGCTAACGTAGAGCCAGGTGAGCCTGGTTATAATAAGCCTGGTACAATTCTTAAACCTGGTGAGGCTGGTGTTCCTGCAAATATAACACCAGTTGAAATTTATGTTGAGCGTGTTGCTGCAAAAGTAAGAGTTGCAGGTGCTGCAAATGTAACATTGGATAAAATTCCTGTTCTTGATGAGCAAGGAAATCAATTGACTGTACCTGTAGAGGGTAGTGATGATGAGGTTAATGCTTATGTAAAAGTTTTGGGTTGGGATGTTACAAACAATACCTCTGAGGCTTATGCTATTAAAAAATTGAGTGCTACATATGATGATCTTGGTTTTACTCCTTGGAACTCTACTGATTTCCACAGATCATATTGGGCTGAGACAGATGCAGAGCCTATGCATAATCTCAAATTTGAGGATTTGATTGGTAGAAATTTGACACCTGGTTTCGCATATTATTTTGAGAACACTAAGCCTGCTGCTGAGAATAACGGTGTAAACATCAATCCAAACGACACTTTTGAACCTTCAGCTGATGGTGTAAACAAGGCTTCACAACTTTTGGTTGCAACCCAGTTGGTTGATGAGCAGGGTAATGTTTTGGCAATTGGAAGATGGTATGGCCAAAACTACACAGTACCGGCTCTTAAGGCTGCTATGGTTGGAACTGTAGATCACAGATTGTATGTAAAGGATCCTGCTGATGCTACCAAATTCTTGGCTATCACTGCAGATTATGTTGAATTTGTACAGAGACCACAAACAGATGCAGATTCAAGATACCTTGTATATATGACTGCAAAAGAGGGTGTTACCTACTATGATGCAACAGGTGCAGAAATTACAGCCACATCTTCTGAAGATGAGACCAGTGCTGCCTATATCCTTGAGCATGTTGATCCTGCACAGATTTGGGCTGACGGTTATGCGTACTATTATACAACAATCCAGCACTTTGGAGAGGCGACAGGTATTGTACGTAACCATTTGTATGATATCAAGATTGAGAAAGTAACAGGTTTCGGTACTCCTGTATTTGAGGACGGCTTTGTAATTACACCTGAGAAACCTGAGGATATTGTAGCGGTTAACCTTTCAGCAAAGATCAATATCCTTTCATGGCATGTTGTTGAGCAGAGTGTGATTCTATAGTAAATATTTTTAGGGAACTATTTGCGAATGTGCGATTCAGTGGATAGTTCAAATAATATATGATATAAGAATGAACGGCGGGGAGTACCCGCTCCCCGTCTTCTTTAAATTTAAACGGGAATAGTGAAGTTGGCAGGAGGGGAATATTGTGCTGGGTGATAAGTGGGATATATTTTTGCTTTTGAGCAGACATTTGGATTTGAAAATTATACTGCATTGCAGTTCCATATATAGATAATACTAAAAAAAGATAACGAAATGAAAAAATTATTATTTCTTGTCATTGCTCTTGCCGGGCTAATGTTCACTTCTTGCGAGAATGTAATTTTTGATGATGAGGGCGATTGTTCTGTCAACTACAGAATAAAGTTCAGGTATGACATGAATATGAAATTTGCAGATGCTTTCAGCAATTCTGTATCTTCTGTGCATCTGTTTGCATTTGACCCGAGCGGAATACTTGTATATCATAAGACCGAAGCCGGTGATATTCTAAAGGATGAAAATTATGCAATGGATGTGGATCTTGAACCTGGCAACTATACGCTTCTTGCCTGGTGCGGTCTTCAGGGCGGTGACTCATTCAGCCTGACCAACCAGATAACTGTCGGTTCTACAACTATTGAAGAGTTGCAGTGCGAAATGAAAAAGGAGTATGATGACAACAATAATGCATACTCTGATGATGATCTCAACTCTTTGTTCCACGGTATTCAGGAGGTAGATCTTCCTAATGAGCCTGGAACACATACACGTACAGTATATCTCATTAAAAATACCAATACCGTAAGAGTCGTTTTACAGCATTTGAGTGGTGTTGACATCTATCCTGAGGATTTTATATATGAGATTACAGATGACAATACCTATATGGCCCATGACAACAAAATAATTCCTGATGAGGAGGTAGACTATTATCCTTGGATTATATCTTCCGGTAGTGCCGGTATTTATGCCGATATATACGGAGTCAAGGCTACTCAAGTTAATGTTGCTGTTGCTGAATTTACTATCAACAGACTTGTAGTTGAAAACAATCCTGTACTTACAATTTATAATGCCAAAGACAACTCCAGGGTCCTTGCCATTCCTCTAAAAGATTATGCACTATTGGTAAAGGGTAACTATAACAAGAAGATGGATGATCAGGAGTACCTTGACCGTCAGGATGAGTACAACCTTACATTCTTCCTTGATGAACATGGGTTGTGGTCTACCAGCAGAATTATAATCAATTCATGGCATATAGTTTTACAGAATCCGGATTTGCAATAAATTTAATCAATGAAAATGAGAATATCATATTGGGTTACAGCAGTAGTTCTTCTTGTGCAACTATCAACCTCCTGCATTTATGATAAGGAGCTTACAGATGTGCAAGAGAATGTCATTACCTCCAAATACATATCCTTCTCTGTTAATGTAGCACAACAAGCAGCAGCAACAAGGGGAGATGACTATACTTGGGGTGATGATTATCCAAGTACGTTGGGAACTGCCTTTGAAAATAGGATTCTTACAGGTTCATTGAATGTGTACGCGTATGACAATAATGGAAACTACGTTGCTACCGTTCAGAATATATCCTACGGTGGAACCCAGCAGGATGAGGGTATATATGAATTTTTTGGTGTCTTGCAGAGCGAGACAGTCAATTCTGACATTACATTGAATAATGGGGCGACACTTATGCTGGTTGTAGCAGCCAATTGTGGAAGTGTTACAATCAGTAATGGTATTCCTGATCTTGATGGTCTCACCTTCTTGAATGCTTGGGATGCTTTTCTTTCTCAGAACAGTTCAATACCAATGTGGGGTGCTAAAAGAGTAACCATAAGTGGTGATCCTATTCAGGATGTCGGTCAGATTGATCTTTTAAGGGCTTTGGCAAAGGTTGAAATATTGTTGGATGATGCGATTAAAGACAAGTATGAGATCACCTCAGCCAAATTGACCAAATCATATACTACAGGCTACTCTTTTCCAGGCAACTGGAATTTGACAGAGACTCCTACTCTCCTTCATAAAAATTCATTCAGAGAGTATGGAGAGGCAGATGCATTAGTGAAAGATGTCAATATGTATCCAGTCAATTCAAGTTATATGATTTATATGCCTGAGATTGACAATACAAATGATGATGTGAGAATTAACCTTACAATTAAGGACAAAACAACTGATAATGTCTCTTATGAATTTGAGGGGGAAACAGCTTTAAGGTTTGTAACCTATGAAAGCACTGGATTCCTTCCGGATTCTCCGGTACCTTTCAATATTGTCCGTAACCATTATTACAGATACATAATAAAAGGTGTCGGATCTGCTGATCTGCAAGTAATATGTGATGTGCGTCCTTATGCTGAGGTTAACCTCAGACCTGGATTCGGACTATAAATTAAATTGTCGGAAAGATGAAAAGAGTCTATTTTTTTACAATATTGTTCATGATATCGCTTCTTATGGGCATTGTCTCTTGTGAGCCGTACGAAGTTGAACAATTGGGTGACAAGAATATACCGGAGGGTGAAACAACTCTCTCTGCAAAAGTTACTTTCAACTCTTTTAAAGATGCCTTGATTGGCTCCACCAAAAGTGCCGGTGATGCAATCAGGCAGATTGAGGGTTTGGCGCTGATTGTGTACGATAAAGAGGGAAAGTTCTTCCAGTCGCAGTACTTCTCAGCCAGCCAACTTACAATAGAGGATGTTGAACGCAATCCGTCAGATACAGATGAGAAACAGGATGATGGTACAACAGACAGGAATAATGCTGAGTCCACAACTCCTCAGGCAAAATTCGATTTTACCATTCCGTATGGCATTTACAGCATATATGTGGTTGCCAATATGGGTGATATTGCTAATGACAATACTTACAAGAGTCAGATTCAGACTATAGAGGGATTGAAGAATATCTCTTTCAACTGGGTTCAGGACAATACTGAGAATCCTACCAATATCTCGGAGAATAATCAGATGTTCGGATATTTTACCGCCGGCAGTTCCAATACAAATGGGGAGCAGGTTACCATAAACAAGGCCGGACTGGAGTTACATGCCTGGTTGAAGAGAGCTGTTTCAAAGGTAACAGTAGCCTTTAATGGAGAGGGATTGAATGAAAATATACGCGTTACAGTAAAATCGGTGCAGATAAAGGATATTCCTGTATCATGCCTTCTTGATGCCGATAACATTCCTGATGCCGACAATGAAATTCTGGCTGATGGAGAGATTATCTCTTATGCCGATGCACAGGGTGAATTCCCTGTAATTACCAAAGGTGGTGTAATGTTTGGTTCAACTAACTATCAGGGTTGGAGGGAGTCTGATGGTACAACTTTCAAGGATTTTGATCCTAAAGGAGAGAATGGCGCTTCTCACCTTGAGAGTTCTCCTGCACTCTATTTTTATGAGAATCTGCAGGGTAATGTGGAGTCCGGTTCGAGTGCAGACAAGAGTTTGAATAAACTTGAGTATACACAAAAAGGTAAGAAATACGGAACATACATTGAGGTAAAGGGATATTATGAAAACCAGAATATGGGTTCTGTATCCTCAGGAGAGATTACCTACCGCTTCATGTTGGGCAAGAATGTAACAACCAATTATGATGCTGAGAGAAACCACCACTACAAGGTTACCCTTTGCTTTAAGAACAATGCAAATGATGTTGACTGGAGGATTGACTATAATGAGAATATTGGTATGTATGTACCACCTGTATACTATATTTCCTATTTGTATAACCAGTCTACACGTCTTCCTTTGAAGCTTGTTCTTGAGGAGGGGGATAAAATAAGCTCAGTAAAGGTAAAAATAATTGAAAACAACTGGGAACCAAGTGGCGACGTTTCTGTTTTCGGGGAGACATATTATGGACATCCTGGCAAAAATCCAGATTTTTACCAATATTATGTTGCTCCTGGAGAGGGTGGTGCTGATGTTGTCGGTTATACAGGACAGGGAAATATAGCTGCGGAGTGGGTTGGATTTCTTTCGCTGGTTGATGAGTTTGCTGTCCTTAATGGTGGTAGTCACTATAATAATAATATATCGGTTGATCATGGAATAACAAGTCTTAATAGTTACGTAGGCAGTGAGTTGCCTTATAAGCATTGGATTGGTGAATGTGATTGCCCGATGCCTGCAAATTTAGGAGAGAAGGATGATTATTTTGACAATCCGTATCAGTATGGTTTTAATGGTTATGGAGACGCAGGATCAAATACGGTTTCAGCATCATTTCACATTCCGTTGTATACAAGAGCAAAACAGTTGTTCAGAGTTACCGGATTTGTGGGAAATAACCCATACTATACTCACGACAGGGAGGCAAAGATTAATATAACTGTTACTACGGAAAAGGCTCAATATTCTAAAGATGTGAAAATAATTCAAGTGCGACGACTTATCAACCCTAAAGGAATATGGCGTGCATATAATAATGATGACGCATTTAATGTTACACTGATGAACATGACTTTGGAGTCTATGCAGTTAGGATTGTTTTCTCCTATTGTTTCTGATGGCCCTTGGACTGCAAAGGTAATCAGTGGTCAGGATTGGGTATGCCTGAATGGAGTGCCTGGTAATGTAGTGACCGGAAGCACAGGTTCCTATGTTAATTTTTCATATAAGCCTGTAAGCAAACTTACAGATCCAAACCAGTCAAGACATGGAATTATTGAGGTTACCTATCACGACAATTCTTGTGTCCACAGAATCTTCGTTAGGCAGGGATATGCTCCTACGGCTCTTCAGAATGGCGAGGCCGAGTGGTACTCCTATAATATGAATACCCAAACATCAATGACATCTTCACCATTGGATGAAGGATCATTGTTCCGATATGGTAAACCTCAGTATCCGATTTCTGAAGCCAATAATCTTAATCCGCTCTTTGATTTTGCGGAAAACCCAGGCAGCAACAAGTTTGCCATTGAGGGGAGTACGACTTCTATGGCGTGGTCTGAAATTGGAAGTTTGACACGTACATCAGCATTTGAATTTTCTGTGAACAATGCAAGATTGCCATATAGAACGGAATACGAGCAGTTGCTTAAGTATGATAATGGATATGGTGTATTATATGGAGACGGTGCTACAGAAGTGGCAGCAACTTCTACAGACGCATTTGCTTACCGTAAGCATGCTCCTATCGAAGAAGCTGAACTCAAGAAAAGAGGAATGAGAGGAGTTTTTGTGTACAATATCGATAACGGAAAAAATATCTTCTTCCCTATAGGCGCTGTAGGTTATGGCCATAGGAAGCATCAGTTTGCAAATGAGGCTTATGGCATCTTAAGGTATTCTACTACCAATAGTCCGATTTTGAGTCCGTACAGACCTCTCCTATTTAATCTTGATACGCAATATGGAGCAATTTACTGGACTGCCGGAACTACAGATGGGTATACAGGAGATGGATGGGACATCAACTTCAACCAGTTGGACTTTAATGTATATACTTACAATAATGCATTTGCCAAGGGTGATGATGATATAAATGGAAGTGAAGAAGGTTTGGGTGATGCCTGCTACGTCCGTTGCGTTGTAGGAACAAGATAGAGCAAGTCAATAGTGATGCTCTTGACTTTAGGGTGTTCCAGGTGAGGCAGTCTCCTCTTACCTGGAACATTTCTTTTGGCAATATCATTTTTCTTCTATATACGGCGGCATATAGGTTATAGCTCTGTAATGTCTTTGAAATATTACTGGAGACTTACTGGTTTTTACTCAAATCTGTTGTGTGTGGTTGAGTGCAGGTTCTTTCTCAGACTTGCCGATTATTTTAGTGAATTTATTGCATTGTTTATGCCGGCTGCTGTCGGTGCTGGGGTGTCGGAGAATGTTGCAGTAACAACACCATCTTTGCAGATGTAGATTCTTGGAATTATGGAACTGGCAAAGAGTGAGTATATTTCTCTGTCGTTTTGGGCCGAATATGGCATTGTATAGCCATTTTCCTGCCAATAGGCAGATATGCTTTGGGCACTCTCTTCCCTGCTTATAAAGGCAAATTTCACCCCTTCTCCTGATTGCGAGTCAAAGACCTGCTGCATCTGTGCAAGGGCATTCCTGCAATCCTGACAAGTGGTAGTGAAAAACATGATGCAGGCAATTCCTTTTTCAAGTTCTATCGAGTTGAGTGTGCTGCCGTCATCAATCTCTATTGTGAAAACCGGGATGTGGTCTCCAATCGTTATTTTGGCATTTTCATCTCCAGTATCATCGTTTATACATCCAAAAAATATGCAGGCTAATGAAAGTATGCAAAGTAACTTTTTCATAAAAGGCATTCTGATACAGATTTGTTACAAAATTAGCATTTAATGCCCATTCAATGAAAATGGAGTTACTTTTTTTTCATAAATTTACATTCTGAAGTTAATCAAGCTACAGCTGCTTTATGGACAGAATTACCAAAATTTTTCTTCTTTTCATATCATTATTCTCATGCAGCGCACTTTTTGCAGATGATGATAATGGTATAAGGGTAGACAGTACTGTCCTCTCTTTCAAAGCAGAGAATTATCTGCAGGATTACAATGCCACTTTGGGTGAACTCTTTGAGTCTTTGCCTGGTTTTGATCTCCAGAATAATGGTACGCTATATGTGTCGGGCCAGCCGGTCACAAAAATCACTATAGGTGGTCAAGATTTTTTCTTCAATGACATATCAAAGGCAATCATGAATTTTCCAGCGAAGGCGGTCAGGAGTATTATGGTTTTTGACCGTCTTTCGTCACGTGAAACTGATCTGCATATCCCGGATATGGACAAACCAGAAAAGAAGATAAACATTTCCCTTGCCGATGATTCAAAAGGGGGAGACTGGGGGTTGTTGAGACTTGATGGTGGTGGCGTACTCGCAGACGGTAATAAATTTGACAAGGAGTTTGATATTCCGGAGGGCAAATCCATTGGTATGGGCAGAGGATTTTTGTACAATGGTGGAATATTGTTGTCGGGAGGAAAAAATATGGATCATGTGGCTGTTGTGGCAGATGCTTCAAATGATATTTTGGATGAAGAGGGCATACGCAAGGAGTATAACGGTGGCCTCAATTTTCACACATATGCAATCAGAAACCACATGCTCAAATTGAGCGGAAGCTATAACTCTTCCATCCTTGAAGCAGATCGGATAGCCTCCCGACAGACCTTTACCGGCACCTCCCAATTCCTCTCATCATCATTTGATGAAGGTCTTGAAGAAAATGGTCTGTTTGAAGTTAAGGCAGAGTTCTCAAAGGCGGTAACAGGCAAATTCTACTATGAAATGACTCCATATTTTTCATACTGCAATGAGGAGTCACAGACCAGTTCATTTTCTGAAACTTTCTCCGGATCGCAGCAGTTGAATGCTTCTCAAAACAATACTTTCTTCAAGAACAGACGTGCATATCACACAACTAATTTTTACCTGACATACAGCAATTTCGGAAAATTGGGCAGGGTGGTGCTGCTTGATGTGAACTACTATATTCAGAAAGATAATTGGAACAGCGTAGAGTCTTCAAATCTTCAAATGTACAATAAATCTGCCGGTGACCTTTATTCCAGCATTGAATATGATGGAAGAGGAAGCAGTAACGGTTTTGATGCCTATCTTACATACGTTGAACCGCTCAATGAAAATTGGAGTGTAAATGCAAAACTTGCTGCAGAGTATATTGTATCGAGCGACGATGAGCTGGCATATGAATTTGCTCAATATAATCCGGCATATTCGTCAAATGTCAAAAATGTCAATTTTGTAACCCAGGCAAGGGCGCTAGCCCAATACCGCCTCAATTCAATGATACTGCAGTTTGGCGGTCAGGTTCAGGCTGCAAAAAGTGAGGTCTTCAGTGAAATGTCAGGTATCAGAAGTGAAGTGGGTGCCGATGACTATCTTTGGGATTGGTCTCCCTTTTTAAATTTTAAGATGACGGGGGCTAAAGGCCGTTCAATAATGGTAAATTATTCGGGCGAAAGATCATCTTTGCACTCTTCGTTGCTTGCAACGGCTCCAGATTTGTCTGACCCTTTGCATGTAAGATTCGGCAATGTCTATCTGAGACCTGGTTTCAGCAATAACATCAATTTTTACTACAATTTTTACAGCAAGAAGAAATTCAATCTTATGTATCTGAATTTCAATATAGAACGTAAGCGGCGTGCAGTTGTGGATGCTACATGGTTTGATACTGGAGGTCTCCAGTATTCTGTGCCGGTAAATTCAAAGAAGGTTGCACGGAAATTCTCCTTGGAATACAGCTTCAACAATATTCCTTTGGACCGCGGTCGTAATCTTGTGCTTAACCTTTCATTGGCAGCTTCTCATGGGGTAAATTACGGCTATCAGGCAAATGGGAGAAGTATGGAGATAGATCTTGAAAATTTTGATTATGCCTCATTCATGAAGAGTTTCTGGGGAGATAATGCCAGTGGCAGGGATTTCTACAATGGAACTACCGGTTTTTCTGAAAGCAAATCAAGGGTGTTGTCGGTAGAGTGGGATATAAATTGTGAATACACATTGGGAAGATTTGACTTTACACTCGGTACCGGGGCCCAAAGGTATCTCACTAAATATACACTTGATCCTGATGCAAATATAAATACATGGGATTATGGTGCATATATAAATTGGGAGTATCAGAGTATGAGCGGGTACAAATTTGAAACAGATCTTGACTATAAATTATATGAAGGATACCCGACAGGCTTTGGCAAAAACTCTTTTGTATGGAACGTGAAGGCTATGAAGAGAGTAGGCAAGTTTATATTGAAAGCCACAATTTATGATCTTCTTGATGAATCAAGGGCAATGCACCGCACAATTACTGAGAGTTATGTTGAGGACAGCTACTCATCTTCACTTGGCCGGCGTTTCATTTTAGGTGTAGCCTACAACTTTTAACCGAACAAATTTACCTGTTGATTGTTTTAGTTTTAGTCGGACACGCGGAGTAATGGAGGTTTTGGAAAAGAAAAAGTCCTTCTGTTTCAGCAGAAGGACTCACGTGCCCAGAACAAGACTCGAACTTGCACACCGATACCGGCACCACCCCCTCAAAGTGGCGTGTCTACCAATTTCACCATCTGGGCGGGAGTGCAAATATAGTAGTTTTTTATTAATCGCAAGCATATTTTTTTGTATCTTCGTAAATTATTTGAAGTAAATTATACAAAATACATTATTCAGGCTTATGGTTGAGATATATGGACAACAGATTGCAGAACTTGATGACCTTGTTGACATCAGTGATGTTCTTGCTAAAGACAGCAATTTTCAGAAAGGTTTGAAAAAATATGTAGCTAATCCTTATGATGCAGATATTGAGCGTGTTGCAAAAGGTGTCTTTACAGTTGCAGTGAGCAAATCTGAGTCGCCTTCGCTTGATAAGTATGATGAAACTGTAGCAGTTACAAGAGCCAACAATGAAGTTGTAATCAAATTGGCATGTGTAGGTGCAAGGTATCTGACCATAAAGAATTCAGATGACAGGAGAATAAATGCACTGGGCCTTATAAAGTCCAAGAAAAATATTACTCCAATGGCTTTCGATTGTAAAGGCGATACAATCTATCTTGTGGGTAGTATGGAATCCGGCGAAAATTTCAATGCCAACCATTTGAATACTTTGGTGAGAGCTATTGAGGATGAACTTGTCACAAGTGCCCATTATATCTCTTCAAACGGACTCTTCCTCTCTTTGTTGGAGTGCTGTACACCTAACGAATTGGGCTTTGACATAACTGGTGATGCTGAGATTGAAGATAAGGAGTTCCTCTTTGGTGAGAGCAGATATATGGCAATAGTCACTGTAAATGATTCGCAGGAGAATGATTTTGTAGATCATCTCTTCAATAATGATGTTCCTGTTACGCTTTTGGGCCATGTGACAAAGGGTGAGATGAGGCTTGATGAACTCTCATTCGGAAGTGTCTCTGATTATGTTCTGTAGTTTCTTCCTATAAGGCTCCTCTATAATTTTTAATATCATGTGGCAAGGCACCTTCTGGCAGATATTATCAGCAGTACTGTATCTTATGAATATGGTACTTGCTGTTTTTATATCTACCAATCTGATACTCAGAAAGCAAGATCCTGTCAAGACACTTGCGTGGGTTATGGTGGTCATGCTTCTGCCATATTTTGGTGTTATATGTTACCTGCTTTTCGGCCAAAATTACAGAAAACAGAAAATTTTCAGCAGAAAAGGAATTGCTGACTATAAGCTCAGACGAGACGCGAGTATAAACCAGCTCCAACTTATAAAGAAGAATCCACAGCTGTTGGGAAGTGAGTTGCTTCCTTTCAGAAAACTCATATACCAGAATCTCAAGAACAGTTATACCCTTATAGAGGATAACGAGCAGATGGAGTTCTATTTTACTGGAAAAGAGGCATTGGATGCAATGTATCACTCAATAGAGGAGGCTGCCCATCATATCCATTTGCAATCATACATCTTTGAAGAAGACCGCACAGGAGAGTATTTTAAGGATCTTCTCATAAAAAAGGCAACTCAAGGTGTAGAGGTTAAGGTAATGGTTGACGGCGTCGGCAGTTTTTTCCTCAAGGACCCGATAATAAATGAAATGAGGAGTGCCGGTGTCGAGGTTATAATCTTCTCTCCATTGAGACTTATCATGCCATTTTCTAAAATCAACTACAGAAACCACCGCAAGATCCTTATTGTTGATGGCAAAAGGGCATTTATAGGGGGTGTGAATATTGCAGACCGCTACTATTACGGAACAGCTGCAGGTGAGTGGCACGATACCCATATACAGGTTAAGGGCGAGTCTGTCTTCTCTTTGCAGGCCTGTTTCCTTATGGACAGAATATTTGCTCTCAACCGAAGAAAATTAAGATTCAAGAGAAAGTATTATCCGCCTATAGAGATAAATAATGAGAGACTCATAAAGGGGCAGCATCTCTATTCTCAAATCATATCAAGCGGTCCCGACAGTGACTGGTCAAGCATCATGCAGTGCTATTTCAGTGCAATAACCGCTGCAACTGACCATATCTATATTGTAACCCCATACTTCACTCCATGTGAAACAATTCTCAATGCAATAAAGATTGCAGCTCTGGCAGATGTAGATGTGAGGATAATGCTTCCAGAAAAATCTGATACAAAAATTGCACATTGGAGTACAATGTCCTATATTGCGGAACTTTTGGAGGCAGGTGTAAAAATCTATCTCTTCAAGAAGGGGTTCAACCACTCGAAAGTTATAAGCATAGATGGCAAAATGAGCATCGTAGGATCTGCCAATATGGATGTAAGGAGTTTTGAGCATAATTTTGAAGTTATGGCTGTAATATACAATAGTGACTGTGCAGGAATAATTGAGGGGCAGTTTATGGAGAATATAAAATCATGTCGGGAGGTCTATCAAGGTAATTGGGCCAGAAGGAGTGTTGCCGACAAGATAAAGGAGAGCTTTGCCCGTCTGTGGAGTCCGCTGTTGTGATCTCCCCGGCGCAGGTTGCAGCTATCTCTTTTTTGAAAACGAATAATATCTAAATATAAAAACTAATGTACTATGGAAAGTAAAAAAAGTTATGCATTGCCAATCGCAATGATGTTCGCTCTCTTTTTTATGATTGCGTTTGTTACAGGATTGCAGAATCCGATGGGTGTTATTATCAAGTCTCAGTTTGGAGCCAGCAACGTGGTTTCACAATTGGGTAATTTTGCCAATTTCATCGCTTATGCCTTCATGGGTATTCCTGCTGGTATGCTTTTGAGCAAGATCGGTTACAAAAAGACTGCACTTACTGCAATTACAGTGGGATTTATAGGTGTTGGAGTAACTTATTTGTCGGGATTGATGGGTAATTCAGGTGCCGGAAATAATGCAATATTCTCCGTTTATCTTTTGGGTGCGCTTGTTTCAGGCTTCTCAATGTGTATGTTGAATACCGTTGTAAACCCTATGTTGAATACACTTGGTGGTGGTGGCAATAAGGGTAACCAGCTTATCCAGTTAGGCGGTTCTTGCAACTCGATTGGTGCAACAATAGTGCCTGTTCTTGTGGGTTATCTTATGGGTGATGTTTCACAAGCAACCATTTCTGATGCAGCTCCTGCTATGTGGATAGCAATGGGAATCTTTGCTTTGGCATTCCTTGTGCTTTCATCAATGTCAATTCCTGAGCCTTATATTGAGAAGGAGCAGAAAGTTGAAAAGGGCAAATACAGCGCATGGAGTTTCCGCCACTTTGTTTTGGGTGTTGTTGCAATTTTTATCTATGTTGGTGTAGAGGTTGGTATTCCCAATATTGCCAATCTGTTTATGACCAATGAGTTGGGAATTGCCCCTTCAGAGGCAGGTACAATTGTTGGAACATATTGGTTCCTTATGCTTATTGGCCGTCTTATTGGTGGTGCTGTCGGTGCAAAAGTATCGAGCCGTGCAATGCTTTCTGCTGTATCTGTAATCGGACTTGTATTTGTTCTTGTGGGAATGTTTGCGCCTCTTTCAACAAAAATCATGATGCCGGTATTCCAGAGCGATATATCATTCGGAATGGTTGAGGTTCCAATTTCTATCACATTCTTCATCCTTTGCGGATTGTGTACATCAGTAATGTGGGGTGGTATATTCAACCTTGCAGTTGAGGGTCTTGGAAAATATACTGCTGCAGCATCTGGTATCTTTATGATGATGGTTTGCGGTGGCGGTATCCTTCCTGTAATCCAGGGTTGGATTGCCGATATGACAAGCTTCATGTCAAGTTATTGGGTAATCTTTGGCGGTATGCTTTATTTCTTGTTCTACGCTTTGGTGGGTTCAAGAAATGTCAACAAAGATATTCCTACAGAGTAATTTTAAAAGAACCTTAGAATAATCGGCAGTTACGCCTGGAGTGGTCTGATATATCTTCAAGCAGAAACAACTGCCGATTGTCTATATTATAGTAAATTCTTAAATATACGTCAATATGATTAAAGAGTATGTAGTTGGTGTGGATATTGGAGGCCAGACCACAAAAATAGGTGTTGTAAACAGAATGGGCAACATTGTAGCGCAGACTGTAATCAATTCAAAATATGGTCGCAATGAGGAGAATATCTTTATGGACTCTGTGTGCGAGACCATCAAGGAGCTTGTAAAAGAAGTTGGTCTTGAAAACGTGAATGGTGTTGGTATTGGCGCACCAAACGGAAACTTCTATACAGGAGAGGTGGTTGATGCTGCCAACCTTGAGTGGGCAAAAGGCAAGGCAATTCCATTGGCAAAGACCATTTCGGAAAAATTGGGAGGCATCCCTGTTACCCTTACAAATGATGCAAATGCTGCAGCGGTGGGAGAGATGCATTATGGTGCTGCAAAAGGAATGAAGAACTTCATCATGATTACTTTGGGTACAGGTGTAGGCAGCGGAATCATTATTAATGGAGAACTTGTTTATGGTCACGACGGCTTTGCTGGAGAACTTGGACACGTTTGCGCTGTACGTGAGAACGGCCGTTCTTGCGGATGTGGCAAGAGTGGTTGTCTTGAGGCCTATGCATCTGCAATCGGTGTCGCACGTACTGCAAAGGAGAGACTTGCGCAGAGTGATGAGCCAAGCCTTTTGAGAGGCAAGGAGGATATAACTTCAAAGGATGTGTATGATGCGGCAGTACAAGGTGATAAACTGGCTCTTGACATCTTTGACTACACAGGAAGGATGTTGGGCCGTTCATTCGCAGATTTTGTGGCCTTCAGCGCACCACAGGCAATTGTCCTTTTCGGAGGCCTTGCACGTGCAGGCGAGTTTATCTTCAAACCTATCAGGGAGGAGATGGAGGCAAACCTTATCTCAATATGGAAAGGTAAAGTTGAACTATTGCCTTCTGCATTGAAGGAGAGCGATGCTGCAATTCTTGGCGCATCAGCCCTTGCGTGGTAGTTTTTTGTTAAAGATATAATTAAAAGAAGGGTCTCCATCTGCAATTTGTATGGACACCCTTCTTTGCTATTTGTCGGGAACCAACTACGAGTTGTTCCTGATGTTTTCTGCGATTTTTTCTACAAGGCATGTGCGGGCCTCCTGGCTTGCCCAGCCGATGTGAGGGGTGAGGATTACCTTGCTCATATCCTTGATGTTGAAGTATGGAGAGTCCTTTGGTAGAGGCTCTTTTGTGAATACGTCAACTCCGGCACCTGCAATGAGATTCTCATTGAGGGCCTGTACAAGGTCAGCCTCATTGATGATTCCGCCACGGCCAAGATTGATGATGTAGGCACTTTTCTTCATCTGTTTCAAGTGCTCATATTTTATAAGGTCATTGGTGCGCTCGTTAAGTGGGGCATGGATTGAGACTATATCGCACTCCTGCATAAGTTCATCAAGTGAAACTGCCTTGAATTCATCTGAATGGGCAACACCGCTTGTAGGGTAGTAGACAACATCCATCTCAAATGCCTGGGCAATTTTTGCTACGCGTGAGCCAATGTTGCCAAGGCCTACAACGCCATACTTTTTGCCTTTAAGCTGCCAGAAGATCTTTGATACATCTGTAAAGAGGCGTCCGTTTGAATATTTGCCGGATTTTACAGCATCATCAAAGTAGGCAACCTGGTTTACAAGTGCCATTACAAGTGAGAATGTGATCTGCACTACACTGTCGGTTGAGTAGCCTATTGCATTCTTTACAATTACGCCCTTGCTGTTTGCGTATGGAATGTCTATATTGTTTGTTCCGGTTGCGGCAACGCAAATGAGTTTGAGGTTAGGAGCAGCATCAATCTGCTCTTTGCCCATAATGACTTTGTTTACAATAAGTACGTCACAATCCTGTATTCTCTCAAAAACCTCTTCTGGCTTTGTGAAGGGGTAACTTGTATATTCACCGAGTGATGAGATTGGCGACATGTCAATGTCTGCACCAATTGTATCTGCATCAAGAAATACTATTTTTCTCATATATCTTCTTCTTTTGAAATCTCTTCTTCTAAGTCTATTGGATATGATCTTATATGCCGGTTTTGATCCTATTTCAGCGGCGAATTAGGCTCCTTCTTCATATAGTTGTATTCAAGCTTGTCAACAAGACGCGGGAAGAACTTGTTGAGCCATACTGTAAGGTTGCCGATAGGGGTAAGCACTATCTGTGATTTTCTTTTGATAATGCCTTTTGCCATTCTTGATGCAACCTCCTCTGCACTCATCATCTTATCCTCGTCCCTAGGAGTTTCGCCCTGCTGGCTGCCGTCGGCAGTTAGCGCTACGTTCCTGATGTTTGAAGTTGTAAAGCCTGGTGCAAATACCATAACATGCAAGCCGTCGTGAAGGTGCTCAATTCTCAATGTGTCAAGGAAGCCGTAGATGGCAAATTTTGAAGATGAATATCCTGTACGTGCAGGAAGGCCTTTGAAGCCTGCAATTGAAATTACACCAACAACGGAGCCTTTTGCCTCAAGCAGATATGGCAATGCGTATTTGGTACAATATACCGTTCCCCAGAAGTTTACATCCATGAGGTTTCTGATTACACTCAAGTCAAGATCCTTGAACATGGCACGCATTGATATTCCGGCGTTGTTTACAAGAATGTCAATCCTGCCAAAATGTTCCACACTCTTTGCTACAAGGTTTTTGCAATCCTCCTCTTTGCTTACATCAGCTGTAACGGCAATGAATCTGCTCTTGCCGTTTACATCTTTGCCATATTGGGAGTTGAGTTCCTGAACTGTAGATTCAAGTTTTGAGGTGTTTCTGGCTGCCAGTACAACACTCGCACCCCTCGATGCAAACTCCTTTACGGTTGCCAGGCCAATACCTGAACTGGCACCTGTAACTATTGCTACTTTTCCTTTCATAGTTCTGTTCCTGTTTTAGAGTAACTCTAAAAGATATAATAAAAAAGAGGGGAGACCTCTGCCACCCCTCTTTTAATATGTTGATTTCTAGTAAATGGCCATATCTTGAATCTCTGTAGAACCTTTGTATTCTCCAGCCTCAAGTTTTTTCTTGACAGCCTCAAATGCTTTAAGAGTATACTCCACATGCTCCATCTCGTGCATTGCTGTAGGGATAAGACGGTACATGATAACACCCTTAGGTACAACTGGGTATACTACGCATGAGCAGAAGATGCCATAGTTCTCTCTAAGGTCAACAAGCATATTTGTAGCCTCAGGAACATCTCCTTTCATAAATACAGGAGTGATACAAGCCTCTGCAACTCCAATATCAAAGCCTCTCTCTCTCAAACCGTCTTGTAGAGCGCGGGTAATCTTGAAAAGTTTCTCACGTTTGTCGTGACCTTTTCTAATGATGTCCAATCTCTTCAAACAGCCCTCAACGATTGGCATAGGAAGCGATTTTGCATAGATCTGTGAACGTAGGTTGTATCTCAAGTAGTTGATGATCTCTTTGTCACCTGCTACGAAACCTCCGATACAAGCCATTGATTTTGCATATGCACCAAAGTAAAGGTCTACCTGATCCATAACACCATAGTGCTCAGATGTACCTCTACCGTTAGGGCCCATACAGCCAAAGCCGTGAGCATCATCAATAAGTATTCTGAAGTTATATTTCTCTTTAAGTTTGCAGATAAGGTCAAGTCTGCCAAGACCACCTGTCATACCATATACGCCCTCAGTAATCAAAAGGATTCCGCCACCAGTTTTCTCTGTAAGTTTGGTAGCTCTCTGTAGGGCCTTCTCGCATCTTTCCATATCATTGTGAGGATAGACGATTCTCTGACCCATGTGAAGACGTACACCGTCCATAATGCAAGCATGAGCCTCAGAGTCATAAACAATAACGTCATGTCTTGTAACAAGAGCGTCAATTGTAGAAATCATACCCTGATAACCGAAGTTGAAAAGATAAGCATCCTCCTTGCACTCGAACTCTGCCAACTCTCTCTCCAACTGCTCGTGAAGTGAAGTGTGGCCACTCATCATTCTGGCACCCATAGGGTATGCAAGACCCCATTTTGCAGCTGCCTCAGCATCAATTTTTCTAACCTCAGGATCGTTTGCAAGACCAAGGTAGTTATTGAATGTCCAAGCAAGGACCTTTTTGCCGTTGAAAGTCATGTAAGGGCCAATCTCTCCCTCAAGTTTAGGGAACATGAAATAGCCATGTGCTCTTTTTCTGTACTGTCCTAATGGACCGCCTTCGTCTTTTTTAATTCTTTCAAAAATATCCATTGTAATTGGTATTAGGTTATTATTATTTCAGTTAATCTTCTTCTTTTGTCCCGACAGCAACTGCCATCATTATTCCTGTCCAATCAGGTGTATCTTATTCTTCGTCCAATCCTAAGGATTGTCTTTCTTGTAATTCCATTAAGTGAACATAACTTCGATATGGAAACTCCTGTCCTCTGTGAAATCCTGCCCAAAGTGTCGCCGCTGCGTACAGTCCAGTATCTGATTTTGTCAATCTCCTTCTTGTACTCAAAATTTCCGGCAGTCATCACAAAAACCCTGTTTTTTGCTGTATGACGCTCAAAATCGATGATGTCGTTGGGATTAATCGGATTGCCCAGGTATCTTAACTCAAAATGGAGATGGTATCCTGTAGAACGTCCGGTATTTCCTCCCATACCCACAGCATCTCCCGCCTTAAGGGTATCTCCAACATGGGCGAGAAATCTGGACATGTGGCCGTAGATTGTCTCAAGGCCATTGCTGTGCCTTACTATTGTAAAGTATCCGTAACCTCTTCTGTCGTATCTTGTAACGCGTACAACGCCGTCAAATGCACATTTCACTGTATCCCCCCTATGTACCTTGAGGTCAATTCCGTTGTGGTGTCTCCACTTCCTGAATCCGAAATTTGATGTCACATATTTTTGTGATGGTGGGTAGTATCCGCTTATATCAATCATGATTGTATCTTTCATATCAACCAGAGATATGTTGTACGGATTGATGCTGCTGTTCCAGATGTCATACTCCTCTGGAAGCTCTGAAAATGCGGTAAACTTTATCTCATCCTCTATTGGAACTATTGTTGTACAATGGTTGTATGTGCTTTCAATTGAGGTATCAAAACAGTCTGTATAGACTATCGGCTGAAAATAGGTATTATTGACAGGTTTGATTCCCATACACTTTTTTAGGCGTTTGTTCACCTGTTTGTCGGTAAGCGGAGTGGCATCCGCTTCAAATACAAAAGTGCCTCCCAATGCAAAAAAGATCAGGAGAACAGTTTTTGTAATGTATAGTCTCAAATTATGCATCAATATTGGCATATCTTGCATTCTGTTCAATAAACTCTCGTCTAGGTGGAACCTCATCTCCCATAAGCATTGAGAAGATTCTGTCAGCTTCTGCTGCATTTTCAATGGTAATCTGTCTCAGAATACGGTGCTCAGGACTCATTGTTGTATCCCAAAGCTGCTCAGCATTCATCTCTCCAAGACCTTTGTAGCGCTGGATATGAACACCCTTCTCAGTACCTCCGGTAAGCTCCTGCACAATAGCCTTTCTCTCCTCGTCAGTCCAGCAATATTGTTCGGTCTTGCCCTTCTTTACAAGGTAGAGTGGTGGAGTAGCACAATAGACATATCCTTTCTTGATAAGATCCTGCATGTGGCGGAAGAAGAATGTAAGGATAAGTGTTGTAATGTGGCTTCCGTCCACATCGGCATCCGTCATAATGATTACCTTATGGTAACGTAGTTTGCTGAGGTTAAGAGCCTTGCTGTCCTCTTCGGTACCTATGGTAACACCAAGTGCAGTATAGATATTCCTGATCTCCTGGCTCTCAAAAATTCTGTGGTCCATTGCCTTCTCCACATTGAGAATCTTACCTCTCAAAGGAAGAATAGCCTGGAATCTTCTGTCTCGACCTGTTTTTGCAGTACCGCCCGCAGAATCTCCCTCCACAAGGAATATTTCGCATTTTTCAGGATCGCGGTCAGAGCAGTCCGCAAGTTTACCGGGAAGACCGGCTCCGGACATTACAGTCTTGCGCTGTACAAGTTCTCTTGCCTTACGGGCAGCATGGCGTGCTGTAGCCGCAAGAATTACCTTGTCAATAATGCTTTTGGCATCTTTTGGATTCTCCTCAAGGTAAATTTCAAGTGCATGGCTTGTTGCCTGTGAAACCGCTGACATAACCTCGCTGTTGCCTAATTTGGTCTTTGTCTGTCCCTCAAACTGAGGTTCAGCAACCTTTACTGAGATAACAGCTGTAAGTCCCTCTCTGAAATCGGCCGGATCTATGTCAAATTTCAATTTCGCAAGGTATCCGTTCTTCTCTGCAAACGATTTCAAAGTTGAGGTAAGACCTCTTCTGAAACCGCTCAAGTGGGTACCGCCCTCTATGGTATTGATGTTATTTACGTATGAATGGATATTCTCCGAGAAACCGGTATTGTATTGCATTGCAATCTCGATTGGAATGCCGGTTTTGTCTGTCTCAAGATAGATAGGACTTTCGGTAAGTTTCTCACGGGTACCGTCAAGATATGAAACAAACTCAAGAAGGCCCTTCTCGGAGAAGAATGTCTCAGACTTCTCCTTTACTACAGTCTCACCATTCTCTGACTCCTCGCTCTCAAGCTGGTCTTCGCGGGTATCTGTGAGAGTCAGCTTTATGCCTTTGTTGAGGTAGGCAAGCTCCCTAAGTCTGGTTGCCAGAATATCATAGTTATATGTTGTAGATGTTGTGAAGATTTCGGCATCTGGCTTGAAAGTTATGATGGTTCCTGTATCTTCAGTTTCACCGACAACCTTTACAGAGTACATTGGAACACCTTTCTGGAACTCCTGGACAAATATCTTTCCCTCTCTGTGGATCTCTGCTGTAAGATGAGTCGATAGCGCGTTTACACAAGAAACACCTACTCCGTGAAGTCCTCCTGACACCTTGTAGCTGTCCTTGCTGAATTTACCTCCGGCATGCAGTACGGTAAGTACAACCTCAAGTGCACTGCGTCCCTCTTTTTCATGGATTCCTGTAGGAATACCTCTACCATTATCCCTGACGGTAATGGAATTGTCTTTATTGATAATTACATCGATGTCTGTGCAATATCCTGCAAGAGCCTCATCGATAGAGTTGTCCACAACCTCATAGACCAAGTGGTGCAAACCCCTTGATCCCACATCTCCAATATACATTGACGGACGTTTTCTAACAGCCTCCAAACCCTCCAAAACCTGAATACTGTCTGCCGAATAACCGCCGTTGTTCGCTACGTTTTCTTTCTCTAATTCACTCATTATTGCTTGTAAGTTTTAAACGTGCGAAGATACTAAAAAATCACAATTTTACCAATACTCCGGCGGTAAAACTTACCCCTTTTTCAAGATATAGCGGTATATGCTGAATTTGAGCATTCAAGAGATTGTCACCACGTAAAAAGAGTGCAAAATTCCTGTTGAAAAGGTAGCTTGCGTCAATACCAAGGTTACAGTATCCTTTAGCCTCGTAACCATCTGAAATTGGTGCAGTTGAATTGATGTCAGCTGTAATGCCTAAGAATATTCTCTCCCTTAGATTGTATCTTCCGTATACAATCAGATTGAATGGTGCATATCCGTATGGTTTGAGTCCGTCGGCAAAAGTGCTCTTTTTGCCATCGGAATAGATTGAGTACCTGAAACTTGTCCCGGCATCAAGATTCCTGCTTTTCCAGCTTATTGAGGCACCTGCGGAGAACTCTTTGTGGTTTGAGTATATTGCCTCAATTGTAGCATGTTTGCCGGTAGTATCAGATGGTTGGCCGATGAACTGCAACAGCCCTTTATGGACTGCATATTTCACATAAACATCGTAATGCAGTTTACCCCAAGCCTCTCCTTTGAATCCTCCGCGTGTCAAGAATGGCGTAGAACCTGCCTTCAAGTCAGACAGCGGTGAGATCCATTTGTTCTGCTGCAATAGGTGAGAGTAGCTGTTGATGTTGTTGCCTCCGTCTATAAGCGCGTAAACCCAAAGATTATCCTTTATCAGATTGAACAGAAGTTCAGCCTTGGCAAAGATGTACCTGTGATTGTTGTCTGTAGAATCCTTGCTTTTGTATCTTCCCGACAGTTTTATTCCGGCCTTCAGCGAAAATCTGCCTTTGAAGAATTCGTATTGGGGAGTAATTTCATAGATGCCGTATTTGTAATCCTGCAGACCGGAATAGATTACATTTTCGGAGTTCAATCCAATTGACAATCTGTTGTATCTGCCATTCAATGGCGATATTTCACCGGTGCCCTTTATATAGTTTTCACCAAGTTTGCCGCTTTGCAGATTCATTGCGCCAATCATCTCCGATGAGAGTTTGTCTGACGTGTTCCTGTACTCGATGTCAAACCTGTAATTGAACTTAGCGTAGCCTCTTCTTCCGTGGGTCGAAAAAATGTTGAACATGAGACCAAACTGGTCATATTTGTGAGACATATCATCTTCTCCGTAGCCGTATAAAGTATAAAAATTGTTGCTGTAGCCAACACCAATATTTAGCTCACCGGTTTTCCATCTGTAGTCATAATCAGCCTGGGCTCCAATTACAGAGTTTGAGGCATCCCTCTTTTCTCCGTTTACCCTTTCAATTTTACCATTCTGACCCTCAAAGGCAATGTGGTTCTTTCCATAATACCCATCGTATGAGCCTTTTAGTGACAGATAACTGCCACCTTTCAGTTTAGGCTCAAAAGTGATTGCAGCAAACGGACTGATAGGGTATCCCAGTCCCGCCTTTGCCAGAAAAACAGGATGTCTCTCTTGTGCTGCACCCTGTATTCTTGCAGAAGGTAGAGGGGTGAATTCATAGAGATCCCTGTAGGGTTTGTCAAATATCGTGTAGTTGAAGTCGAGATTGAATGATGTTAGACTATCGGGAATGGAACTGTTTAAGGCCCCCTTTACAATGTTGGTCATTTTCCCATCAAAATCCTTCTCAACCTCTACAGTCGGATCTATTTTCTGCTGTGCGAAAGAGGTGCTTGCCATAAGCATAAAAGCTACAGCTATGAACAATTTGCTGAATATCTCGTGTATACTATATCTTTTCATCACTATTTTTCCAATTTTGATAGTTTTTCAAATCTTGTTTTGAGGAGTCCTGCAATATCATCGTTATCGTCGGCAGGCTCATAATTCTCTCTTATACTGTTGAATGTGGCCAATGCCTGTTCAATATTCCCCTGTTCAACGTAGGAGTCACCGAGGACTATGAAACTTCTTGCAAGCCAGTAGGATTCTCCTGATTTAGAGTCAGAGAATGCGAAAGTGAGGTTCTCAACAGATTGGAAATTTCCGGTGTCGTATGCATCTTCAATCAGCAGATAAGCAGATTCTGCCCCTATGGCATCTCCTTTCTCCTTAGAGAGAAGTTTAAGAAGAGATACAGCCTCTTCCCTGTTGTCGGTAGCAAGGTGGCTCTTGGCAAGGTGATAATTGCCAAGGCGTCTGGTTGCAGCATCAATCTTTGTATTGGCAAGCAGTTCATTGGCCTCAACTATTGTCTGTTCATAATTCCTGCACATAAAATATGACCTCATTTTTCCGACCTGCGCTTCAAGCTTGTTGTTTTCAAGTTGTGCAATCTTGTCCAATGTCTCGTATGCGTTTACTGCCTCTTCGTACTTTTCAAGTTCAAAAGACAAGCGGCCGTAGTTGAGTGTTGAGATCTCAGAAAAGGCGCCGTCTTGAGTCTCCATCACCTTGTAGTAATATTGGGCTGCCATCTCTTTCTTTCCCTCCTTATTATAGCACTCTGCAATGTAGAAATTGGCATTTGCAACCTTTGCTGCCTGGGGGTATTGCTCCAGGAATGAGTTAAGTGCCGCAAGAGCTTCTGTATAGTTGCCGCTCAAGAATATCTGCTCGGCGGAGTTGAAAATCATATTTTCCCGTTCGTCCGGACTTTTGACTGATGAGAGTCCCACACTGTCGAGATATGCAAGAAACAGATCAGGTCTGTTGATGCTCTGGTAGATATTCTCAATGCCGGCAAGTGCACTTTGTCCCTCTTCTGTTACAGGAGCTTGTTCAACAACCTTTTTATAGTATTCAAGGGCCTTGTCATAATCTTTCCTATTGGCATTTATCATACCCATTTCGTTGAGGGCTTTATAGTAATATAGGCTCTCATTGGGGTTCTGTAACAGTTTATTGAGCACCACTTCAGCTTTATCATCCTCAACATTCTGTATCCTTGTTCTTGCAAGTTCATACAGAGCCTGACTGTAGAGAGGTGAATTTCTATGTGTAGGTTTGTTGTCTGCAATCTCCTCAAGAAGGGCGCACTTTTTTATATAGTTCTCCATAAGTCCGTAAGATATGGCGGCTTGGAGCGGGGCATACAAGTCTGAATACTCCCGTTCAATGGAGAGTTTCTCATAAAGCTCGGCTGCATCCTTGTAGTTGCGCTCCATAAACATGCAGTCTGCAACTCTCAGCCTCGCCTCATAGTCATACTCCTTTGTCTGTGGCCCATGTTCAAGGTAGGTGTTGAACACTTCACGTGCCTGGGAGAACTCCCCCTTCTTGAAGAGGTTGTATCCCATATTGTAATATGATGAAGGGAACTCACTGCTGTTTCTGAACTGGTTGTTCTTTTGAAGCTGTGAGAGTATCTCCATTGATTTGTCAAAATTGTCTCTTCTGTAGTGGCACTCTGCAAGCCAGTAGTTACAGAGATTCTTCAGGCTGAAGTTGCCTGTAGGGGCCGATGCCGCCTCTTCAAAGTATGGGATTGCGTTGCCGAACGAACCGCTCCTTACAAGTTGCATTCCACGTAGAAATGAGGCTTTCTGTAGAATCTGTCGTGAAGCAAAGGTGTGGTTCCTCATATTTTTGAGAGCCTTTATTGCGTCGGCATAGTTTCCGTTCATTATGAACTCTGTTGCAATGTAACTGTGTATTTCATCCCACTTGGCATCGGTGTGGGGATAGAATCTCAGATACTGCCCGATAGGGGTCATGTTGCGGTTGATGTCAAATGAGAGTTTTGCATAATTGAAGAAGGCATCTTCCTTTATTGTAGGATCAAAATCGCTTTGGGCTGCCAGTTTGAAGGCCTTTTGAGCGGCTACCTTGTTTTTTAACTGTATATAGCTCTGTCCCAAATGGTAAGCTGCATTCTGCCCGATAGAATCATTTGTTCCGGCCACCTTTGAAAATGCATCAGTGGCTGCAAGATGGTTATTGAGAGTATATGCAATCATGCCGGCGTAGAAATTGTCGCTTCTGCTCAAATTTGTTCCCGACAGACTGTACAGTTCAAAATAGTACCTTGCCTTTTCTGTTTGATTCAAAGCATAATAGGCCTCTGATACTATCCTTGCGACCTTTGGCTTTGATGTCTCATCTGCTTCATTGTAAAGTGTCGGCCCTTCAGATATAACATAGTTGTAATCCTTTAGCATAAACTTGCTCTCAGCCATGTGGAGTCTGCTTAGAAGTGCGAACCTTGAATCATTCCTCGATTTTTCAAAATGGGGAATGGCTTTGTCGAACTCCTCAGAAGCATATAGCAGATAGCCACAATAGTAGTGGGAAGGAATAAGATATGGTGTATTGCCTTCTGATATTACCCCATTGAAAATGTTTATGGCAGATGCGGTGTTGCCTGTTCTCATTTTGCAATATGCTCTTCTGAAATTGTAGCCTGGACGCTCATTTTTTGGAAGAGATCTCTTGTCTGTTGTGTCAAAAAGTTCACAGGCCTGGGCATATTTGCCCTCATCAAAATAGGATAAGGCCCTTTGGTATCTTATGCTGCTGCACAAATGTGAATATGGAAATCTCTTCTCAAATTCCTGTGCGGCCTTGTGGGCATTCGGGCTCTTGGCCATTATCAGGCAGAGTGTACGGTATCCCTCTATTTCAGCCATCAAGCCAATATCTGCATCTTTATTTGCCACTACTATACGGCCAATCTCGTCAAATGCATTCAATGCGCTGCTGTAGAGTTTGTTGTCATATAGCTCCTTTGCCTGATCAATTCCCTGAAGTATTGCTTTTGACGATATTTCCGGCAAAGTATTCTCTTGCTGTGCTATGGCCTGTTGCTGTGAAATGAATATAAAGACGGCAATTATATACAATGCCCTTTTGGTCTCCCTTAAAAAGTGTTTTGACAATTCCATTCCGACTTCTGTTAATGTATGTTGTACAGTTTGCAAATGTATAAATTAATAGCCAAATTTGTATGTTTAATTTCAATTGCAAAAATTATGCAGGAAAAGTTGGAAATGTCGCAGGCTCAGGCCTCTCTGCCCCTTATTGAACTTGATAATGTAGATATAGTGAATGACGGTAACCTGATTCTTTCTGATGTCTCATTGAAGGTGAACAAGGGCGATTTCCTCTATTTGGTCGGAAAGGTAGGAAGCGGCAAAAGTTCAATAATAAAGTCCATTATAGCAGAGATTCCACTGAAAAAGGGTATAGCCAGAGTCGGTCATTATAACCTGATTAAGATCAGGAGAAAACAGATTCCATACCTGCGTAGGGGAATTGGAGTTGTCTTTCAGGATTTCCAGCTGCTTATGGACAGAAGTGTGGAGGATAACCTGCTTTTTGTGCTTGAAGCTACGGGATGGAAAAAGCGTGCAGATATGGTCAGGCGTGTCGCTGAGGTGCTTGATATGGTTGGAATGGGAACAAAGGCCCACAAGATGCCGCACCAGCTGTCGGGAGGAGAGCAGCAGCGTGTTGTGATAGCGAGGGCACTCCTTAACAATCCCCCTATCATTTTGGCAGATGAGCCTACAGGAAACCTTGACCCGGATACAACAATAGAGATAATGGATCTCTTTATGAAGATCCATAGGGAACAATCTCCGGCACTGATAATTGTGACCCACAACAGAGATCTTGTCAAGAAATATCCTGGAACTTTGATGATGTGTGAGAACGGCACTCTGAACAAGAAGGAGACAGAGGTTGAGATCAATTTTGAGGATGACATCTTGGGCGGATTGGCGGAGTAGTTCAGATTTTCAGGTTATGAAAAAGTGTACCAACAGCAACAGTAAGAGGATTTTGGCGTGGTTCAAGGAGAACATGAAGTCGGCCAGGAGCGAATTGGATTTTCAGAATCCTTTCCAGCTTGTTATTGCAGTAGTTCTTTCTGCCCAGTGTACCGACAAGCGGGTGAATATTGTTACTCCGGCTCTCTTTGAGCGATTCCCGACACCGGTTTCACTTGCCAATGCCTCATTTGACGAGGTGTTTGAGTATATAAAGTCAATATCTTTTCCCAATAACAAGGCCCGACATTTGATTGGAATGGCAAGGATGTTGACAGAAGAGTTTGATTCAATAGTGCCCTCTACTGTAGAGCAGCTTGAGAAACTGCCCGGCGTGGGACGAAAGACTGCCAATGTGGTGGCTTCGATAATTTACGGCGCACCTGTAATTGCTGTTGATACCCATGTCTTCAGAGTTTCACACAGGCTGGGCTTTTCAAACGGCAAAACTCCACTGGAAGTTGAAAGGGATCTTAATGCGCTTATTCCTGAAGATGACAGGGCTGAGGCCCATCACTGGCTTATTCTTCACGGACGTTATGTCTGCACAGCCCGCAAACCCAACTGTTCCGGGTGTGGTGTTGCCCAATGGTGCCCGAGTGCGGTTTGATGCTTTGGGATTTATACTCCTTCTGAGTGCCGCCGAGTTTTGTGGATGAGGTTGATTGGTCTATGCTGAATGATACTTTTAAAATAAAGGTTGATGAGTTTTGCGACTTTATGAGGTTGGAGCGTTCGCTCTCGCCCAATACCATTGCTGCGTACAGACGTGATGTCAAGGGGTTTTTGGAGTTTGTTTCTGCCCCTGGTCCTTTCGGAGGAGCAGCCCAATGCAATTCTGATCTTGCTTCAGCAACTGCTCCCGGTCGGGCAGGAGACGATGACCTTGAGCCTGTCGGGAGACTTGAGGATATAGATGAAAGGTATCTTGGATACTATTTAAGCGCAAGATATGCAAATGGATTGAATGAGAGGAGTCAGGCAAGAATGATAAGTGCGATAAATGCTTTTTTCAAGTTTCTGGAGAATGGTATAAATCCATGTGAAAAGATTGATGCTCCAAAACAGTCGCGCCATTTGCCGGATGTGCTCTCTGTGGAGGAGGTTGTGGCCATTATTGAATCTGTTAAGACCCTGGATTTTGAAGGCAAGCGGAACAGGGCTATCCTTGAGATGCTCTATTCGTGCGGTTTGCGTGTCTCTGAACTTGTAGATTTGCGTCTTGAGGATCTCTTTTTTAAAGATGGGTTCATCCGGGTTATAGGAAAGGGAAACAGACAGAGACTGGTTCCAGTGGGGGAGGTGGCCATAGAGGCTGTGGAGAGCTATATTTCATCAAGATGGGCATTGATACAGAGTGTAAAGCAGGGTAGGGGAAAAAGCAGAGGAAAGCATCTCGCAGGTACTGAGGCAGATTCAAAAGGACTTGTTACATCAGGTGAGCCGAAAAGAAGGAGAAGTATTGTAAAAATAGTACAGGAGGCTGATGGAACACTCTTTCTGAACAGAAGAGGTGGCAAGCTTACACGTGAAATGGTTTTTACTGTCGTCAAGCGACAGGTTGAGGCGGCAGGAATACAAAAGAAGGTCTCGCCACATACATTCCGCCACTCTTTTGCAACGCATCTTGTTGAAAATGGCGCAGATTTGAGGGTCGTTCAGGATATGTTGGGCCACTCCAGCATACTTACCACTGAAATCTATACTCATGTGAGCAGCAAGCAATGGATGAAAGATATTCTTGACCACCATCCTATAAAAAGAAAGTAAAAAGCAGCCGGCACTTTTATGTGATGGCTGCTTCTTATTATTTATTCCATATTGGAAACTTCAGTTCCCCGTGGATACTATTACTCCCACTCGATTGTTGCGCTTGGTTTTGGAGACATGTCGTAACATACGCGGTTTACACCATCAACCTCCTTGAGAATTCTGTCTGTAATCTTCATAAGGATTGGCCAGTCTAACTGCTCGATTGATGCGGTCATTGCATCGATGGTATTTACGGCGCGGATAATTACAGGCCAGTCGTATGAACGGGCATTATTCTTCACTCCAACTGACTTGAAGTCTGGAACGATAGTAAAGTATTGCCAAACCTTTTTGTCAAGGCCTGCTTTTGCAAACTCTTCGCGAAGGATTGCGTCTGATTCCCTTACGGCCTGAAGACGGTCGCGGGTAATTGCACCAAGACATCTTACACCAAGACCCGGGCCAGGGAACGGCTGGCGGAAGACCATTTCGTATGGAAGACCAAGTTCAAGACCGCAGGCACGTACCTCATCTTTGAATAGCTGTTTGATAGGCTCTACAAGCTCAAACTGCATATCCTCAGGAAGTCCTCCCACATTGTGGTGTGATTTTACCATTTTTGCAGTCTTTGTACCGCTCTCCACAATGTCTGGGTAGATTGTTCCCTGTCCAAGGAAATCTATACCGTCAAGTTTGCGTGCCTCCTCTTCAAAAACTCTGATGAACTCGCCACCGATGATTTTACGTTTCTGTTCAGGATCCCCAACGCCTGCAAGTTTGTCAAGGAAACGGTCGGTTGCATCCACATATACAAGGTTTGCACTCAACTGGTTTCTGAATACCTCAATAACATTCTCAGACTCACCTTTACGCATAAGTCCATGGTTTACATGCACACATACAAGGTTGTTTCCGATAGCTTTCAACAATAGAGCGGCAACTACAGAGCTGTCAACTCCACCTGAAAGGGCAAGAAGAACTTTTCTGTCTCCAACCTGATTCCTTATAAGTTCAATCTGGTCATTTACGAAATTAGCCATATTCCAGTTGGCCTCTGCCTTGCACGTGTCAAATACAAATGATTTTACAGCCTCTTTAACTGCATTTTCGTCATTAGTGAACTGCGCAAGTTTTGTTTGGCAAAGAGCCTTGTCATGGCCTGCTGCCATTACAGGGAATCCTGCGTTATATATATCTGGATTGACATCAATTGCAACACCGTCTATAACATTGTTTGGACCTCCGTTTATAATGATACCTTTTACGTTAGGCAGGGATTTCAGCTCATCAACCGTAATGTCATGCGGATAAATTTCGCTGTATACACCCAATGCGCGGATAGCTCTGGCAACTACAGTGTTTTCATGGCTACCCAAGTCCAAAATTACAATCATGTCCTGTTTCATCTTTCTAATATTTAATTGTTATCAGTTCTTCCAGATGGATTTAAAAAAAATACCGCGCAAAAATACTATAAAAAAATAATTATTTATACTTTTGCAACCGATTAATTATGCAAAATATTAGAAATATAGCAATCATAGCCCACGTCGACCATGGAAAAACCACATTGGTTGACAAAATGATCCAGTATGCCCTGCTTACGAGGAATGCTGAGAAGATGGGCGAGCTCATTCTGGACAATAATGATCTGGAAAGGGAGAGAGGTATCACTATCCTCGCAAAGAATGTAAGTGTGCCCTACAAGAACTACAAAATCAACATAATAGATACCCCGGGCCACGCCGACTTTGGTGGCGAGGTTGAGAGGGTTTTGAATATGGCGGATGGTGTACTTCTTCTTGTTGACGCTTTTGAAGGTACAATGCCACAGACAAGGTTTGTGCTTCAGAAGGCAATAGAGATGGGCAAGAAACCTGTAGTGGTGGTAAATAAGGTTGATAAGCTGAACTGTCGTCCCGACGAGGTGAATGAGCAGGTGTTTGACCTTATGTTTACTCTTAATGCATCTGAAGACCAGCTTGACTTCAAGACAATGTATGGAAGTGCAAAGCAGGGTTGGATGTCGGCGGACTGGAAGAATCCTTCAAAAGACATTTCACCGCTTCTTGACCTCATCCTTGAGGAGATTCCTGCTCCTGCACAGGAGGAGGGTACATGCCAGATGCTCATTTCATCATTGGAGTATTCTCCATACGTTGGCCGTATTGCAATCGGCCGAGTAAAGAGAGGAGTGCTCAAGGCAAACCAGAATGTGACTTTGTGCAAACGAGACGGCTCTATGGAGAAGTCAAGAATCAAGGAACTTATGGTTTTTGACGGTCTTGGAAAGAAAAAGGTTGATTCTGTTGTGAGCGGTGACATTTGCGCTGTGGTTGGAATAGATGGCTTTGAAATTGGTGATACAATAGCGGATTATGAGAATCCGGAGGCTTTGCCTCCAATCTCGATTGATGAACCTACAATGAGCATGCTCTTCTGTATCAATGATTCTCCATTCTTTGGAAAGGAGGGTAAGTTTGTTACCTCAAGACACCTTAAGGAGAGATTGGAGAAGGAGCTTGAGAAGAATCTGGCACTAAGGGTGAAAGATGGTGTAACCTCAGATTCGTTTGTGGTTTCAGGTAGAGGAGTGCTCCATTTGTCGGTACTTATTGAGACTATGCGAAGGGAGGGCTTTGAACTTCAGGTAGGACAGCCAAAGGTTATTGACAAAAATATAAATGGTGTAAGGTGTGAACCTATTGAACATCTTACCATCGATGTCCCTGAGGATATGGTTGGAAGGGTTATTGAGATGACCACCCGCAGAAAGGGATCACTCCTGCATATGGATCATAGGGAGGATAGGGTTCACCTTGATTTTGACATTCCTGCCCGGGGAATCATCGGATTGAGAAGCAATCTGCTTACAGCTACCCAGGGTGAGGCCATAGTTGCACACCGATTTAAAGGGTATGAGCCTTATAAAGGTGAAATTGAGATGCGTACAAACGGCTCTTTGATTGCACTTGAAACTGGAACAGCAGTTGCCTACGCAATGGACAAATTGCAGGACAGAGGCAAGTTCCTGATATTCCCTGGTGAGGAGATTTATGGTGGTCAGGTAATAGGAGAGCATACCAGGATAGGAGATTTGACAATCAACGTATGCAAGACCAAGAAACTTACAAATGTGCGTGCCTCCGGAACTGATGAGAAGGCTGTTCTTCCGCCACCTTTGCAGTTCTCTTTGGAGGAGATGTTGGAGTATATTCAGGAAGATGAACTTGTGGAAGTTACTCCAAAATCAATGCGTATAAGAAAAATTTATTTGGACGAAACAGAGCGTAAGCGCAGGCAGAAGAATTTGTAGCAATTTTTGTTGCCTTTTTGCTTAATATTGACTATCTTTGCACGCTCTTTATGGATTTTTGAACGGTTATGAGGGAGCAACAAGTTGAAAATAAGAACTTTATAATACAAATTAAAGGTCTTAAAATAGGAAAGTACGAGTATGATTTTCCTGTTGATGGTGCTTTCTTCAGAGAGTTTGAGAATACACAGATACTGGATGCATCGCTTGATGTGAAGATTGTTTTGGAGAGGGGCGGTGGTTGGATGAATCTGGTAAGTTCTATCAAAGGTACAGTTACGGTTGAGTGTGACAGATGCCTTGATGATCTCAATTTGCCGGTTGACTTTTCGGCAAATTTGGCTGTGAAGTTTGCAAAGAGCGATGAAGATCCGCAAAGTGATGAGTTCCTTGTGGTTGACCCTTCTGACGGGGAGTTGGATTTGAGTCAGTTCATATATGATTATGTATGTGTGAACTTGCCATTGCAGAAGGTACATGAGGAGGGAGAGTGCAATCCGCAGATGATTGCAAAGTTGAGTGGGATGGATGCGGAAAACAATATTGGGCAGGAAAGCGGCAATGAGACCAATTCACCGTTTGGTGCTTTGGGTGAGTTGCTTAAAAATATGAAATAACAATTAAAAAATAAGTAGAGATGGCACATCCTAAACACAAAATTTCGAAACAGCGCAGAAACAAACGTAGAACTCACGATAAAGCAGTAGTTCCTACACTAGCATCTTGTTCAAACTGCGGTGCTACAGTTAGATACCACCATGTTTGTCCTGAGTGTGGTTACTACCGTGGTCGTTTGATCATTGAAAAAGCTAACGCGTAGTTGATGATCAGAATTGGAGTTGATGCAATGGGTGGAGATTATGCCCCCGAAAATGTAATTTTGGGGGTAATTGATGCCTATTCATATCTAGATTCTGAAACAAAGATTTTTCTGGTTGGAGACCAGGAAAAGATTACCGAAGTCTGCCGTCATTACGGTTTGGACTCCGGTAATTTTGTAGTAATCCATGCCTCCCAGACTATAGGTATGGGAGAGCATCCTGTGAAGTCTTACCTGCAGAAGAGTGATTCAAGCATAAATGTGGGTTTCAATAAGTTGCTCGAGGGTGGGATAGATGCCTTTGCAAGTGCAGGAAGTACCGGTGCAATGCTTATGGGTTGTGTGCGTACACTTAAGACTTTGAAAGGATTGTTGCGCCCCTGTATATCTGCACAGATCCCTTTAGCCAACGGAAAGAACATGCTTATTCTTGATGTGGGCCTCAATACCGAGAGCAAACCGAAGATGCTATATCAGTTTGGCATAATAGGTTCAATATATGCCAAGACGATGATGGGTATAGCCAATCCCCGGGTGGCTCTTCTGAATATTGGCGAGGAGAGGGAAAAGGGTACACTTGTGGCTCAGGAGGCTTATAGAATGATGGAGTCTTCGGAAGACCTCAATTTTGTAGGTAATATGGAGGCAAACTCACTGTTCAGTGGAGGTATAGCTGATGTTTTGGTTACCGACGGCTTTGTAGGCAATGTTTGCCTCAAGCAGACTGAGAGCATGTACGAAATGTTCTCAAAACTTGGTGTCAATCATCCCTTCTTGAGCAGATTTAACTATGAATATTATGGCGGAACACCTGTTTTGGGTGTTACAGCACCGGTGGTTATAGGCCATGGCGCATCCACTCCGTTGGCTATCAGGAATATGATTCTTGAGGCAGAAAAATCAGTCAAGAATAAACTGGTTGAGAGGGTGCAGGATGCAATGCTGGGTCAATGATAGGACTGTCGGGATACTAAAAACAAACCTAAAATGAAAGCAATTATTACAGGGATTGAGGCGTTTTTGCCTGATTACATTCTTACCAACGAGGAGTTGTCTACTATGGTGGATACATCTGACGAGTGGATAATGAGTCGTGTTGGTATCAAGGAGAGACGAATTCTGAAAGAGGACGGATTGGGTACTTCATATATGGGTGAGCAGGCTGTCAGGAAGTTGCTTGCAGCCACAAATACCAAACCGGAGGAGATAGAGCTTCTCATTTGTGCCACAGTGAGTCCGGATATGCTCTTCCCTGCTACAGCAAACATCATTTCAGACAAATGCGGAATCCTTAATGCCTGGGGTTATGATATGAATGCAGGTTGCTGCGGATTCATCTTCAGTTTTGAAACTGTCAGGAGGTTCATTGAGACCGGTAAGTACAAGAAAGCCATTCTTGTATGTGGAGAGAGAATGAGCGGTATGACCAACTATGAAGACAGAACCACATGTCCATTGTTTGGTGATGCAGCAGTTGCAATGCTGATTGAGCCTACAGAGGATGAGAATCTCGGCTTCCAGGATTCGATCATGCATGTTGATGGAATAGGTCGCCACTACCTTTACCAGACTGCCGGAGGTTCGCTTTATCCGCCGACTGAGGAGACAGTAAAGAACCGTCTTCACTTTATACATCAGGATGGCCAGCATGTATTCAAGTATGCGGTTTCGCGTATGGCTGATGTCTCTGTTGAGATGATGGAACGTCACAACCTTAGCGCAGATGATATTGCTTATCTGATTCCTCACCAGGCAAATTTGCGTATCATTGATGCAACCGGCAGAAGAATGGGTCTTACACCGGATAAAATTCTTATTGACATAGAGAAGTTCGGAAATACTGCGGGAACATCAATTCCATTGGCATTGTGGGACTTCAAGAATAAGTTCAAGAAGGGAGATACGCTTATTTTCTCTGCGTTTGGTGCCGGATTTACATGGGGCTCAATACTATATCGTTGGGCCTACTAAATTAGAAGGTCTCCAAAAGTTGGATAACTCAATAAAATTTTATATATTTGCATCCCTTTGCGGAGCAAATGGCCCTATAGTTCAAGGGATAGAACGAAAGTTTCCTAAACTTTAAATACAGGTTCGAGTCCTGTTGGGGCTACAAAGAAGAGGAGTGAATTTATCAATTCCTCTTCTTTTTTTAGTATATTTGATGTAGTTTGATTAAGATTCTTTGAGTATCAAACCATTAAGAAGAACTTGCATGAGAATGGGCAATGGATAAGAAATTGCTAACTTGTTTTATTACACTATATTCCTCATGCTTTTCAAATA
>JAFQHE010000058.1 GCA_017398125.1 Bacteroidales bacterium
TACAAGAGTTATTTGAGAGTATTGCTACCGCAAACCGCAGAAATTCGCACGATTCCCAAATCGTTACCTCGCTCTTTTCAAAATAACTTCAAGTGTTTATTCTTCAAACGATTATATCAAATCGATGAAATATTAAAATATTAAGACAATACTTATATCTATGAAGAAATTTAAAGCTTTTTTTGGAGTGATGCTCCTGTTGGTTCTGCCGGCTGTCATGTTGGCCAAGGATTCGCAGTCCTCTTATAAGTTTACTAAAAAAGGACTTGTCAAAACAACTATCTACTCAGATTCTACAGTTCAGCAGTTGACTGTCCTTAAACCAATTCTAATTTTTAAGGGTAAATATGAACTTGATACTGAGTGCGGTGATTCTCAATTTGCTATCAAGAATGCAAGAGTTGGTGTTCAAGGAGATGTTACCAGCAAAATTTCATACAAGTTCATGGTAGATCTTTCTGATAATGGTTCATTCAAGGTACTTGATTTGTATGCTACTTTCAAGCCTGTAAAGGGACTTAAATTTACTTTTGGACAAGGTGGAATTCCTCTTTTCAACTCCTATACCGTTAGTCCGAACTCTACTGACTTTGTAAATAGACCATTTATTGGAAAGTATTTCAACTCGTCAAGAGATATTGGATTGACTGCAAGCTATACAATCAAACAAAAGGGTTTCCCTATTGCTATTGAAGCTGGTGTTTTTAATGGTGATGGAATTAACAATCCTAAATTTACAAACAGTCCCGCTTTTGGAGGTAGAATACTCTTTGGTTCGATGCAGGGCTTCAGAGTTACAGCAAAGGCGTATAAGACTGCTATAAATGAGAATGAGGATTACCTGATGTGGGGTGCAGACCTAAGGTATGACAACTCTTTGTTCAGATTTGAGACAGAGTTTATGAACAAGTACAATTATTCAGATTTTGGTGGGTATCCGGGCAACTTGTCATCTGCTTATGCGCAAGGCCTTGTAAAGGTTCCTGTGAATTCAAATACATTCAAGAGAATTGAGCCAGCACTTCGTTGGGATGCAATGGGTTATGATATATTTGACAGAGGTTTTGGTGTAAACAGGGCTACTGTAGGTGTAAATTTTGTATTGAATACAAATAACTTCACTTCATTGTTCAGAGTGAACTACGAGCATTATTTCAGAAGTTCTATGGATATGTCAAAACTTTTCAAAAGTGAGACTGCAAGTGACAACAAACTCTCTTTGGAGTTCCTTTTGGTATTCTAATTTTATGTTATTGAGTCTCTTGATGAATAATCCCTGCCAGATCATATTCTGGCAGGGATTTATCGTTTAATAAGGAGCCTTTTTGGGTATCTCTCCTTATCTCTGTTATCTTTTATCTCTCCAATTTGTGGATAGCAAGACCACTTTGAAGTTTTGGCTCAAACCAAGTTGTCTTAGGAGGCATGATGTTGCCGGTATCGGCAATGTCAATAAGCTGTTTCATTGAAACCGGATATAGTGCAAAAGCTGCAACCATTTCGCCTGAATCAACACGTTTCTTAAGTTCTCCAAGACCTCTGATTCCACCTACAAAGTCAATTCTCTTTGATGTCCTTAGATCTTTGATATCTAAAAGTTTGTCAAAAATAAGGTTAGAGCATACTGTAACATCAAGAACACCAATTGGATCGGCATCGTCGTATGTCCCCTCTTTAGCCTGCAAAGAGTACCATTCGCCGCCAATGTACATTGAGAAGTTGTGTAGTCCCGACGGAGCATAGATCTCAGCACCTTTCTTCTCAACAATAAAATCTTCATTGAGTTTTTCGATGAACTGCTCGGCAGTCATTCCGTTCAAATCTTTGACTACGCGGTTGTAATCAATGATTTTAAGATGGCTCTCTGGGAATACGACAGCCATGAAGTAGTTGTACTCCTCCTCTCCTGTGTGGTTAGGGTTGTTGCGTTTTTTCTCCTCACCAACCAATGCTGCAGCAGCAGTTCTGTGGTGACCGTCGGCAACATAGAATGCAGGAATTGATGCAAAGATGTTTGTAATGGCAGCAATATCCTCTTCGTTGTCGATTACCCAGAATTTGTGGCCGAAACCATCAACCGGAGCAATATAGTCGTACTCAATCTCTTTTGTTTTGATTGTGCGCTCAACTATCTCATTGATTTGTGCGTTGTCGGGATAAGCAAAGAATACGGGCTCAAGATTTGCGTTCTGATTTCTAACGTGAATCATACGGTCCTCTTCCTTGTCTTTACGGGTAAGTTCATGTTTCTTGATCTTACCGGTCATATAATCCTCTACATTTGCGCATACTACAAGGCCATATTGGGTTCTGCCCTCCATGGTTTGAGCATAAACATAGTAGTTCTCTTTAGAATCCTGTACGAGCCATCCTCTCTCTTGCCATAGCTTGAAGTTCTCAACAGCCTTGTCATAAGCTGCCTGACCATGCTCATCGGCAATCGGATCAAAATCGATCTCGGGTTTTATGATGTGAAGCAAAGACTTCTCACCAGCCTCAGCTTTGGCTTCAACAGAGTTCAAAACATCGTATGGACGTGATGCCACCTCAGCTGCAAATGCTTTTGGCGGGCGGATAGCTGCAAAAGGTTTTACTTTTACCATAATCAGAAGTAAGTTATGTTGTTTTGTTATTTACTATTTGTTCACTTGGAATCTCTTGTTTCCTGTTGTAAAGAAATCTACAATCTGGTTAGCGGCAGCAAGTCCTGCATTTACATTTGCCTCTGCTGTCTCTGCTCCCATCTTTTTAGGTGTGCCATATACACGCTTGCCGAACTCCTCAGCTATTGCAGCATGGTTTGCTGTAGCAACGTCTGTGATGTATTTCAAATCTTCCCTCTCCCTTAGAACTTTAATGAGTTCCTCTTCATTGATCACCTCTTTTCTTGCAGTATTTACCAAACATCCTCCTTTTGGCATTCTTGAAAGCAGATTGTAACCGATAGAGTTTTTGGTCTGCTCGGTAGCAGGGATATGAAGTGATACAAAGTGTGAGTTCTCATAAAGATCCTCAAGTGATTTGGCAACGGTTACACCCTCTTTTTCCATAGCCTCTGCCGGAACGAACGGATCAAATGCCATAATGTTCATACCAAAGCCTCTTGCATGGTTGGCAACAAGTCTTCCAACATTGCCATAAGCCTGGATTCCCAAAGTTTTTCCTTTCAACTCAGAGCCTGTACCAGGAGTCAACTGGTTACGTGACATATAGATCATAAAGCAAAGTGCCAACTCGGCAACTGCGTTTGAGTTCTGTCCTGGAGTGTTCATTGCAACAATGCCTCGCTCTGTGCAGGCTGCAAGGTCAAGATTGTCGAAACCTGCACCGGCCCTAACCACAATCTTAAGGTTTTTTGCAGCAGCAATAACCTCTTTGGTAACTTTGTCTGAACGTACAATCAGTGCGTCAACATCTGCAACAGCATCATACAACTGGTCAACTGAAGTATATTTTTCCAAGGTTGCAAACTCATATCCTGCACCCTCTACAATTTTTCTTATTCCGTCAACTGCAACTTTAGAGAAGGGTTTCTCTGTAGCAATAAGTACTTTCATTGTATATAATTTGTTTAGTTGTTCATAAAAGGTTGGGGTGGCCTTTTGGCCACGCCCATATTGTATTATTCTTATTTGTGAAGTTGCTCAAACTCCTGCATGCAAGCAACAAGAGCCTGAACGCTCTCAAGCGGACATGCGTTGTAGATTGAAGCTCTGAAACCACCAACTGAACGGTGACCTTTTATGCCAATCATACCTCTCTCTTTAGCAAAAGCCATGAACTCATCCTGTAGAGCCTCTTTGCCAGGGGCCATTACAAAGCATACATTCATTAGTGATCTGTCCTCTTTTGCAGCTGTACCTACGAATAGTGAGTTTCTGTCAATCTCGTTGTATAGAAGTTCAGCTTTCTCTTTGTTTCTCTTGTGCATTGCCTCTACACCACCTTGCTCTTTAACCCATTTCAAAGTCTCATGCATGACGAAGATAGGGAATACAGGAGGAGTGTTGAACATTGATCTGTTCTTAGCCTCATCTGTGTAGTGTGTGCGATAGTCAACCATTGTCTGGATAGGGCGGTCAACCTTGCCAAGCAGATCTCTACGTACAATTACAAAAGTAACACCTGCAGGGCCTACATTCTTTTGTGCACCACCGTAAATCATACCATATTTCTTTACATCTACCGGACGGCTCATGATGTCAGATGACATATCAGCAACCAAAGTTACAGGTGAGTCAATATCCTCATGGATCTCAGTACCGTAAATGGTGTTGTTGGTTGTAATGTGGAAATAGTCAGCATCAGTAGGGATTGTGTAGCCTTTAGGTATGTATGAGTAGGTCTTGTCCTCAGATGATGCAACCACTTGAACTTCGCCATAGAATTTAGCCTCTTTAACAGCCTTTTTAGCCCAAACACCTGTCTGAAGGTATGCAGCTTTTGTTTTTAGAAGGTTTGCTGGAACCTCAAAGAACTGGGTAGATGCACCACCACCCAAGAAGATTACGGCATAATCCTCTGGAATGTTCAACAACTCTCTCCATAGCTGCTCGGTCTCAGCCATAATGCGCTCCCAGCCTGGTGTACGGTGAGAAATCTCCAAGATACCAATACCGGTGTTGTCAAAATCACGGATTGCTTCAATAGCAGACTCAATAGCCTCTTTAGGCAAAACGCAAGGACCTGCGTTGAAATTATGTACTTTTTTCATGATATGTTAATCTTTTAATAGTTGAATCATATTTTGTTTCCTATATCTCAGCCAAAGATATGAATTTTATTATAATTTATAACCAAATTTATAAAAGATGTTTATAAATTTTAATTTTTTGCCAAAATTACTACATTTTCGGCATCTGTCATCTTTTCGCAGAAATGACACTGCAGCTTAAGATGGCCTCCGTCTGCAACAGTGGCGAATCTGGTTGGAACCGGCTGGTGGTTGGTAATACATTTAGGGTTGCTGCATTTTGCTATACCTGTGATTTCAGAAGGAACAGTAAGAATCCTCTTTTCCACAACTTCAAAATTCTTGATGACATTTATCTTTGCCTGAGGGGCGACAAGTGTGATTTTGTTTATCTCGTCATCTGCAAAGTATCTGTCGGCAATCTTGATTATGGCTTTCTTGCCCAAAAGTTTGCTCTCAAGGTTGGTTCCAAATGTCACCTGGTTCCTGCAATCCGTAAGGTTAAGTATGTTTATAACTTTAAAGAGTTGGTTGGCAGGTATGTGATCCAATACTGTGCCGTTCTCTATTGCGCTGACCTTCAGCTTTTTTATAGTATTTTCCATTGTCGTGATTTTACTGGGTGATTTATTTGTAACCAAGAAGGTATGCTATAATTGCCATTCTTACATACACTCCGTTCTCTGCCTGTTTGAAATAATATGCATAAGGTGTGTCATCTACATCCTGGCTTATTTCGGTAACCCTTGGAAGCGGATGAAGAATCTTCATGTTAGGTTTTGCATTGTCAAGCATTGATGCGGTAAGACTATATACATTCTTCACCTTTTCATACTCCATAGGGTCCGAGAAGCGCTCCTGCTGTACGCGGGTCATATATAGAATGTCGGTTTCTGCAATTCCCTTGTCCAATTCAAGTCTTTCTGTGTAAGGAATATTCTTTTTGTCAAGAAAATCCTTGTACTCCTGAGGCATCTTCAATTCTGAAGGTGCAGTGAAGGTGAATTTTGGTGAGAAATGAGACATGGCCTGAAGTAGGGAGTGGACAGTTCTGCCATATTTGAGGTCTCCAACCATATTGATGTTTATGTTGTCAAGCCTTCCTTGGGTCTGACGGATAGTGTAAAGGTCAAGCAGTGTCTGTGAAGGGTGCTGGTTGGCTCCATCTCCTGCATTGATTACTGGAACTGATGCCACCTCGGATGCATATCTGGCACTGCCCTCAAGCGGATGCCTCATGACAATAATATCAACATAATTGGATACCATTTTTATGGTGTCCTTCAGTGTCTCGCCCTTACTTACACTGGTATTGCCCGCATCAGAAAAGCCAATTACTCTTGCTCCCAGACGGTTTGCCGCGGTCTCAAAGCTAAGTCTTGTTCTGGTTGATGGTTCAAAAAAGAGAGTGGCTACAACTTTATCCTGTAGGATTCTTTGAGATTTGTTCTGTTCAAACTCCCTTGCCACATCAAGGATGTGCAGAATCTCCTCTTTTGTAAAATCGTGAATTGAAATTAGACTTTTTGGCATATATGATAGTTTTTAATTGTTATACTTCTTCTTCATTTTGAGCTTCTATCTTCTCTACTCTGCATCCCTCAAGTTTGTCAAAGGCCTCCAGAAACGAGGCTGTACTGTTTAGTCTGACATCGACCCTGAGTGAACAGTTAAGGTCAAATTGCTGGTTTGTCGGAGAGAGTCCCATATCCTTCAACCTCTTCATGACTGAATTCATTTGAAGGTAGTCAAATATGATTCTGTATGGTATGGTGGCTATTTTCTCAATGATGGTGGCATTTGCAATGGCATCTGCAGTAGATGTTTTGTAGGCTCTGATAAGGCCGGGAACCCCGAGCTTTATTCCTCCAAAATATCTTACAACTACTACAAGTATATCACTTAACTCTGATGATAGAATCTGCCCATATATGGGTCTGCCTGCTGTTGAAGATGGTTCTCCGTCATCATTCATTCTCCATATTGCGCCAGTATGTCCCAGGCGATAGGCGTAGCAATGGTGACGGGCGTCAAAGTACTCTTTTTTCAATTGTTGAATGAGAGGTTTGATCTCCTCCTCTGAAGAGACTGGATATGCAAAGGCCAAAAACTTGCTGCCGTTATCTTTAAAAATACCGGTAGAGGGCCCTAAGATGCTCTTATAGCAGTCGTTAGCAGATGTGAAGGATGTATCCATATCAATATGTAAAAGTACACCCTTTTTTGTTAAAATGCAATATAAATTTTTCCTAAAAATGTGCTATCTTGCAGAAGATTTTTAATAATTGGAAATAGTTGGTTGTTATGGCAATTTTCAGATATAAAGCATCAATTCCTGGAAGTAAAGTATTCATGAGGGAATATGAGATCAAAGGTGATATGACCCTTTATGATCTGCATGAGTATCTTACTGCAGATCTTGATTTTGCACCTGATCAGATGGTACTCTTCAGAGGCTTGGACTCTGCCGGACAGGTGCGCAGTGAGTATGGCCTGTTTGATATGGGTGACGGCTCTATGGACAGTATTACAGTCGCGCAGACGGTCAAGGCTGGCGAAGAGACTCTCCTCTATGTATTTGACATACGCAAAGACAGATACATAACTCTTGCATTCATTGGAACAGCTGAAGAGCATCCTAGAGCACACTATCCTCGCCTTACAGCTGAAAAGGGACGCAATCCCGACCAGTTTGCAAAAGGATATGATGATCTGGACCAGTTTGCCGATGCAACAGATGAGATAGTTGAGGATTCAGGAGTTGATGAGGGAGAACTTCCGGAAGGTGAAGAGTTCATGTAGTGGAAACGGAATCCCTGCTTAAAATTATGAACAGACCTGAACTGACAATTATTTTAGGCCCTACAGGTGTGGGGAAGACAGATTATGCAATAGATCTGGCCTTAGAGTATGGTTCTCCTGTAATTTCCTGTGATTCCCGGCAGATCTTCAAAGAGATGAAAATAGGTACAGCGCCCCCCACGCCTGAGCAGTTGGAGCGGGTGAAACACTATTTTATCTTTTCAAATACCGTTACCGACATTTATACGGCTGGAAGGTATGAAATAGAGGCGATGGCCCTTCTGGAGGAGCTGTTCAAGAGCCATAGGCGGCTTGTTATGGCGGGAGGCTCCGGCCTGTATATAGATGCCCTGTGCAATGGCCTTGATGATTTTCCGGCTGCGGACCAGGACTTGAGATTGGAGTTGAGCCGGAAAGCTTCAACATCGGAGGGGTTGGCAGAATTGGTTGCCCAACTCAAAAAGATTGATCCTGAAGCATATCAGTTTGTTGATCTGCAGAACAGACAGCGTGTCGTACGTGCTGTGGAGGTGACATTGCAGACCGGCAAGAAGTTCTCGGAATGGAGGCAGAACCGTAAAAAGGAGAGACCTTTTGCAATCCGCAAAATAGGGCTGACAAGAGAGCGCGATGAACTCTATTACAGAATAAACAGAAGGGTGGATATAATGATGGAACAGGGGCTGCTCAAGGAGGTGGAGTCTTTGTTGCCGTATAGGGATATGCCGGCTTTGCGTACTGTCGGGTATAAGGAGATGTTTGAATATATGGATGGTAAAATAACTCTGGAAAAGGCAGTTGAACTCATAAAGCGCAATTCCAGACATTATGCCAAGAAACAGTTGACCTATTGGGGTCGGGATAAGGAGATTGTGTGGCAAAATATTTCACCGTTAGGATAAAGTACCCCCGTTAGAAATTGCAATCTAACGGGGGATTTTTGCATAAAAGAACCTCTTGAGTTGTCCTATGTTTTTTTAATTTCCTAATTCTGACATGAATTTTATTCTGATCAGCCTTACCTCTTCCTCTGTGTAATCCGGTCCCAAAGCTTTCAGAGCTTCATTGACAGAATCGGATGTCGCCTCCTCCTTAAAGTAGTCATAAATGTCGTCTACCTTGTCTTCATCGATTACCTGACGGATATAATAGTCAATATTAATCCTTGTTCCAGAACCTACAATCGCCTCAAGCTCATCATAAAGCTGGTCAAGTTCCATATTCTTGGCATCGGCAATCTCATCAAGCGGGAGACGGCGGTCAATGCTCTTGATGATGTAGACCTTGTTCAAAGATTTGTTGGCGACTGATTTGACTACAAATTCGGTAGGCCTTATAATTTCATTCTCCTCCACATATTTGGCTATGAGCTGTATGAACTCCTTTCCGAATTTTTTGGCTTTTCCCTCACCAACACCCTGACAGTTCTTGAGTTCATCAAGAGTTACCGGATACATTATTGACATATCCTCAAGTGACGGATCAGAAAAGATCACAAACGGAGGTAACTTGAGCCTTTTGGAGAGTGAATGGCGTATATCCTTGAGCATAGAGAGCAAAGTGTCATCACCTCCACCTCCGTGGTGTTTGGTTGTACCTACGGTAGAAACTGCATCATCATCTTCTGTATCAACAAACTCCCTGTCTTCGGCCATAGGAACGGAATATGGCTTCTCAAAGAACTCCATACCTTTTTCGGTCACAGAGACCAGACCATATTTTTCAACATCCTTGTTCAGGAACTGAAGAACAAGTCCCTGTCTGATTACCGCCAGCCAGAATCTGGCATCCTTTTTTGGATTGATGCCAAAGAATTCAAGTTTATGGTGGTTGTATGATTTGATGATGGAGTTTGTGACTCCGCCAAGTATGTTTGCAAGATGGTCAGCCTTGAAGTTCTCCTTCATGCTGTTTATCAATTCAATGACTGTATAAAGGAACTCCTTGCCCTCGAATTGCTTTTTAGGATATAGGCAATTGTCGCAGTTGCCGCACTTTTCGGCAGTATAGCTCTCTCCAAAATAGTTGAGCAATGACTTTCTGCGGCATACATTTGACTCTGCATATGCAACGGTGTCATTGATGAGCTGTTTTCCAATCTCCTGCTCGGCAAGAGGCTTGCTCTGCATGAATTTTTCAAGTTTCTGTATATCCTTGTAACTGTAGAATGCAATACATTGGCCCTCACCTCCATCTCTGCCGGCCCTGCCGGTCTCCTGATAGTATCCTTCAAGGCTTTTTGGTATGTTGTAGTGGATTACAAAACGTACATCCGGCTTGTCAATACCCATACCGAAAGCAATGGTTGCAACAATTACATCCACCTCCTCCATAAGGAACTTGTCCTGGTTCTGGGCCCTGGTTGAGGCATCAAGCCCCGCATGGTATGGAAGGGCCTTTATTCCGTTGACATTCAACAGCTCAGCCAGTTCTTCAACCTTCTTTCTGCTCAAGCAGTAGATGATTCCGGATTTGCCATGGTTGTTCTTTATGAATTTTATTATTTCACGCTCGGTATTAACCTTCGGTCTCACCTCATAGTAGAGGTTCTCCCTGTTGAATGAAGATTTGAAGACTTTGGCATCAAGCATGCCAAGGTTCTTCTGGATGTCCTGCTGTACCTTAGGAGTGGCCGTTGCGGTAAGTGCTATGATAGGAGCCTTGCCAATCTCATTGACA
>JAFQHE010000059.1 GCA_017398125.1 Bacteroidales bacterium
CATCGTATTCGCCAGAATTACGGCACACACACACACACATTCTCACCGCCCATACCTCGCGCGATAATTTATTCATTATCAACCAATCCGCAAAGTAGTGTAAAGGCTATTTTGCAAGGTTTGTCATATATGTACCCTCATTTCTAACTTTCTGAATTTTACATTATGGGGTACAATGGTTTCTATATTTCAGTATTTCGTGCATACATCTTTCACTTGATGATGTTTACAATACCACTTTGCTCTGAACTTCAGTTCATTGTAAAGAAGATTTGTGCGGCTATCACTGATTCGTAACGTGACGTTCTTCATAATATAATGTAATATACGTGTTAACAGAATATTTTTAATAACCTAAATATCAACAATATGCAAAAAAGACGATTGATTCCGCTATTACTGCCCGATAGGGTTAAAATAGCAAGCGTGTGTCTTGTCGCCTTGTTCTCTGTCATATTCTCTGTCACTGCCTCGGCACAGACGGATGAAAATGGGTTGCCGGACAAGAGCGAATATAATAAGGACGTGCGCACAGGAACATGGAGCATCTATGCACAAGGCGGTCTCTCATGGGCTACCGGTGTATGGTATGAGAATGTAAATGCCAAGAAGAGTTATGGTATGGCACCTGCAGTTGGTGGCGGAGTGGACTACACCATCCGTCCGTGGGTACGTGTCGGTGCAGAGTATATGTGGTCTCGCTACCGCCGTGAGCAGCGTCTGTCATCACTTGATGCAGCACAGATGCCTATCAAGGCTTATGGCAATTACCAGATGAACTACCACAATGCCAAATTGGGTGCAGGCTTCAACTTTATGGAGTTCTGGCCTCGCCGTAAGGCTCAATGGCTCAATATCTGGGTAGGTACAGGTGCTGGCTATATGATGGCAAAAGGTAATGAGTATGGTATCTATTTCAACACTACCATTACTGAAAACGGCATATCAAAGCCGGCGACAGGTGACATCAACATTGACAACAATTCAAGTGTCAGCATTCAGGGCAACGTACGCACTACCAACGACCACTCCTCTTTCAACCGCTTCTATATTCCTGCATCACTGCATATGGAATTCGATGTCAGCCGTCAGGTAACCATAGGTTTGAAGGGTGAGATGGATTTTGTGATGAACCGTAAGGATATTGCTCCTAAAAACCTTGTATTCGGTCTTGTAACTCTTCGTTATAATTTCGTTCCTGGAAAGGCCAAGAAGATGAAGAAGCATTACGGCAGCCGTTTGGCTACGATGGATGCAAATCTCGCCAATGCTCTCCGCAGAGCAGATGCTGAGAAAGCACGTGCCGACAAGGCCGAAGCAGAACGTCAGCGTTTGGCAAAGGAAAATGCAGACTTACAACGCCAGTTGAACGATTGTCAGCAGAACAAGGCAACTGTTGTAGTTGAAAAACCGAAACACACTGTTCTTTTCGACAATAACAGTTCTTATTTCACAAAGGAGCAGGCAGAGGAACTTAAAGCATTTGCACAGCAATACAAAGGAAAGAAACTCTCTTTGCTTGCCGAAGCAAGCAGTTCTGGTTCTAAAGAATATAACCAACTATTGAGTGAACGCCGTTTGGAGAGAGTTGCCAAGGCTCTTATGGAGATTGGATTTGCTGCGGAAGACCTCAAGCCAAGCATTGCTATAGGATCACAGAGAGGCATTGATGCAGCGGAGGTACGCCGTGTTACCATCACTGTTGAATAACAAATGAATAATAATTATAAAAATAATAATTGATATGAAACGTATATTTTCATTCTTGTTTGCCATCATCGCACTGGTGGGAACAATTGGTGTCTTCACATCATGTCAGGAAGATGCTCCCGAAATCAACTACACGATAAACATTACCGTGAACAATGATTTCACAGAAGTAGTGAACGCCATCAATAATGGCACAATGAAGCAGACCGAGGCTATTGCAGCCCTCACTGCAGCCATCGAAAAGATGAATGGAGACCAGGCTGCCCAGTTGCAGGCTTTGGTGGAAGCTATCAATTCATTGGCTACTACCGTAGATGCCAAGCTGGCCATCATCGAAGCTGCCATGAAGGCACAGACTTTGGCTTTGGAAACAAAACTTGATCTTTTGACTGCTGCTGTTGAAGCACAGACATTGAAACAGGAAGAGATGGGCGAATTGCTCGCTACTGCAATTGATAACCTTAGCGGAAGTATTGAAAATAAACTCGATGCTATCAAGTCAATCATTGAAAGCACATCTGCTACTTTGGCTGAAAAGATTGCTGCGGTAGAAGCAGCCATGAAGGCACAGACCTTGTCTTTGGAAAACAAGCTTGCTTTGCTCGAAGCAGCCATCAAGGCATTGCCGGATTATACCGACCAATTGAAGGCTATCGAAGCCGCTATTAAGGGTATGCCGGATTATAGCGACAAGCTTGCTGCTATCGAAACAGCAATCAAGAACATTCCGGACTACAGCGAAAAGATGGCTGCTATCGAAGCTGCCATCAAGAATGCTCCGGACTATACCACAGCTCTCGAAGAAATCAAGGAGGCTATTGCTGCATTGCCTGACTATACCGAAAAGTTGGGTGCTATCATTACAGCCATCGAGGCATTGCCTGACTACAGCACGAAGTTGGAAGCTATTGCTGCCGCAGTAGAAGCTATTCCTGACTATAGCGATAAGTTTGATGCCATTCAGACTGCTCTTGCTGCCATTGCTAAAAACATCAAGGACCAACAAAACCAGTATGCTGACGAACTTGAAGACCTTACCGAATCTATCGATGCCATTACCAAGGCAGTAGAAGATGGCAACACGAGCCAGGATGCAGCTTTGGAAAAAATCATTGACTTGCTCGAAAGCGGTGCAATCGCTGGTGGCGGTAGCGGTAGCGGTTCCGGTGGCGAAGGCGAAGTTGACGAAAGCTATTATGTCACTTTCAAGAGTACTGCTGGATTTAAAATTGTTGTTCCTCGCTCTGAAAAGAATATTTATAAGATAGAGGGTGCTACGGTTACAGGTACAACAGATATTGACGGGTTTAGTGGTGCTAAATCAGAATTTAAGAAAAATTTTAAGGGTACTATGATATCATTACAGCCTACTGCTGCTGGTGTAGTAACATTAAAGGGTAAAATCACTCAATTAATTTCTGAAATTGGACCAACAGAAATAGATGCAACCCATAATAAGATGTTGGAAGCACTGGAACTTTATGGCGTTGAAACTCTTGTAAAGTTGACAGTTGCAAATGATGGTGCTCTCACTTATATTGATCTTATGTGTTGTGAAGGGCTGGCAGGTGCCAATGCAACGGCTTTTATGAATTCGTTGCCTACCAGAACCGCAGCGGACGATGCCACACTGATAGTAAAGGATCGCAGCGTATCCTGGAATCCTAGTTTTTCACTTGATGATATAGGTATCGCACAAGGAAAAAACTGGAAGGTAATAGACAGTTTGGGTGAAGAACAAATAGGCAAAGGCGAAACAGACGAAGACTATTATATCACTTTCAAGAGTAATAATTCTGAAATTAAAATTGCTATACCTCAATCTGAAAAGGGTATTTATAAGATAGAGGGTGCTACGGTTACAAACACACATGATTTTTCTGGAATGGCGACTGTGGAGGGTAGTTTCATGTTAGATTACAAAATTACTGAGTTAACTTTAAAGCCTACGACTGTTGGTGATGAAATAAAAATATCTGGTAAAATCACAGGATTTATTGCCACGAATGAAGGTCTGACAGAAGTAGATGCTAGCCATAATAAAGCGTTGGAATTACTGTATATTCCAAGAAATCCTGATCTTCAAAAGTTGGTAATTGCACAGGGTGGGGATTTGAAGTATTTACATTTATATGAAAATAATCACACAGGTTTAATAAATGATGCTCAAACAATCGTAAATTCATTACAGAATAAAACTGGAGCATTATTCTTTTGGGAATATTTTACAGATGAACAATATTATCAACTATTAGATAAGGGATGGAAGATGCAAAACTTTTAACGAACAATATAAACCATAAAACCTAAATCTTTCCCGACAGCACACCTCCCGTTGCTGCCGGGATTTTTATATAAAACACCAGCGGGACAAACAAATTATTTTGTTCATCCCGCTGATATTTAATCATTTAATATGATTCTTACGGTTTAATACTCATCCTCATTGAAGAAAAAGTCCTCTTTGCTAGGGTAGTCTGGCCAAATCTCCTCTATGCTGTCATAGATCTCACCGTCATCCTCAAGATCATTCAAGTTCTCAATTACCTCTAGAGGTGCTCCAGAACGTGTTGCATAGTCAATAAGCTCATCTTTTGTTGCTGGCCATGGAGCATCTTCAAGTTTTGAAGCAAGTTCAAGTGTCCAATACATAATATAATAAAATAATAATTAGATAATTAAGTGTCTTTTACCTCTGAAAAGAGGGGTGCAAATATAGTAAAAGTTTTAATATATCCTACAATTATTGGACTATATATGTTTATGGTAGCCAAAATGTCTCATCTACACCACTTTTGTGGCAAAAATACCTACCGAGTGTAAAGAGATAATCCGAGAGTCTGTTCAGGTATCTGATGCCTCTTTCTATTTGGGTTTCAGGGGCATTCTCCTCCTTAGCCTCTTCATGCAGAGTGTCAATAATTGCCAAGGCGTGTCGCTCGGCTCTGCGGCATACGGTTCTTGCAACGTGACACTCGGATGACTCACGTGGGGCTCCTGGTAGGATGAATGCAGTCTGCGGAGGCATCTCCCCGGTCATACGGTCAATCTCAGACTCAAGAAAGCCAATTTCAGAAGCAGGCAGTTCAGTCAGTCTCTTGAATGAGCCGTCAGATGCAAAGTGTGCAGATATAACCATAAGATTCTCCTGAATCTTTTTCAAGATCTCCATCTCCTGTGGGTAGGAGATGTCGCTTATTACAACTCCAATGTATGAAATCAGTTCATCAATGTCTCCGTAGGCCTCCACTCTCGGGTGGTTCTTAGGGACTCTTTTTCCACCAACCAACGAGGTGGTACCTTTATCTCCGGTTTTTGTGTATACTTTCATAATCAATTGTTTATTTTAATCTTTCCGTATTTGGGAGATCGCTCTCAACCTTGCCGTCGCGCACTCTTATGATGCGTCTTGCATATTGTGCAATATCCTCCTCATGAGTAACAACAATTACAGTATTGCCATTGTTGTAGATCTGTTCAAACAAATTCATTATCTCTACAGATGTCTTTGTATCCAGGTTGCCTGTAGGCTCATCTGCAAGGATAATTGATGGATTGTTTATGAGTGCCCTGGCCACTGCAACCCTTTGCCGTTGGCCTCCGCTGAGTTCCGACGGCTTATGCTCCATTCTCTCACCAAGTCCTACACTTTCAAGTGCGGTACGCGCCTTATTGATGCGCTCCCCTTTTGATACGCCTGCATATATGAGAGGTAGTGCCACATTCTCAAGTGAACTATATTTTGGAAGCAGATTGAATGACTGGAAGACAAACCCTATCTCATTGTTTCTCACATCTGCCAGCTTGCTGTCATCCATTTTGCTGACATCGGTGCCGTTAAGTATGTAGCTCCCTTCTGTCGGGGAGTCAAGGCAGCCCAATATGTTCATCAATGTAGATTTTCCGCTTCCCGACGGCCCCATTATAGCCACATACTCATTCCGGTATATTGTAATATCAACACCATCAAGTGCCTTTACCTGTTGTGCCCCCAGATGGTATATCTTTTTCAGGCCTCTCACACGTATCACTTCACTGCGTCCTGTATCGCTCTCCTTATCTGTTACCATATTTTAAAAAACTCATTCATTGCTCTTCTCAAACTCTCCAATGCCATTGGGGTATTCCACTTTGTCCTCTCTTTTTCACCTACCTCATTTGATACGGTTCTCAACTCAAAGAATGGTATGTTTTCCTGTAGGCAGACATAGTATACCGCAGCACCCTCCATGCTCTCAATATGCGGACCAAACTGTCTCATCAGCTCAGCTTTTCTCTGTGGAACACCTGTCACGGTTTGTACGGTTACACCTACACCCTCTTTGTAATTTGACAGATAGCTCTCTATATTATCATCAAGCTTTACTCTGTGCAGAGCTCCTCCCTTGAATGGAAACACGTCTGCATCAAGTATTTCATACTGGAAAAGTGTCTGGAATCCAAAGAGCGTTTCAAATCCGAGGTCTCCAAAATACTCCTTGCTGATTATTGCCGTACTGCCCATGGGAAAGAGGGCGGGAGTCTCTGGCGTGTCATTGAAGCTGTAACTGCCGGCAATGCCGATGTTTATAACAAGGTCGTATGGCTTGCCCGAACCGGATGCCTCGAGAAGTTTTTTAGTAAGTCTGTAACATGTGGAGGTAGTTCCAATTCCTGTGAGCATAAAGTCAACTTCAAGTTTCCCAGCTATGGAATGTTCATACAATCTGTGAGCTTGTTCGGCGCAGACAATCTCTTCAGGTTCAGCAGCTGTTATAAGTATTCTTTTCATAAATCGTCAATTTTCTCTGTAATTGGGGCTTCTTAGAGGGAGTAGAGATGGAACTTGAATAAGACACCGCCGTCGGGTCTGTTTTCAACTGTAATCTCTCCCCTATGGTAAACTACCGCACTATGTACAATGGCAAGTCCGAGGCCTGTTCCGCCCCTTTTGCGGGTACGTCCCTCCTCAATTCTGTAAAATCTCTCAAAGATACGTGGAATATTCTCCTCCGGAATACCCTTGCCGTCATCCGTATAGGAGAAATCAATTCTGTAGCCACCATCTCCCGGAATTTGATTGATGCCGGCCCTTATAGTGATGGTAATGTTTGGGCCTCCATGTTCTATTGAATTGTCAATCAGATTTTTAAAGAGGGAATATATAAGTGTGTAGCATCCGTTGAGTCTCAAATTGGTACTGAACAGGTATTTTAATGTAACGTTGTTTTGTCTTAACTTGTAATCAAGTTCATCACTTATTTCATTGATGCATTTTGAAATTATTACCTCCTCATTCTGGAAAGTATCAGACCTTTCATCCAACTTGTTCAGAGTAGAAACATCCAGAATCAGCGAAGATAGTCGGAGTGATTGTGAGTATGCCTTGTCTACGAATTTAAGGATCATTTCCCTATCCATCTCTGCTGAGTTGAGGATTGTCTCAAGATAGGCTCTGATTGCTGTAATTGGTGTTTTGAGTTCATGTGACACATTCTGGCTCAACTGCTGTTTGTACAGTTTTGTCTTTTCAAACTGATCAAAAGTGTCAATGACCCGTTTGCATATCTCACCAAACTCATCATTTGAAAAGTTGATTTTGCTGTAGTCTTTGTCGGTGCTGTTTACAACCTCCACAAATTTTCCCAAAGCCCTTATCGGACGTGAAAGCTTGTGTGTCATAAAGAAGACGGCTCCGGCAAGTATTGCAAACAGCAGTGCAATAAGCAATATGTATCTCTGCTCGTTTTCCACAAGCTCCTTTACACCCTCACTGCACATGATTGCAGTTCTGATATACATGTTGTCATATCTCTTTGCGTGAAAGAGAAAATCAGAACCAAGCGAGTTCGACTTCCTGAACACAGAACCTTCTCCATATTGGTCGGCAAGTGCAAGCTCCTTTCTCTGGATGGTGTCCTGTTCAATATTGTGGTTGAAATTATCGTACAAAACAACCTTGTCAAGGTTAAGGACAGTAAACCTTATCTTGGATGGGGCTGGAATGGAGTCGTATGGCGTATGGGCCATAATGGACTTGTAGGCTATGTCATTATATAAAACGAGCTCAGCCTTCAGAGTCTTGAGGTTGTAGCTGATCTCCTTGTTGTATGACATTGTGAGGAATGCCAATGCAAGAATGGCGAGTGCTATAAGAAAATAGAGAATAAGATTGTACTGATACTTTACTCTCATATCTGTAAACGGTATTATATACTGTTCCCGTTATCAATCCCTACTCCTGCGGTTGGAAGCAGTAGCCGTACCCGGAGCGGTTTATTATAAAATTGCCATATTCATGCAACTTCTTTCGTAGTCTTGCAATATGAACATCAACTGTTCTCTCAAGAACGTAACTTTCATTTTTCCATACAAGTTCCAGAATCTCCTCCCTTGAGAATATCTTGTTGCAGTGCTGGGCAAGCAGAATAAGTATCTCACACTCCTTTTTTGTGAGTATAATCTCTTCCTTATTGATGTAGATTCTCTTGTCTGCAGCATCTATCATAAGTTTTCCAAAGACAAGTCTGCCTGATGTCTCGTGGGCAGAATTTGTCCGGTCCTCCTTTCTGTTGTCAGCTTCGTCTGTGCTCTCTTCCTGTTCCAAGCTATGGTTAGATCTCTCGTATATTCTGTGCAGAACAGCATTTACTCTTGCAAGAACCTCTTTGACGGAGAAGGGCTTCGGTATGTAGTCGTCTCCTCCCTTCTGGAAGCCTGCAAGTATATCTGCCTCAGTATCCAAAGCTGAAAGAAATATTATGGGAATGGGATTGTTGTACTCTTCACGCAGAAGCTGTGCCATCTTGAGCCCGCTGATGCCGTCCATCATAATGTCAAGAAGGATAATGTGGAATTCACTTTTCAGTTTTAGAAGAGCCTCTTCGGCACTCGCGGCAGTATCTACATCATATCCGGCTTGTTGGAGATTAAACTGTAGAATATCACAGATGTCCTCTTCATCATCTACTACCAATATCCTATATTTGTATGGCCGTTGTGTCATAACAGATGGTTTTTTGGTGGTTTTAACAATAAGGCATACAAAAATAGTCATTATTTTGAATAAAGAAAATTGGATTTTTGCATAATGTTTTGTTTTTATAACTTTGTACTTTAAGTAATTTTCATTTAACGGCTATGGCTTATAACAAGATAGAGGAGTTTGACCAGGAGACTACCCAAAAACTGGCAGAACATTACAAGGCAATACTGGGTCTACTTGGTGAGGACTCCGAAAGGGAGGGCCTTCTAAAGACACCCGAAAGGGTTGCAAAGGCAATGCAGTTCCTTACTCAGGGATACAATGCCGATCCCGTTGAGATTCTCAAGTCGGCTCTTTTCAAGGAGGAGTACAAGCAGATTGTTCTGGTAAAGGATATTGAGATATATTCAATGTGTGAGCACCACATGTTGCCGTTCTATGGCAAGGCGCATGTTGCATACATACCAAATGGGGTAATTACCGGTTTGAGCAAAATACCGCGTGTGGTTGATGCTTTTGCCCGCCGTTTGCAGGTGCAGGAGCGTCTGACTGTGCAGATAAGGGATTGTATACAGGAGACCTTGAATCCTCTCGGTGTGGCTGTGGTAATTGAGGCTGCCCACATGTGTATGCAGATCAGGGGTGTGCAGAAACAGAACTCTGTAACAACAACTTCGGCATTTACCGGAGCTTTTCTTAAGGATATTAGGACCCGTGAGGAGTTCATGAGGCTGATTGGCGTGAATCTGCATTAGCCGGCAGGCCTCTGAGGAGCCGGATCTGATGGTATAGTTGAAAAATAATAGTATAAATACACTGTAAGTTATGTTACGTAAAATAAGATTTGCTGCGGCCATTATCTTTTTTACATTCATCACATTGCTTTTTCTTGATTTTACAGGAAGCCTGCATGTATGGTTCGGATGGATGGCCAAAATACAATTTTTGCCGGCATTGTTTGCCCTCAATCTAGCGGTGCTGATTTTTTTGATAGTGCTGACACTTCTGTTCGGCAGAATCTACTGTTCGGTAATTTGTCCGTTGGGTGTGATGCAGGATATTTTTGCATGGTTCGGCAAGAGAGCCAAAAAGAACAGATATTCATATTCAAAGCCAAAAACTCTTTTGAGGGCTATTGTGCTTTTCCTTTATGGTGCTGCGACGGTTGCAGGCATAGGGGCAGTTACAGCCCTATTGGCGCCATACAGCGGTTATGGCAGGATTGCATCAAACCTGTTTGCACCGGTGTACCAGTTTGGAAACAATATTCTGGCATATTTTGCAGAGCGTGCAGGGAGTTATGCATTTTACAATACAGAAATTTGGATAAAGTCGCTTCCGACATTTGCTGTAGCGGTACTGACACTGGTTGTTCTTGCTGTTTTGGCATGGAGAGGCGGAAGGACTTATTGCAATACAATTTGTCCGGTTGGAACAGTACTTGGCATGCTGTCAAAGTACTCTTGGTTCAAGCCGGTTATTGACACTTCAAAATGTAACGGTTGCAAATTGTGTGAGCGCAACTGCAAATCTGCATGTATAAACAGCAAGGAGCATACTATAGACTACAGCCGCTGTGTTGCATGTATGGATTGTATAGACAAATGTAAAAGAGGGGCAATATCTTTTGTGCATGTAAAGGTCGGTGCCGGAAATCTGTCGGGAAGTAAAGAGGTTGAAAATGTGGCGGAGACCGGAAAGGCTTCTGCAGACAATGGTGGCAGACGTGCGTTTCTTGCAGCTGCGGGTGTGATGGCTGCAGCCTCTGTTGTAAAGGCTCAGGAGGATAAGGTCGATGGCGGTCTTGCGGTAGTACTTGACAAGAAAGCTCCGGCGCGTAAAGGCAAGATAGTTCCTCCAGGGGCATTGTCGGTGGCAAATCTTGAGCAGCATTGTACAGGTTGCCAGTTGTGTGTGTCGGCATGTCCGAATGGAGTGTTGAGGCCAAGTACAAATTTGCTGTCACTTCTTCAGCCTCACTCCTCTTATGAGAGAGGTTACTGTAGACCTGAGTGTACAAAATGTTCTGATGTATGTCCGGCAGGTGCAATAAAGCCAATCAGTGTTGAGGAGAAGTCGTCCATTCAGATTGGTCATGCAGTATGGGTAAAACAGAACTGTTTGCCTGTAACCGATGGCGTGAGTTGTGGAAAATGTGCAAGTGTCTGCCCTGTCGGTGCCATACAGATGGTAAAGATTACTTGTGCCAACTGTGTAATTAAGTGTGACGAAAACGGCAAGAAGAGATGCCAAATGATACCTGTAGTGAATGCGGAGCGTTGTATCGGATGCGGTGCGTGCGAGAACCTTTGTCCGTCACGTCCATTCAGCGCAATATATGTAGAGGGTCATGAAGTTCATAAAACCATTTAACGCAGATTGTTATGGAACAGAATAAGAACAAGGATATGAACCGCCGTAATTTCTTGAAGAAATTTGGATTGGGTGGAGCTCTTTCGGTAGCGGCACTTTATGGATGTGGAGGAGCTGAACAGGTAAAATATTCCCCTGAAGGAACAGAGAGCGGAGAGGTGCCAAAGGGCAAGATGACATATAGAAGTTTCCCATCTTTGGGTAACGACAAAATATCAATTCTCGGTTATGGATGTATGCGCTGGCCTACTATGCCAAATCCTGAGGGTGGAAGGGATGTGATCAATCAGGAGACTGTAAACCGTCTTGTGGATTATGCGATTGAGCATGGCGTCAATTTTTTTGACACAGCTCCTGTTTATGTTCAGGGACAGTCTGAAAAGGCTACAGGTATAGCTCTGAGCAGATACCCGAGGGAGTCATATTATCTCTCAACCAAACTCTCCAATATGAGCAACCACTCTTTTGAAGCCTCAATTGGAATGTATAAGCGATCTCTGGAGAATCTTCAGACCGACTACATCGATTTCTACCTTATGCATAACCTTGGACGTGGCGGAATCGAGACCTTTGAGAAGCGTTTCATAGAGAATGGTGTTTTGGATTACCTTTTAAAGGAGAGGGAGAAGGGCCGTATCAGAAGGCTGGGTTGGTCATTCCACGGCTCAAAGGAGCTTTTTGACCACATGATGTCGCTGCATGATAAGTACCATTGGGATTTTGTGCTTTTGCAGATAAACTACCTTGACTGGAAGATTCCTAAGGGAAGTTCCATTACTGCCGAGTATATGTATCAGGAACTTGATAAAAGGGAGATCCCGATTATGGTTATGGAGCCACTTCTTGGAGGACGTCTTGCCAAATTGCCGGACCATATAGTTGGCCGATTGAAGCAACGTGAGCCTGAGAAGAGTGTGGCTTCGTGGGCTTTCCGTTTTGTGGGCAGCCATCCGAGAATAATGACAGTGTTGAGTGGTATGACCTATATGGAGCATCTTCAGGACAATGTGAGGTCATTTGCGCCGCTTGTGCCTCTTACAGAGGATGAGAAGAGCTTTTTGTATGATACAGCAAAGCTGATAAATGAATATCCTACCATACCTTGCAATGATTGCAAGTACTGTATGCCTTGTCCGTATGGAATTGATATTCCAGCGGTACTGCTCCATTATAACAAGTGCGTAAATGAGGGTAATGTGCCTGAGAGTTCCCAGTCAGAGAATTACCGCAAGGCCCGCAGGGCATTTCTTGTAGGTTACGACAGGGCGGTTCCTAAGGTGCGACAGGCTGACCATTGCATCAGATGCGGTGAGTGTGTGACCCATTGTCCTCAGGATATAAAGATACCGAACGAGTTGGGAAGAATTGCCCAATTTGTGGAGAAGTTGAAGCAGAATACGTTATAGTATATAGAGTATGTTTTTGGAGAGTGCCAGACAATCTGGTTGGATTGAGGTGATTTGCGGATCGATGTTTTCGGGCAAGACTGAGGAGCTGATACGCAGATTGAAAAGGGCAAAATATGCAAATCTTAAGGTTGAGATTTTCAAGCCGGCGATTGATGTAAGATATTCAGAAGAGGAGGTTGTTTCACACGATTCACATTCAATAATATCTACACCTGTAGAGACATCAGAGAGTATTCTGTTGCTTACAGGCGATGTGGATGTGGTTGGAATTGATGAGGTGCAGTTTTTTGATGAAAATATTGTGGAGGTTTGCCAACAGCTTGCAAACAGAGGTGTGCGGGTTATATGTGCCGGTCTTGATATGGACTATTTGGGAAAACCGTTTGGCCCCATGCCATACCTGATGGCTGTTGCCGAGTATGTTACCAAGGTACATGCAATTTGTGTGAAGTGCGGAAACCTGGCACAACATTCCCATAGACTGTCGGGAAGCGACAAATTGGTTGAACTTGGCGAGAAGGATACATACGAGCCTATATGCCGCCATTGTTTCAACAAGGCTTTGGCAAAGTGATCTACTCCTCCCTGTAATGTAAAAATGGTTAATGCTATGGAGAATCAGAACACAGATAATATTAAACTTAAAGATATTCTTGCTCTGGCCGTGGATATGATGGAGCAGGACAAATCGGCTCTTGAAAAGCGAATGGAGTTGTTGGAGAAGATGATGAAGGAGCAGGAACAGCTTGTCGACAGGTTGCAGAGACATATTGGAGAGCAGGAGAATATGATTTCGGCCCTTATGCAGAGACTTCAGCAGACCGGCAGTCCTGTATGTGAACCGGAACTTAATAATGGCGAAGAACTATCTGAGATGGAGAATCTGCAATATCAAGCTGATGCAGATGTGGTGGAACAGGAGGAGACTCTTGTTGTTCAGGAGGATTTTGATAGTGAAGATAGGGTAGAAGATGGGTGTGTTCCAGAATCTGGCGGCAATGTGGAGGATACAATCGAATTGGAGTATGCCGATGAAATAGGGCATTCAGATGAGCCGGAGAATAGGGATGAAATGACATCAATCGGGCAGGATGACGAGCCTTCTGTTGTTGAAGCGGTTGAAGAGGAGGCAATCCCTGATACATTGGCCGGTTTGGGGGTGCTTGCCTTTGCTGATGAGTTGGCTGAGAAGGCAAATGAGGCGGCTCCAGGAAGTGATGTCTTTGAACTGATGGCCCGTCAGGAGGAGAGGGAAGAAGTTTTGGGTGAGACTCTGGAGCGGGAGAAAGATGTGAAAATAGTGAATGATGTGGCAAAGCCTGATTGGTATGACTGGGAGGTGGATTATCCGGCGGAGTATGTGTCGGATGTATATAAGGCAATAAGTTTCAACGACAGGTTTGAATTTATTAAGGAGCTTTTCAATCTGAGCGGTGATTTGAGTGAAGCTGAGTATCTTTTCAAAGATACACTTGATGATATAAATGAGATGGAAAACTTCAAACAGGTGGTTGAATATATAAGGCACCGTTTCCCTCAGTGGGATGAACAGAGTGATGAGGTTTACCGATTCTATATGGCAATACGCAGAAAGTTCAACAAACAATAACTTTAAGACATGGCAAAACTCTATTTGGTTCCCACCCCAATAGGTAATCTTGAGGATATAACCTTAAGGGCATTGAGGATTTTGAAGGAGGTGGATCTTATTTTGGCGGAGGATACCAGAACAAGTTCAGTTCTCCTGAAGAAGTACGATATACATACACGCATGGAGAGTCACCACAAATTCAATGAACACAAGACCTCTGCTGCTGTTTCTGAAAAGATACTTGCCGGAATGAATGTGGCTTTGATCTCGGATGCCGGAACTCCAGGAATTTCAGATCCCGGATTTCTTTTGGTGAGAACCTGTGTTGAGGCTGGCGTTGAGGTAGAGACTCTTCCCGGTGCAACGGCATTTGTGCCGGCTTTGGTCAACTCGGGTTTCCCTTGTGACCGTTTCTGTTTTGAGGGATTTTTGCCTGTCAAGAAGGGACGTCAGACCAAATTCAAGGAGATGGCACTTGAAAAGAGGACATCGATAGTGTATGAATCTCCATACCGTCTTGTAAAGACTTTGGGCCAGATGATTGAATTTTTTGGTCCCGACAGATATGCGGCGGTATGCCGTGAGATAACAAAAATGCACGAAGAGTGCCGGCGTGGTACCGTAAAGGAACTATTTGAGTGGTATTCCAAGAATGAACCTAAAGGTGAGATTGTAATGATTGTAGCGGGGGCGGATTATGAGCGGGGAAAAGATCTACAGGAAGCCGGACAGGAGTGATACTTACGGCGAAAAGGGCAACTCCAGAAGCAGGACGCGGGGTGTATTTGTTCTGATGATGGCCCTTTTTATTTTTCAGGTAACAATATATCTTTATGAGAAGTTCTCCCAAAGGGAGGAGACCGCTTTGGCCGCAAAAGGGCTGGAGCATGATTATGATGTGTCAGATTCCATTTTCGGCTCTTCTTCCGGCGAACCCGGCAAACTTGGTGACCACGGCAAACCGGGCAGTTACTCTCCATTCTTTTTTGACCCTAATACCATAACACTTGATTCGTTGTGTATGCTGGGACTTTCACCGCGTCAGGCCCGGACCATACTCAACTACAGGAATAAAGGCGGACGTTTCAGGCATCCGGAGGATTTTGCCCGTATGTATGTAGTTTCAGAAGAGTTCTATCTGCGTGTAAAACCATTCATCGTGATAGCCTCAGAGGTTGCTTCCGGCAAACATTCCACATACTCCTCCAGAGCCAATCGCAAATCTGACAAAAAACAGAAGCCGGATACCGTAAGGTGTGAAAAATCCAGCAATATTGTTACTGAACGTGATTTTGATACAGCTCACCATAGTGCTGTATCAAAAAATATCCGCGCAAGACAGACGGTGGTGGAACTTAATGGCGCAGACAGTGCTGCATTGGTAAAGCTCTATGGCATAGGGCCTTTTTATGCCAAAAAGATAATCGCCTACCGCAAAAGGCTTGGAGGATTCCATTCTGTTCTCCAACTGATGGATATTGGTGGAATTGACAGTACTAGATTTGCAGGAATGCAGAGGAACATAGTCGTTGACGCGCTCAAGATCAGAAGATTCAGGCTGGATACTGCTGGAAAGAGCTTTCTCATTGCGCATCCATATATCGGTGCTTATGCTGCACGCGGAATATTGCTCTTACGCCAGAAACTTGGCGATGGCGCATGCACATTGGAGAACCTTGTGAAAGAGCGGATAATATCAAAGGAGAAAGCTGAACTGTTGTGGCCGTATATTGAATAATGTCATAAAAAAAATGAGGTGCAAAGCATATATTTAACAATATGTTTTTAAATTTGTTCCCAGCAATCAAATTGCAGGTAAAACTATATAACTTAATCATAATATGGGAATAATCACATGTTCCAATGTCACCAAAAAATTTGGTGACTTTACGGCTCTAAACTCTGTGAGTCTCGATATTCCGCAGGGAGAAATTTTTGGACTTCTTGGTCCTAACGGTGCAGGAAAAACAACACTGATCAGAATAATAAATCAGATTACACTTCCGGATGCCGGTGAAATAATATTTGACGGGCATCCTATGAGAGAGTCTGATATTGAAAATATCGGATATTTGCCGGAGGAGCGCGGACTCTACAAGAAGATGAAGGTGGGGGAGCAGGCCCTCTATCTTGCACGTCTTAAGGGAATGAGCAATGCTGAGGCTACAAAGGTTCTGAAGGAGTGGTTCGTAAAGTTTGGCATACAGGCGTGGTGGAACAAGAAGGTTGAGGAGCTGTCAAAAGGTATGGCACAGAAGATACAGTTCATCATAACAGTGCTGCACAGACCAAAACTTCTTATCCTTGATGAGCCGTTCTCGGGTTTTGACCCTGTGAATGTGAACCTTATACGCAAAGAGATCCTTGACATGAAGGCTGCCGGCACAACAATTATCCTCTCAACACACAATATGGAGAGTGTGGAGGAGTTGTGCGACAATATTGCCCTTATAAACAAATCAAATCTGATTGTTTCAGGCAATACCGATGCAATACGCCGGGAGTATGGCAACAACCAGGTTGAACTGGTCTACAGGTCGGGTGAAAAGCTGTCTGGATTAATAGGCGGAATCTCTGCAGATGCAGCAAAGATGCCTTTTGAAATTGTTTCTGATGAGCAGGGCAAGAACGGATGGCGTGCGGTACTTGAGATCCCAAGGGATGTAAGGAGCGCACAGGTGTTGGGAAGTATCATCAATAGTGTTGATGTAGTGTCATACCAGGAACTTGTTCCTCGTATGAAGGATATTTTCATTAAATTGGTAAGTAATAATTAAGGTCATGGGAAAGAGTAAAATAGGAATCATCATAGGACGTGAATATGCCATAAGGGTAAAGAAAAAATCATTTATATTTACAACAATACTCACTCCATTGCTCTTTGCGGCACTTATGGTTGTGCCATCTCTTATTGCAATGTATTCAGGAGCAGAGCAGGGACAGAAGATAAGGATTGTAGATGAGTCAGGCATTGTCATGCCATATCTTGAGAGTGATGAAGAGATAATTTATGAAGAGGCTGCACCCGGAGAGACCCTAAATTCAATGAAGGAGCGATTCAATGAACTTGATGTCTTTGCAGTGGTCGGAATCTCACCCCTTGATTCAAACAAGAATGTATCTGTTACTGCCTATTCGGAGAAGCAGATAAATATGGAGATTCAGTCATCTATCAGAAAGAGTGTCAAAAAGGCTGTAGAGGATAATAAATTGAAGGATTATGACATTCCAAACCTCGATCAGGTTCTTGAGGATATAAAAAGTGATGTAAAGATGAATACCTATACCATTGACGAGGAGACTGGAGAAGAGAAGGCCTCTATGGTTGAGATATATATGGGCATAGGTTATATAGCGAGTTTCCTTATCTACATGTTCATCTTCATGTTTGGAAATATGGTAATGCGCAGTATAATAGAGGAGAAGACTACACGTATAGTGGAGGTTATAGTCTCTTCTGTGAAGCCTTTCCAGCTTATGATGGGCAAGATACTTGGTGTGGCAGCGGTAGGACTCACCCAGTTCCTTATATGGATTGTGCTTACGGTTGCAATAGTTACAGGAGTTACTGCTGCAATAGGTTCCGATAAGGTGACTGAGAGCGTTATGGAGCAGGCCGGAGGCCAGCAGCAGATTGCACAGGTAGCTGAAATTACAGGCATTGACCAGGAGCAGATGAAAGAGGTCATGGCTTCGCAAGGAGTTCCGGCGCTTCCCGACGCACAATCTGTTGCAGAGGAGGAGGATGGCTTTGCCGGAGTAATGCAGGCTTTGAAAAATATAAATTATGTGCAGATAGTTGCCTGTTTCTTGATCTACTTCCTTTTGGGTTATCTGTTGTACTCGGGAATGTTTGCCGCAGTGGGATCTGCAGTTGATAATGAGGCTGATACCCAGCAGTTGCTGTTGCCTATAACAATGCCGCTCATTATTGGCCTTTTCATCATGCTTCATACTTTCCAGTATCCCGACAGTTCATTGTCATTCTGGGCTTCAATCATACCGTTCACATCGCCAATGGTAATGATGGCCAGAATTGCCTATGGAGTTCCAATGTGGGAACTTGCACTTTCAATCGGACTGTTGATTGTTACATTCCTTCTATTGACCTACATATCAGGCAAGATCTACAGGATAGGAATTCTTATGTACGGTAAGAAAGCTGGCTGGAAAGATCTTTACAAGTGGTTGAAGTATAAGAATTAGAATTGCAGAATCATTTAAGATTATTTGAAATGGGAAAATCTAATTGGGGCCAAAAGATTGCTGTAGTGGCAAAAGATGTGGCAGGCACTATGTTGATGCTGCTTTTTATCGCCGGCTTTTCAGGGAACCTTTTTGCCCAGAACTACAAAAAGGCCCAATGGAGCAGGGTAAAGATGGACTCTACCTGGAACTGTTCTACAGGAAAGGCCACACAGGTTATTGACAAATACAGGCCATCAGTTGACTCGCTTCTGTTGCCCATAGGTTCAACAGAAGAGGAGCTTACCTCATATCCTCCGGAGGACAAACTCTCAAATTTTGCCGGTGATGTGATGTTGGACTTCGGCAACAAATGGCTTGCGGAGAATGTCGGCGGTGGTGTAAAGGCCGATATGTCAATCACCAACTTCGGCGGTATAAGGGCATCAATGCCTTGCGGAACAGTTACCTCGTTTGACATAATCTCCATCTTTCCTTTTGACAACAAGATCATGATTCTTGACCTTGAGGGTAAGTATGTTCGTATGCTTATGGAGAACTTTGCCAAACGTGCTCGTGTTGAGGCAATGGGCGGTGTGCGCCTTAAAATTGACCACAACCAGCTGGTGGAGTGTACAGTGGCTGGGGAGCCGATTGATGATTCCCGAATATACAAAGTTGTAACAATAGACTTCCTTCTTGGTGGCGGCGACAGTGTCTTTGCACTCAAGTATGCCTCAAAGGCAGAAGATACCGGCCTCTTTATGAGGGATGTGGTAATAGACCATATTAAGGAACTTACTGCGCAAGGCAAGAAGGTTGAGGCCCAAAAGGATGGCAGGGCCGTGGTAATCAAGGAGAAGAAGTGATAGAGAGAAATGGCGGCAGGGTGGCCTGCCAGCTGTCGGGAAGAGAATTGGAAATAATGAAGATTTTGACAATTATGAAAAGTATAAATGGAGTTTTGCGGTTTTGTGCAGTTTGTATTGTACTTGCTTGTATGGTGTCGCCTGGCAGTGCAAATGCGCAGGATCTTGTGATATTGCATACAAATGATACGCACAGCCAGATAACCCCTCAGGTTACCGGAGAGGGTAAGGGACTTGGCGGATATGAGAGGCGTGAGGCCTATATAAATCAGGTCAGGAAGGAGCATAAGGCAAAGAATGTGCTTTTGCTCGATGGCGGTGATTTCAGCCAGGGAAGCCCATATTTCTCGCTCTTCAAGGGAGATGTTGAGATTGAACTGATGAATGCCCTCGGATATGATGCGGTGTGCCTTGGCAACCACGAGTTTGACAACGGCCAGAAGGAACTTGCCCGCAGAATAGGGAATGCAAACTTTGAATTTTTGTGCGCAAATTATGATTTTAGCGAAAGTCCGCTCAATGGCCTTGTGAAGCCATACACAATTGTAAAGAGGGCAGGAAAGCGCATTGGAATCATTGGCCTTACCGTAAATATCAAGGGCGTTGTGTCGAGCAAATACCTGAAAGGTGCGCAGTATATTCATCCGGTAAAGGTTATGAACAGGCTTGCGCTTGAACTCAAGAATGTACATAAATGTGACCTCATCATAGTGCTCTCACACTGCGGATTCTATGCCGGAAGGGAGAACAATCCGGGCGACGAGTATCTTGCTGCCCAGTCGGAGAATGTTGATATAATAATTGGCGGCCACTCCCACACCAAACTCGAAGACAAAGTTATGGTCAAGAACAAACTCGGCCGTGACGTAATGATTGTACAAGACGGCGAAAAAGGCGAGTATGTGGGCCGGATAGATCTCTGGTTCTGATTCTGATAATGGTGAAATTTATTCCGTCTCTACAATACTTGAAAAATATTGTGCCCAACCGGAACTTTGGTATGCGCTTACACAACCCTTGGGAACTTTAAGAACTGCAATGGGTGATGAAAATGCTATGCTGCCCAAAGTGGCTGGAGTGGTGGATTCGGAGCAAACTTCAGATAGTTTGGTGCACATATAAAAAGCATAATCTCCAATATTGGTAACCCTCTTTGGAATGGTGATGCCTGTCAAACTGTTGCAAGAGTAAAAAGCCCATTCTCCAATGCCGGTTACGCTCTCCGGAATGGCAATGTTTGTCAAACTGATGCAACTATTGAATGCCGATATTCCAATACTGGTTACACCTTCGGGAATTGTAACGCTTGTCAAACTCAAACAACTATTGTATTTACAACCAGTTATTACTCAATACTTTGCGAGTAATAAGTCAGAAATATGGTCATAACCTTTAAGGGTGCATTCTAAAAGGTGAAGAATTAACATTTTTATTGTTTCTTAACGCTCAAAGCGTATCAATAAAGGGTGTTTCTTCTCTTTTCAGCGCTATTTGCAGTTTGATGTTTCCATCATTCCACGTTTTCGGCACAAAGGTACGACAATTTCCAAGAACGACAAAAGCACGCTCTTATCAATCTATTATTTTGGAGGGAGTGAAATCTGCCGTTCGCCAAATTTCTCTCTGTCTAAAATAATAATGCCATTGAAAGATTTGAGAATAGTTTGAATGATAGGTTGCCAAGTAAAGACCTATTATTTATGCTGTTCTATGGTTCTACTATTTCGTCAGTCGTTTATCTCCGTTGCCGGATGCAGATTCAAGCCAAGCCGATGAATAGGAAAAG
>JAFQHE010000060.1 GCA_017398125.1 Bacteroidales bacterium
ATTCCAAAGTGCTTTTCGATATATTTTTGACTGAAACCATTCTCAAGCATATGCATGTACTTTAATCGTTCTGCATAGCCATGTTTCTTTCTCTTTTTAGACATAACAAAACCCCGAAAGTTTTTTGTCTAACTTTCGGGGTTCATGTCATCCTGATGGATTTCCGGGGCTTTCATTTTATTATGCAATATCCATTAGAATACAATCAGCAGCTCCAAAGAGAGTTTGTTCTCGTTATGATACTGTGATGTAAAGATAGGTGACATATCCTTTGAATTGTTGAAATAATGCTCGTAGTTAACTCTGAACAGAGAGGTGAATGTATCTGAATTCAGTACAAAATTCACACCTGCGGTAGCCCTGTTGCAGCCCAAACCTCTGTCGAGGAGGTCATATCCGGCGCCATCCCATCTGAAACAAGGCTCTATACGTTTGAAAGCCTGAGACTGTACCGGAATTTTGAACAATCCCTGTACATATGCTATGGACAATGATTTGTATGGCTCAGCGGCTGAGTAGAGCTCATCCCCCATCTCATCTGCATTAATATCATTGAACTTGTTCATATACTCTGCCTCAAATTTGAAATCTGAATTCTCGTATCTCAAATCAGCACCCCAGATGTAGTAATTTTCAAGTTCATCAGCCTTTGACCTCAAGAATTTAACCGAAGTACGCCATCCTTTCATGGATCCGAACAACAGACGTCCAGAATAAGCAAGAGTACCTGTCCATACAGGATTGTTGATACCATCACCATTATACACACCGGCCTCTACAGCTATCGGGAATCCCTTCTGTTTGATAGTATAGTTTGCAGTAAGTCCGATATCTCTGGAAGAGAAGATATATTTTCCGATAAAAGGTCTGTTTGCAAAATCAATCGAATTAGGACTTGTTGTATAAGAGTTGAATATAGGTAGTCCGCCCTGTCCAAAAGTCAATTTGAGCCCTTTTACCGGCTTTATAGTGGCATATAGATCCAGAACTCTCAATTTTCCATTATCTGAAAAATCTACCATGAATTTATAGGATATCTGCTTGCTCAAATCACCCTGAACTCCAAGTCTTGAGTTTCTTAAAGCAAATCTTGAATCACCACTCTCTGTACCCAATTCATACCTTCCTTTAAAGATAAGGATAGGTTTGAGGACTGTAAGCTGCTCAACTGTAGAATCCTCTGCAACTTTAGAACGTACAAGCCCCTTCTTGGATATTTTATAATTCACACTTTCCTGTGCCGACAGTTGAAAAGAGAGCATAGCTACCATTACAACTGACAAAATTAATTTTAATGTTTTCATTGAAATAATTTTTAAAACCGACGCAAATATACGATATATCGTAAGATTATAAAAAAAGAGCACTCAGTTTCCTGAATGCTCTCACAAAGTTGGCGGCTGGGCCTCAGGAGAGCCCCTCGATTTATCGGGCAGCCATGCTGCCAAACGGTAGCCGCCAGTGTAAAGCTCTTCTTCAGGATAAGTTTCCACAAAAGTAACATCTGTACACAAAAAAAAGAGCACTCAGTTTCCTGAATGCTCTCACAAAGTTGGCGGCTACCTACTTTCCCACTTGGTATAGCAGTATCATCGGCACTAATGGGCTTAACTTCTCTGTTCGGTATGGTAAGAGGTGGATCACCATCGTTATAACCACCATTATTTTCTGCTCAGTGTGTATACAGCATATACACTCCGTATTCTATATTAATGAGAGAGAAACACTTCGGTGTTGGTTCCCCAACTTGACCTCCTATAAATATATAGAAGATCTGCTTCGCGTTAAGCTTTCGGGCTATTAGTACTGCTCGGCTTTGACATTACTGCCTTTACACCTGCAGCCTATCAACGTGGTAGTCTCCCACGACCCTATATGGAAATCTCATCTCGGGGCTGGCTTCGC
>JAFQHE010000061.1 GCA_017398125.1 Bacteroidales bacterium
AGCCTTTGTAAAACTCAAGTGCCTTGCAACCTCTACAAATACATTTAACCGAAAGTCCATAATAATAAGTTATATAACTTCTACACCCTGCTCTTTGAGCATTTGCAAACCAATATCCTTTAGTTTGAATTTCTGAATCTTGCCGCTTCCTGTACCGAATGCGTCTCCGCAGAAACCTCTATCTGTACCTGTTTCCAAGAAGGTGACAGAACCAGGCGTGTGACCAGGTGTAAAAAATGCTTCTATTGTACGCCCGCCCAATTTAAATTTTTGGCCGTCGGTGAGGTAATTTACTTTCCCGCCGTAATCTGGCATAAATTCAGGCATATTCACGGTATCACCCGGCGATATCCACACCTCGCCAAAGCAATTTACTGCTCCTGCATGATCCGGATGAACGTGTGTCAATACCAATGTCACAGGTTTGGCAGTAATCTTTGCTACTACCTCGTGGAGATTTGGGATAGTAGTTCCTGCATCAATGAGAATGGCCCTTTTCTTACCCTCAATCAGGTACATCGATTCAGAGGACATTACATTTCCTGATCCAAGCCATGTGTTCTTGTCAACTTTTCTGAAAGTAACATTGGAGTCTTTGTATACAGTCTCATAATTGTCAAGAGTGTTTTTTACCTGGGAAAATGAAATGCTACAGAAGAGCAATGCAATGATGGTAACGAGTATTTTTCTCATATTCTTTGATTTATGTTCAGACAAATATACATAAATAGAATGATATATTCTTATATCACTCTTATATTATGTTCTCACTTCAGGCGCAACCCTCGATGCTTGTGCCAACCTGTTGCTCGCCCATTATGACTGCAAGATCTATATTGCAACGCTGGTGTATGTGGAGTGAATTATTTATTTGATAACCTTATTTTCAATATATTTATATTACATTTGTTGATACAATGTAATTGCAATGCAAAATGTAATAATTACAATTGCAAAAAAATATTTGTTAACTCTGTATAGTATGATTACAACAATTGATTTGCTTTCTGACGACCCGAAAGTGGTAGAAGAGATTAAAAGTCTAATGTCAGCGCCATATAATTTTAAGAAGGGGCCATCTGCCTATTTTCACCACAAAGCGATAGAGTATGCAAGAAATGAAGAAGAGTTTCTTGAGGATAGACATTTGGAATACATTTATGCGACATTGGCATCTTGGGGTATGCACAGAATGGGACCTAAAGGGGCAAAAATGCCAGAATTTGAAGACTTCAAAAGTAGCATACAGGCTCATAAGCCGTTTTTCGATAAGGTTAAATCCAAAACTATAAACAATATCAGCCATGAAGAGTTTGAGGAAATTTTGGACAAATTGAAAACGATATGTTTTGGGCAAAAGCCTATACAAGCTACCACATCTGTTTCCAAACTTGTTTCAAGCACTAAGACATTGGCTCATATTTTACCTGATCTGGTGCCTCCAATAGATAGACAATATACCTTAAAATTCTTCTATGGAATCAAAAATCACCTTATCAACAATGACGATTCTGGTAGAAAAGTTTTTGAAGATGTTATGAGGTATATGTACAAAGTGTACTCAAAAAATTGTCAGTTTGAGAGGTTGGCATCGAATATAAAATCATTAGATAAATGTTTTTGTGGCTCATTGCCTAAAATTTTTGACAATGTGGTTATCAACTGTACAACAAAAGGGATAAGATTAAATAATACTATCTAAACACTGCATGTAATATTCACTCAAACTTGGAAACTTATTACTAAATGCATCAAAATCGTGCTCAGCCATAAATTCAATCTCCTCGTCAGTATATTTTACATCATCGTAAAATTTATCGATAATATCCATATTACGAACATCATATTCCCCTGTCTCTGTTAATGGATATTTGTCTTCAGGTTCTGCCGGATATCTATTCAATAATTCTTCAAATCTTTTCCTATTTTCTTGCTTTCTTCTTTTTGTTAAGTCCATAATAAAAGTTATTTATTTTCACAGTCGCTATATCTCTTATCTCTTTCTTCCAAAATACTAATTAAGGTTTGGAACAGCTCATCTGTACTAAGATTCTTCCATGAAGCATTATAGAAATCTCTGAATTTTTCAAAAGCATCAAGAGTTATTTCAATATACTTGTCTGGGTATTTGCGAACCAATCTATCTAAATAAAATTTGATATTCTCCGGAGTCTGCTCAATTTCGTAATCTATGAGCGACCTCGTTAAATACATCTGTGTTTGATGCATAGATAAAATCTGCTCGTCTGATTTACACTTTCTATCCATAAACAAACATACACTCATATCTTTATTAAGATCATCTTTGTGTATATACAAAACGTCATGAGATATTGTGGGCAATACACACACTGGTAACAAATCTGTAATTTTCATATTATTTCAATGTTATTGATTAAAACAGCCAACAACGTTCATCGTGAGATTCCGCTTCCGCTACACATTTGGAGGCCAAACGTTGCAATTCAAATCCAAGCTCATTAAAGTATTTTATTCTACTTGGTCTACCTGTTATTGATGGTTCTTTATGATGAATCAATTTTGCAGCTCTATTAAGAATTATGCGGACTGAATCGTATTGGGACATTGGCTCAAGAAAAAATACTTTTTCCGGATTAGTTTGCCAACCTCCATTCATCTCAATAATTGTCCCATTCAGATAGATGATATCTCCATATCCTTGAATGAATGTATGGGTATCATCAAAAATTACAACATTTGGCCAAGCTTCGTACTTTTGGGCACTTGCTATTGCCTCTTTGTGATCTTCTGCATTATAACTTTCCTTGATGAAATTTCTTCTCTTGTCTGTAAAAACCGCTGTGTACTTTCTCATAACTTTTAACTTTTTTGCAAAGCTAATTTGAAATTTTGACAAGTTTTGTCAAAAGTGAAAAAATAAATGATCGGTGTCAAGTTTGAAAATCGCATAAGCTCCATCACGAAGAAACTCGCCGAGATGGGTGTACGGACGGTCCTCATCGGTGCGATCCGGATAGTTCATAGCGTGAATAAGAAGCACCACTCCATTGAGGGTATTCTCCTGCTCATATTTCCAGAGGTGTTCCAGAATCTCCTCTGTAGAGCGATAATTGGATGCACCCGGGCTGGTCCAGTCCATACCTGTAATAAAACCTCCGGTAGGATTTACCAGTCTGTAGCCCATATCGGTCATCACATCTACTGCTTTCTGGTCGTAAGTTTCGTATGGAGGGATAAGCCAGCAGTACTGCTCGTGAGTGAGTCCATATTTTTCGAGACGGCTCTCCATAATGGCAAAATCTGCCCCCAAAGAGTCTTCGCCCACCAGAGAGACCCCATTTTCACATAGCAGAAGATGTGCGTATGAGTGAGATGAGAGGTAGTGCCCCTCGGCGATAATCCTTTTGACAGGCTCCTGATATCTTACCTCAGGCGCAACCCTCGATGCTGGCGCCAACCTGCTGCTTGCCCATTGTGACTGCAAGATCTATATTGCAACATTGGCGTATGTGGAGTGAATTATTTATTTGATAACCCTATTTTTAACATATCTGTATTGTATTTGTTGATACAATGTAATATATTTGCAATACAAAATATAATAATTATGGGACAATCAACTATATCAATTAGGGTGGATGAAAAGCTGAAAAAGAGCTTTGATGAACTATGCAATGAAATAGGCTTAAGTAATTCAGCAGCTGTGACAATTTTTATGAAGGCCGCAGTGCGGGAGCAACGCATACCATTTGAGTTGCGCACAGAATCAGAAGAGGAAATCCGGGCAAAAGGACTTGCAGCATTTCACAAACTTAGAGCAATCGCACAAGAAAATGGCGTTGCAGGAATGAGTCTTGAAGAGATTAATGAGGAGATAAGATTGGCGAGAAGGGGAGAGTAATTAAAACATTTTCCAAAGAAGCCGTTCGTGGTTACTCCAGCAGAGATGCTTCATATTATCCAAGAGATGAATTCGCCTAATCACGGTTTGCTTTCTGAGCCTTCTGTGCGCTATGGCAGGAAGTAGGCCTCAATCATTATTCTTATATTATGTTCTCACTTCAGGCGCAACTCTCGATGCCTGTGCCAACCTGCTGCTTGCCCATTATGACTGCAAGGTCTATATCGCAACGCTGGCGTATGTGGAGTGAAAACTATAAATCTGACAGGCCAATTTAAAAAGAACTTGAAGAGGCTCCGAAAGAAAGCACTATTTATCAGATAATACCAAGCTCCCGGGATTTTCTGAGCATGTCCGAAACGCTCTTCACATTCATTTTGGCATAGATGCGTTGACGATGCGTATTGACAGTATGTACTGAAAGGAAAAGACGTTCAGCAATCTCTGAAGCCTTAAGCCCCTCCGCACTGAGACGGATTATCTGAAGCTCGCGCTGCGAAAGACCTATATCAGCTATCTGCTGATTACGTTTTATAAGTATATCTCCTATATAGTCAGCCACATCAGTGCCGGCTGTTTCTGTCTTTGATGTAAGCTCCAAACACTTCTCTCTGATCTCATCCGAAGAGAGTGAAGTGGCTTCTGTAGCAAACTTCTCTATCTCATCGTTCAAAGTGGCATGCGGATTCTTAAGATTCTTGGACAGAAGATCAATAATCTGTTCCTTATTGTTGCTCAGACGTTGTAGATTAGCCGACCTGCGTCTCTCCTTCTTAAAATGTACGGCAATAAATGAGAGCACAATTACTGAAACAATAATGGCTGCTATAAGTATGATCATCCTATAGCGGTTAAGTTCTATCTGCTTTTCCTTCTCATTCACTTCATATATGGTCTCCATCTCCTGAAGGGTTTCACTCTCCTTCTGCTGAAGGTACTTCTGCATATGTAAAACATAATCATCATGTATTTCCTGTGCTTTCTGTGCTTCGCCGATACGGGTATACAGACGCACAAGGCGGTCTTCCAAAGCTGCTGCAGTCATATAATCAGTCTCTTTGAGCCCCTCTTTCACCTTTTCAAAATACTCTATTGCCTCTTTGTCTCGGTCTCCCTGCTGGAACCAGCGGGCCATAAACATTATTCCGTTGCGTTTCAAGTTAGTAAGGTCATGGGCATCTGCAATCTCCTGTCCTCTACCAAGCCATAGACCTGCAAGATCGTACATCTCCTGATCAATAGTCTTGTTCCATCTGTTCTTGTTTATGTATAATGAGCCGATGACATAGCAGGCTTCCGCCTCCTGCTCTACAGCCTCAATACGTTCTGCTATGGACAGAGCTTCATACGCATACTCCAGGCCTTCATCATTCCGTCCTGTCTCCGGCGAAATTTCAGCATAGGAACACAATTTGGCTTTCGCTATCATGATTTGAGAGAGCTCCTTGCTGAACCCGTGCTTACGCGCAATGGTTTCAGCCTCTATGGCCTTTTCCCAGGCATCAGCATCTCTGCTTGACATTATGTCAATCCCTATTATCGTGTATAAAGCCTGTACCTCGCCCAAAGGGAAACCCTTGCTGGTTCTGGAAATTTCGAGTGCACGCAGAGCCTTTTCCATTGCTGCATCGAAGTCCTGATTACCCAGATCCCGCGTAGCCTCTCCGACAAGGGATGATACTTCTGCCGACATGTCAGATTGTCCGGAATTCTTCCCTTCATAGCTACATCCCGCCATATATAACAGAATGACAAAAGAAACAGTTAAAAGATGTAATGTTTTGGCCATAATCATCCATTGGTTGTTTCGAGCAAAATTAGATAGAATTATGGATAATTTACTAAAATATAACTATTCAGTAGCGTTCTGGGGCCAAATTACTGAAAAATCATTAATCACAGATTGGGTGGAAAAGTAACTTTGCCGGTTCAAAAACACACATATGAGAAGTGTTGGATTACCCCATGAGGCGTAATGCGTCAGGCAATCAAATTAATAATTATCAATAAATTAAAAAGTAGATGAAAACAATGGGACTATTAGACTACGAAGCTCCACTGGTGGATGTTGTAGAAATTGAGGTAGAACAGGGATTTGCCACATCTGGTGGCCCGGAATTTACACCATTTGGCCCTGAAGATGATTGGAACTAATGACTAAGTGTGTCTAACAACTGAAAAACAAAAACGAAGATGAAAAAGATATTTTTTGCATTGGCAGCACTCATGCTTGCCTTTACCGGATGTGGTCTGGAGGATGGGAACACCCAAACAAATGAAAATAAAGCCGTAAAGGTTGTGGTAAATATGGATAAGCCGGGCTTTGGCGAAGGGACCCGTGCTGCCCGTACTGGTTGGGAAACAGGCGATGAAGTGGTAGCGGTGTTGGCTAATCAATTTAGTGTCTATGTAAAGCTGACCTATCAAGAAGATAAAACATGGGAAACTGCTTTTTATAAATATGATGAAGTTGAAGAATGGTATATAGAACTATCAGAAGGAGAGTCTGTATCTTTAGTTGCAGAACTAGAAACAGCACTACCTTCTGGCTCAGTAAAAGCAGCCTATTTCTCTTCGGGTGTTTTGGGAGTTAATTATAATGAAACATATGTACACATTATAACGAAAGCCTTAACGCAAGATATGGGCGTGGGCGAATGTGTAATGACTTGCGAGGATGGTACTTATAGTGTGAGTGAAGGTGTTCTGACACTGAACATCACCATGGTTCCGCAAGTAGCCCAATTCACTATCCGCGGTTTGAATTATGAAGATAATTATAATGTGGGTTATGCGGGAACAATTGTTATCTATGCCGGTGGAAAAATTACAGCCGATGGTGTTGTGTTGGAACCTTTGGGACCGCTCGGCGGAAATTATAGCGCTTGGGTTCATGACAATAAAGATGGCATTTCTATCTATGCCAGTCCGTGGCAAACAAAACCGGAAGAATTTGATCAGACAGCGCTTGATAATGTAGGCGGTTTAGGCTTTTTTGCCTTTACGCTTTCAACTGAAAATGGTCGTATTGGCAGTCGTTCATTTTATGGAAAGAGTAGTTTGAAAAACGGCGGAGCTGTAATTTTTGATGGTCCTTACTCAGAAGGTGCTGGAGGTCTTGAATGGAAATAACCCCTTGCTCCTTATATTTATATCCCGAGTGCTAGAGTTGTGACCCGAGAGAATGTAAATTAACTTATAGATTTTAATTATAAATGGAAAACAAAGTATTTCAAGAGTACGAAACTCCACAGCTGGAAATCGTAGAAATTGATGTCGAGCAAGGATTTGCAATATCAGACATGGATTACGGTAGTGAATGGTAATGATTAACAAGATTGTGAAAATGAAAAGGATTTTAGTAATATTGGTCGCTGCCATGGTATGTGCAGTAACCTCATGTAATAAAGAAGAGGTTTTAAACAGCAAAGAAAGTGTCATCACAACAGTTAAATTTGCCATAGAAGGAAGTGAACAGACACGTACTACCGCAGAATATATCTCTGGTTTCGGATTCAAATTCTCTTGGAATGATGATGAACAGGTGTATGTGATTCCTGCGGAGGTAGGCAATAGGGCGCATTCAAAATTTTCATATAATGCAGACAAAGGCATTTTTGAATATGTGACGGGAGGTAAACTTGAGGTCGGAAAGAAGTATTATGCAGTTACTAATAGTGGATTATCTGCTTCGAATATACCTAACTTTAACAAGGATAAGCTTTGTGCCATTATGGAACTCATGGCAAACGGGGATTTGGAATCACTGCCAATGGTCACTAATATCTTTACAGCAGATGCCGAGGGTACATTTGCAACTTTTCACCATTTGGTTGGAGTTGTGGAGATTCCTGTAACTGGAACCGGTGATTTGTGGAACATAGGTCTAAGTGTATACAAAAGTTCAAACAAAAATGTGAGAGGAAAATTGATTGTTAATTTTGATGGAGATGAAATCGGGACAGTAGAACAAGGGAATGGGGGATATAATGAAACCGAATCATTTGAATTCAGGTACAAAGAAACATCTAAATTGACACTCTCGTCTACACCACATTCTCTATTTTTCCCTGCATTCCCAGGTGTATATGATTACACTCAAATGAAATATATGACCGATGGGGAAAATTATTCTGTATATACAGAAAATCTGGGTACACTTACGGTAGAAAGAGGCAAGATCAACAAGAAAAGCACTCCCGTAACAATCAATTAAAGTTACCGCGCTACATTTAAAGTATAGCATATTTAGCAAGAAAATTTCCATTACACCCGACTCTGTTCGGGTGTTTTTTTATCTTCTGCCAGTCAGTACAGAGCCTCTCACCATCGGACCAATCCTTAAGCCCTGTGCCAACCTGCTGCTCATGTGGCAGCAGGTTTATGTTGCAACATTGGCTGATGTTGAGTAATTTTGCGGGGAAATTGCAGGAATTAAATTTTTTGGAAATGAAAAAGATATATAGCAGACTGCTTGTGCTGTTCATAATGTTCACAATGTGCGTTGGTTGTACTTCTATAATAGAGGAGGATCTTAATGCAAAATTGGAGGATCTGGACAATAGGGTTACAGCTTTGGAAGAGTTGTGTAAAAAGACAAACACCAATATTGCATCTATCCAGACTATATTGGGGGCATTGACCAGCAATAACTTTATAACAGGTGTTACACCGGTTGATGAGGCAGGAGTAACAATTGGGTATACAATAAGTTTCGCTTCGGGAGAATCCATAACCATTTACAATGGAACAGATGGAGAGGATGGATATATACCACAAATAAGTGCATCTCAGGATGAAGATGGAGCATATTACTGGAAAATTGACGGGCACTGGATTTATGATGAGAATAATGAAAAGATACAGGCCGAGAATATAGTTCCTACCTTTAAAATTGAAGATGAATATTGGTTTGTCTCATACGATAACGGGAAAACTTGGGAGAGGCTTGAAAAGGCAACTGGAGAGGATGGCGAGTCAATTTTGCTCTCTGTAGAGCAGGCCGAAGGACATGTGACATTTACATTGGCCGATGGAACAACAGTTACAATTCCAAAGGCTGCAGAGATGTCAATAAATATAAAGGAGGGTGAAAATCTGGCATGTATGGCAGGCCAGAGCATATATGTGGAGTATGAGTTGTCGGGTGTTTATGGGGAATATGATATGGAGTCAATTGGAGGTAATGGATGGAGGGCTGAAGTGGAGAGGGTTGGGGAGTTCTCAGGCAGAATAAAGGTTACAGCTCCAGATCCTATAGCTCCGGCAAAAGTGATTGTTGTCTTGAGCAACAGATTAGGACAATCCGTAATGAAATCCCTCTCTTTTGAAAATGGCAGACTCATTTTGGTCTCAGATGCGTATAGAGTCAACTGGGCGGGTGGCGAAATTCGGGTTCCTGTGAGGACAAATCTGGAGTATGAGGTTCGTGTGCCAGATAATAAGAAGTGGCTGACATATATACAGACCAAGGCAATGCGTAACGACACACTGCTCTTCTCTTTGGCAAAATATCCCGGCGAGAATCCGATAAGAATGGCTGAGGTTGAACTTTTGAGCAATGCCGGATCTGTTTTGGAGACTATAACCATTGCACAGCTGTCGGAACCTACAGGAAATGCAATACATTTTGCCGACAGCGTTGCAAAACAGGCTTGTATAGCTGCAGGTCTGGATGTTAATGGTGATGGTGAGATTTCCGGCAAGGAGGCAGCAGAAACAGAGTGGCTTCCGGACTGGATGTTCAGCAGTTTTTCCAATGTAAGGTCATTTGATGAACTTCAGTACTTTACAAAAATTGAATATTTGCCTCATGGAATGTTCAGTGGTTGCACTATTTTGGAATCAGTTATTATACCCAATAATGTAAAGTTTCTTCGTGGTTGGACCTTTTCAGAGTGTCGTAGTCTTGTTTCAATAGATTTGCCAAACAGTATTGAGGATTTTGGCGATGGCTATAATTTCCGCTATTGTGTCTCGTTAAAGAGCCTGCAAATTCCTGAAAAGGTAACCCGTGTAGGCAATGAGGAATTCTTTGGATGTGAGAATTTGACGCAGATGCACATACACTCCAATATCAGCGAATTGGGCTGGAGTGCATTTGCAGAGTGTGTAAATTTGACTGACATCACATTGCATGACAACATAACTGATATCTATGGCTCATGTTTTAGAGGTTGTCTTTCATTGCAGAATGTTGAGTTACCCAAGGGGTTGAGATATTTGAGCGAATACCTGTTTCAAGACTGTATATGTCTTGAGGAGATTGAAATTCCATCAAGTGTGACCTCATTAGGCTATGGATGTTTCTGGGGATGTACAGCTTTGGAAACAATCCATATACCTGAAAGCGTCACAGAGGTAGGCGATGCAATTCTTGCAGGCAATAATCTGAAGAGTATTACAGGAAAATATGTGACTCCAGATGGGCTTTATTTAAAAGATGGTAACGCAATCAAAGCTGTAGTTGGTGGTGTCAAACGCGCCTTCATCATTCCTGAAGATGTTGTGAGCATATGTGACCGTGCTTTTTGGAGAAGCTCTGCGGAGAGTGTAATTTTGAATAAGAATTTGCAATTTATAGGTCATTCCGCTTTTGCAGAAGCGGAATTGGAGGAGATTTTTATACCAGAGAAGGTGGTTACCATTGCAGATGGAGCCTTTTGTGATACACGTATGCTGGAGAGAGTAGTTTTTGCTGACAGCATCAAATTGTTGCATTGGGGTAACAATTGCTTCAGTAGTTCAGCTTTAACGCAGATCTCCATTCCAAAGACATTGGAAAGTATTGGCGCGTGGTCTTTATCAGGCTGTTATAATTTAAAGGAGCTGGTTTTCCCCAAGAATATTACGGTAATACCTGAAGGAATCTGTTGGGGAGCAGGAATAGAGAGCGTCACTTTTGAAGGTGCGGTAACTGTTATTGAGGGAAGTGCCTTCGGTTACACGCAACTTAAACAGGTGAAGATACCTCAGACCGTTCATGCAATAGGACAAGATGCATTCTACCATTGCTATAACCTGGAGAAAGTGTATTGTTATCCTAAAGCTGTCCCGGGATTGGGCAATAATGTATTTATGAGGGAATCATATATGCCGAAACTTGTCATATATGTGCCTAAGAGCTCCATTGGAGATTATAAGAGTCATCCGGCATGGGAAGATTATAAATCATGGTTACAGCCAATGTAATTTGAAAGGAGCTTATGAAAAGAATTTTGTTTATAGTGTTCCTTTCTGCATTGGCATTGCAGGCTAAAGCCCAAAAAATCTCTTTGGAGACAAATATTTTGGATTATGCTAATCTTGGAACTCTGAATCTGGAGGCAAACTATGGCGTTTCGCAGCACATCTCCCTTTTGTTGGGCGGAAGATACAACGGTTGGGAGTTTGAAGGCAAAAGTATCCATGACGTCATTTCCAATGAACAGATTACGGCATACGCAGGATTCCGCTACTGGCCATGGCACATATATTCCGGATGGTGGTTCGGATTCAAAGGACAGTGGCAGGAGTATGGGAGGGGAGGTGTCTGGCGTCCTTTGCTTGAAGAGGGAACAGCCATTGGTGCTGGAGTGACTGCCGGTTATACATTGATGTTGAGCCCACGGTTCAATATGAACTTTGCAGCAGGTTTTTGGGGCGGGTCAAAGGATTATACCTTGTGGAATTGCAGGTATTGCAACAGGATTCAAGAGCAGGAGAGAGGCTTTTTCATAGGGTTGGACAATGTTTATGTTTCGTTAGTATTGGTATTGTAAAATGAGAAGGTTGCTATACATATTGTTCGTGTTGCCGTTTTTGTTCAGCGGTTGCATGAAACTTGTTGATGATGAGTTTTGGACAGAGGTCAATGAACTGGAAGAGAGGATTGTAGCTCTTGAAGCGGAGTGCAGGAATTTAAATGAGACAGTAGAGTCATTATTCAGACTCACCCAATCATACGATGCATTGGATTATATAAAGTCAGTTGAACCTATAGTGCAGAATAACGGGATTGTGGGCTACAGGCTTGTTCTGGGCAAAGGCGGGCCTGTAAATTTATATTATGGCAAGGATGGTGCAGATGGGTATACGCCAGTTGTCTCTTTGGCTTTAGGCAGTGACGGTATTTATTATTGGACAGTAGATGGCGGATATATAAGGGATAGTGAAGGAAATCCTATAGGAATAAACAACAATTATATACCGCGTTTCAGAATAGAAGATAAAAAATGGTACCTCTCGCACGACAACGGCCTGACTTGGATTCCGTTGGGGCCTGCGGTGGGTGATGATGGGAAAACTTTCATATTCTCAATTAAAGATGGAGAAGAGGAGGTTGCCATATCACTCATAGATGGTACAGTCTTGAAATTTCCACGTTATAAGGAACTTAAAATTGATTTCAGTTTTCCTGATGTGCAACTTTCAGGTGGTGATGTGGCTGAAATAGAGTATAAAGTAGATGGTATGCCGGACAAGTATTTTATTGAAGCCATCGCTTCAAATGGTTGGGTTGCAGAGGTTGTGGAGAAGGATGATTTGTCGGGATACATTAGGGTAAAATCGCCGAAACGAATTGCTGATACAAGAATTTCTGTGTTTGTAAACAATAGGTATGGCCAGATGACAGCAACGGGATTCTGTTTTAAAAATGGCTCTTTTAGCAGGTTCTAAGCAGGGAGAAGATTGTTATGTTCAAGATTGATACAGTTAAAATATATTTGACATTTCTTATTATGGCACTCCTCGTAGTGTCATGTGGTACAGCGCGCAAGGCAAAATCTTTGAAAAAGGATGCGGTGTCGGTACAAATTACCCCTACCCAATATAAAACGGATGGCATTGATGTAGATCAGATGTTGATGAAGGCCGATACCATCAAGATTATAGACAAGAACAAGGAGGAGCAGACCCTGATGGCCTACAGGACAACTGATGGTGACATCTTTGCCCAGGGTGTCTTGGATGCTGTATTTGTAATATCAAATTTCAAGAATGTTGCAGAGAGAGCCGGCAAGGTGGATTTGTCATTCCAGATTCTGGTTCCAAAAGAGTTGCGTGACAGCAAGTGGCAGTTGCGGTTTTCTCCCACACTTGAGATAATGGGAGAGAAGGAGAAACTGGAACCACTTTTTATTACAGGTTCCGATTACAGAAAAGCACAGTTGAAGGGATACCAACAATATGAAAAGTTCTTGAGCAGGATAATTTCAGATACAACTGTTTTCATAAATATACACATGCTGGAAATTTTTCTGGAGAGAAATATTCCTCAGATTTTTGCGTATAAAAATGATACGACAAGTGTAAGCGATGAGACCTTTTATTCAAATTTTGGAGTGAGCGAACGTGAGGCAATAGAGCATTATACAAATAAGTATGCCAAGAGACGCAATGAGAACAGAAAGAACAAACGTGCCAGCAAGTTCGCAAAATATGTGAAGCAGCCGATAATTGAGGAAGGAATACGTCTGGATACCATTTTAACGAATGAGACAGGTGATTTCCTATATACATACGTACAGACAATCAATACACGTCCCGGACTAAAAAAAGCGGTCATAACCATGTCAGGAGAGGTTTATGAAGAGGATGTGAGAGTATATCAGACTCCAGAGATAGGGCCTTTGGATTTTTATATCAGCTCAATATCTTCGTTCGCCGACAATATGGTTGTCAGATACAAGACAAAGGTGATCGAACGCAGGGCCAGTGACAATAAGGAGTATAGGCTTGATTTCTTGGCGGGAAGAAGCAACTTGGATCTGTCGCTCAATGAAAACGCCGGCGAGATATTGAAGATCAAGGAGCATCTTGGCAGTTTGGTTGAGAATCAGGTGTATGATCTGGATTCAATAGTTGTCACAGCTTCCGCCTCTCCCGAGGGTTCCTGGAGCTTGAACAAGTCACTTGCCCATAACAGGAGCAAGTCAATAACTGATTATTTTAAATCATATCTGAAAGATTACAAAGATTCATTGTCACGGGATTTATATGAAATCAATCTGGACTCTACTTATGTTGCAGAAAAACAGGATGATATTCTTTTTGCTTCCAAATCTTTGCCGGAGGATTGGAGTGGCTTGAGGCAACTTATTGAGAATGACACCGTTATTCCAGATAAGGAAAAGGTACAGATATATAAGTTGTACGATGATGATAATTATGATAATAGAGAACTGAAACTTAGGGGTGTGGCATCATACAATTATATCAGGAAGGAGTTGTATCCTCAGTTGAGGCGTGTGATGTTCAATTTTTACATGCATAGGAAGGGTATGGTCAAAGATACAGTCCATACGACTATAATAGATACAACCTATATGGAAGGTGTGAAAGCACTTGTTGAAATGGATTATAAAAAGGCAATTGGCTTGTTGTCGGGGTATAACGATTATAATACAGCTGTTGCATACCTCTCAATGAATATGAATGCTACAGCTTATGATATACTTAAGGATTTGGAAAAAAATGCCAAGGTCAATTATCTTCTTGCAATAATCAGTTCAAGGGAAAACCGTATTCAGGATGCTGTAAAGTATTATCTTGAATCATGCAGGGAGAATCCGTCATACATTCATAGAGGTAATCTGGATCCTGAAATTTCTGAACTGATAAAGCTTTATAAACTGCACGAACTATTGGAAAAAGAGATGTATGAAGATGAGGTGTATTAGATAATGAATCTATTTTTCTTAACTTTGTAGTATTGTAGCCCAGTAATTTATATTTAATTGTTACGGTATGTTTGATTTTATAGATATTCAGCTGATAGATGTCATTGACATTATTCTTGTGGCCCTTCTGGTCTACTATGTCTATAAGTTGATAAGGGGTACGGCTGCAATAAGCATCTTTTCGGGCATTATTCTGATATATGTTGTCTGGATAATAGTCAATGCTCTCAATATGAGCCTGATGTCTGCTATAATCAACCAGATTCTCGGTGTGGGTATGATTGCCCTAATTATACTTTTCCAGCAGGAGATAAGACGTTTTCTGCTCCATCTTGGAAATAAGTATGTAAGTGGCGGACATGCCAAGATTGTGAAGCGTATCCTTGGCCGCAAGCAGGAGAGTATGGCCTTGGGTGCTTTGGATGAGATTACCCAAGCTTGCCGCAAGATGAGCGATACCAAGACAGGTGCGCTTATTGTAATTGCGCATACATCATCTTTGGAGTCGATCATAGAGACCGGAGATGCAATAGATGCCAATATAAACAGACGTCTTATTGAGAATATCTTCTTCAAGAACTCCCCACTTCACGATGGTGCCATGATAATCGCAAATGACCGTATAGTTGCTGCACGTTGTACGCTTCCGGTGAGTGAAAATCCCAACATCCCTGCCCAATATGGTATGCGCCACAAGGCTGCAACCGGTATGACAGAGCAGACTGATGCGGCTGTTGTCGTAGTATCTGAAGAGACCGGCAATATCTCTTTTGTACAGGGTGGTGAAATCAGGAAGATGAACAGTATTACCGAGTTGCGTCTCGCTATAGAGAATTCATATAAAGAGTCATAGCATTATAAAAATTGATGGTGTCACTGCACAAGTATGAACTCCCTTGTGAAAAGGGGAGTGGGTTTCGTTTTGTCGGTATTTGCGATATAGAAATAGGAGTCATCACTGCAGAATTGGGCAATTTCACACAGAAGTGCAAATTCTGTGGTTCAATAGGGCAATGGGGCTGACTTAAAATCTCTCTCACCAAAAAGAATAACCCCTATTAGAGTGCTTTCTAATAGGGGTGCATTGTATTCTTTATGCTGTAGGTTACAGCTTGAACGCCTTCTTGATGTCGTCTACTCTATCAAGAAGTTCCCAACCGAAGAATTGTACCTCTTTGGTTATGCTCTTGCCGTTTTCAATGATCTCCACCTCTTTTTTGTAAGGTGTGCGGCCCATATGTCCGTAAGCGGCTGTCGCCTCAAAGATAGGGTAAGTAAGGCCGAACTTCTCAATGATCTTTGCGGGTCTGAGGTCAAAAATCTCGCCTACAACACGTGCAATCTCACCATCTGTAATATTGATGTTGCTTGTGCCTCTGGTGTTGATGAAGATGCTTACAGGTTTTGCAACACCAATGGCATAGGCCAACTGTACGAGTACCTCTTTTGCGATACCGGCAGCGACAAGGTTCTTTGCAATGTGACGTGCTGCATATGCTGCTGAGCGGTCTACCTTTGATGAATCTTTGCCTGAGAAGGCTCCTCCTCCATGTGCGCCACGGCCACCGTAGGTGTCAACTACAATCTTTCTGCCTGTAAGTCCTGTATCTCCGTGAGGACCTCCAATTACAAATTTGCCGGTAGGGTTTACAAAGAGTATAAAGTCATCCTTAAAGAGTTTCTGAGTCTGTTCAGGAAGTTTTGCTATAACTTTTGGTAGAAGGATATTTCTGATGTCTTCTCTGATGCGCTGTTGCATAGCCTCGTCGGTATCAAACTCATCATGCTGGGTAGAGACAACAATTGTATGTATTCTTACAGGCTCATGGTCATCGGTGTACTCAATTGTAAACTGAGATTTTGCATCGGGCCTCAAGTATGGCATAAGTCCGGTGTTCTTTCTTATATCAGCAAGCTCAGATAGGGCAAGGTGTGACAGATATAGGGGAAGAGGCATATACTCATCGGTATCTGTACATGCATAACCGAACATCATTCCCTGGTCTCCGGCTCCCTGTTCATCTTTCTCCTCTACAACTACACCTCTGTTGATGTCAGGAGACTGCTCGTGAAGTGCAGAGAGGATACCGCAAGAGTTGCCGTCAAACATATACTCCGCTTTTGTATATCCAATTCTGTTGATTACACGGCGTGCGACACTCTGGATGTCTACATAGGCCTCTGAACGCACCTCGCCGCCAACAACTACAAGACCGGTGCTTACAAAGGTCTCACAGGCAACTTTGCTTGATGGATCCTGTCTGAGAAATTCATCAAGGATTGCATCTGAAATCTGGTCAGCCACTTTGTCTGGATGACCCTCTGAAACTGATTCTGAAGTAAACAAATAAGACATAAACTAAATAATTTAACAGTTATTAATTATTTAGAAAGGCTTTGACTTATTGCTGCGTAACTCTTGATTGTCCTAATCCCGACAGCGGGATATTGAAGAGATCGTTTTAGCATTTTTTAGCGTGGTTGCAAGCAGTCAAATCTTTCCACATTTTCCGGGCGCAAAGGTAATATATTTTTTTATTCTGCAATATATATAGGGCAACATATTACAAAATGAGTTGGCAGAGTGTAAATTCCCTTCAATATTTTATTAATCTTTTTTTAATTATTTTATCTTGTAAATGAATCAGATTTGAACTATTTTTGCGTGTAGCAAATGGGGGACATAAAACTCATATTGCACTACTGCAAGAAAGAATAACAATAAATTAAATCTTTGAAAATGAGGAGAATAATATTGGCGTTAGCCATGGTTGTGTCGCTGGTCCTGTGCGCATGCAGCGGGGGTGATGAGCAAGTGAAGGAATCTATAGTATTGTCTCAGAGTAAGATTAATTGTGATATAGACGGTGTAACCGTTCAAGTAGGCGTTACAGCTAATACAGCTTGGAACGCCTCTGTTTTTGATATGGAGGGGAATTGGATAACTGTAACTCCAAAAGAGGGAACCAATAACGGATCGATAACAATAGCTGTTGCAGCCAATACCGGTGCCGCAAGAACTGCTACTGTGAGAGTATTCTCAAAAATGGCTGAGGCATCAATTGCAATATCACAAGTTGCGGCTCCAGATGATGAGCCGGAACCGGAGCCGGAACCGGAAGTGGTGGTCACTCCTATGTTAAAAGTGAGGGAAATGTATAAAGGCTCTTCGGTAAAGGTTACAGAGGATGTGATTGTGGAGGGTGTTGTGATAAGCAATTTCCGTCGGGATACAGATGGAGGATTGAACAATTATTCTACAGCAAAGACAATTGTGGTTTCCGATGGCAGTGCAGGTTTGCAGCTATATTGCTCTGCTGACAATAAAGAGTTTGCAAGAGGTGATAAAGTGCGTGTGGCTCTTAAGGGACTAACTTTGGCGGTTTATGCAAATGGCGCGCTTCAGGTGCAGGGTGATAATGGTACAGGCATGCCTTTGACTGCAATTTCAAAGGTGGGCAGTGAGACCCCTGTTGCAAAGGATGTTGATGTGGCAGATTTTGTTGCCGGAAAATATGAGTCAATGTATGTGGCTGTAAAGGATGTGCAGGTGGTTGGGAGTGATCTTTCAAAGACATTTGCAACAGCAGAAGCACATACAAGCATTGGGGTAGAGGCCAAAAGCGGACAGATATTTGACATATTCACCTCCAAGTATGCAACTTTCAAGGGAGAGAAGGTGCCGCAGGGCAGCGGAGTCTTGAAAGGAATATCAGGCGTATATAATGGCAAGCCTCAGATTATGATCTCTGATGTATCCGACTATGCAGGTATGACCGGTGCCAGATTTGAACCTGCAGAGAAACTGGCTTTACAGTTTACCGTGAAAGAGGTGTTGTGCAACAGCGGTTCGTTTGAAATGGAGGTTGTATCTACAGGGGCATGGAAGGCGGTCTCTTCAAGTTCTGACTTTACAGTTTCTCCTGCTGAGGGAGAGTCAGGAAAGATTGTTACGGTATCATATATGAAGAACCCTAGCACAACAAATGAAAGGGTTGCGGAGATTACCTTTGAGGCCACTAATGGAGCTATTGCCGGTAAAAAGGTCGTATTGAGTGTCAAACAGGCAAAATATGAGGCTATGGTATCGGACAATGTGCAGAACTGGATGGAGCTTCCTAAGGTTGTGGCACAGGATGAGTTTGCATTTGTCTCGCACCGGACAGAAGTAAAGCAAAAGGATGTGAGAAGCTTCTCTTATTGGTTTGACGGTAACAACAGGATTGCACATTGGGTGGCATATCCTATTTATAAAGATATAGCTGAAGACAATGTCAACCGTACCGACAGCTGGACCTATGAGCCTAAATTGCCGCAGTGGTGCCAGCCTGCACTTTTCAAAGGGTGGGGAGTCTCCGGTTATGACCGTGGCCACCAGCTGCCTTCACAAGATAGGGTCTCTTCTACAGCTGCAAATCAACAGACATTCTACTTCACAAATATAATTGCCCAGAATTCAGATCTGAATCAGAGTGCCTGGGGCAATCTTGAGAACAAGGTGAGGGAGCTTTCAAAGGGCTGTGATACGCTATATGTAGTAACAGGTGTTGTGATTTCAACAAATGAAAGTCCCCAAATAGAGTATATAAAAGATAATGACGGCAAACTGGTGGCAAAACCTAAAGCTCTGTTTAAAGTGCTCTTGCGTTACAGCTCCTCTTCTACTGTGGATGGTGGATATTCAGCAATCGGATTCTGGTATGAAAACAAGAAACCGGCATCTGATGCGGTGACCGCTACAAATGCCAGAAAAGTGAAGGATATTGAGGTTCTGACAGGTTTTGATTTCTTCCACAACCTTGATGATGCCATAGAATCCAAGGTTGAGAGTGCCTTTGTTCCAGGAGAGTGGGGATTATAAAATGAAACTTAATTAATTTAACCTATATAATTTATGAAACAAAAAATCAGATGTTTTCTTGCCTCTTTGGCTTGTATGTTTCTGCTTGTGCCGGCATTTGCACAGGTTACAACATCAAGTGTCAATGGCTACGTTGTAGACAATGCAGGCGAAGAGTTGGTGGGTGCAGGAATTGTTGCAGTCCATGCCCCTTCAGGAACAAAGTATGTTGCTGTTGCCAATGAGAATGGTAGATTTGTCATTAACGGTATGCGTATTGGAGGTCCTTACTCAATCCAAATTTCATTTATTGGTATGGCAACACTTGAGTACAAGGACATTTATCTCAAGTTGGGTGAGCCATATGAGATAAATGCCGTAATGGAGTCTTCTAATGAGTTGGATGCCGTTGTAGTTGTTAGCGAGACAGCTTTCAATGCTTCAAAAACAGGTGCTTCATCAAGTTTTAACCTCAAGACCGTTGAGTCTATGCCGACAATCGACAGAAGTGTGTATGACATCGCAAAATTGTCGCCACAAGCTTCTGTAAGCAAGAATGGAGGTATCTCTTTTGCTGGAACCAACAACAGATACAACAGCTTCCAGATTGATGGTGCGATCGCAAATGATGCTTTTGGTCTTTCATCTTCTGGAACAAACGGTGGCCAGACAGGCGCAAATCCTGTATCCCTTGATGCTATTGAGGAGGTTCAGGTTGTAGTGGCTCCATTTGATGTACGCCAGTCAGGTTTTACAGGTGGTGCAATCAATGCAATTACCAAGTCTGGTACAAACACTATAAAGGGTTCGTTCTATACATATTTCAACAATCAGGATATGATTGGAACAACAGCCGGTGATGTTGCAAACAGAGAGAAATATGACACCCAGCTTTCACAGACATATGGTGTAACTATAGGTGCTCCTATCATCAAGGACAAGTTGTTCGTTTTTGCCAGCGGTGAGTATTACAAGAAATCTTATCCTAACGTATACTCTCCTTCAAATGGCTCATACAATGATATAACATTGGCTGAGGAGGTCTTTGATGCAGATGGCAACTCATTGGGCAGCGTATTCAATGAGAAAATGGCGCAAGCAATGATAAACCATTATGAAAAGACTTATGGCGTGAAGAATACAGGTGAGACTTTTGGTGAGCACCAGGTTGAGGACAGATCAATCAACGCCCTCTTGCGTCTTGACTGGAACATCAATAACAATAACAAGATGATGTTGCGTTATCAGTTCATGGATGCATTTGCAGATCAGTACAGTTCAGGACGTACTTCGTATACATTCAACAACTCTGCCTACAAACAGTCAAACAAGACCAATACAGTAGTCATGGAGTTGAACTCACGTATCTCAGACAATATTTCAAATGAGTTGCGTGCAACTGCAGTATTTGTAAGGGATGAGAGAACCATTCCTTATGCCGGTCCGAACATCTACATCAACAATGATGAGATCACCTTCTCTTTGGGTACAAACTACTCTTCAGGTGCCAATGCAATGAGCTCTGATGCGTATACTCTTACAGATAACCTTACAATCTACAAGGGTAACCACAACATTACAGTAGGTACACACAATGAGTTGTTCAAGTTCTACAATGTCTTCTTGCAGTATGCTTTTGGCGGTTACACTTATAACACAGTTGCAGACTACTTCAACAATGTTATCAACCAGTTCAACTACAAATATGCTGACCCTGAGCTTACCGACGGCAATACCAGATGGGGCGCAACCACATGGGCTGCACAGTTCGGACTTTACGCGCAGGATGAGTGGAAACCAAACAGGAACTTGACAGTCACTTATGGTTTGCGTGTGGATATGCCGCTTCTATTGAACAAGCCTACAGAGAACCCTGAATTCAACCAGCACCATATTGCCACTGCAAACAATTCATACGTTGGAACAATTCCAAGTGCGAAGGTATTGTTCTCTCCACGTGTAGGATTCCGCTGGTTTGTAAATGACAGCCACAAAACATTGGTAAGAGGTGGTGCAGGTCTGTTTACCGGTCGTGTGCCGTTCGTATGGTTGTCAAATGCTTACAACAATACAGGTATGGAGTCAAAATCAATAACTATGAATACTCCGGGTGCTGACTTCCCTATGACAGCAGATCCTTACAAAGATGTTGTATTGTCGGGAGCCGCATCCGCTGGTGGAAAGGCTACAATCAACACATTGTCAAAAGATTTCAAATATCCTCAGGTGTTCCGTGCAAATATTGGTCTTGACCAGGAGTTTGAGGGTGGATGGAAAGTTACAGTTGATGCTTTGTATTCAAAGACATTGAATAACGTATTCTTCAAGAACCTTGCAATTACATCAGATAATGTTGTTTATGGTGTTAATGCAGCAGCTGCGGCGGCAAATCCGGGCAGCACAGCTCCTTACTATAGCATAAATAAAGATTACTATGCAATTGTAGATTTGGCAAATACAAACAAGGGCTACACCTACTCTGTAAGTGCAAAAATTGAGAAGGCATTTGCATGTGGCTTGAACTTTATGGCAGCTTATACATTCGGCCATTCATACTCTGTAAATGACGGTACTTCATCAGTTGCATATTCAAACTGGAAATACAACTACTCAGTTGATACAAATGCTCCTGAGCTTTCATACTCAATGTTTGACAGGCCTCATAAAGTTATGGGTGTACTTACATATACTACCCCTGTTTATGCAAATGGCCTTCAGACTACCATCTCATTGACCTATGACGGTCAGAGCGGACAGAGATACTCATACACAATGAATGAGTCTTCTGATTTCAACGGTGACGGCCAGAAGGGCAACTCAGTACTTTACATCCCTACAGAGAAGGAGATTGGTATGATGAGCTGGAACTCTCCAGAGGATGCCGGCAAGTTTGAGAACTTTATCAGAAACGACAAATACTTGAGAGAAAACAGAGGCAAATGGTCTGAGAGATATGGCGGAATCGGCAAGTTCGAGAGCCATTTTGACCTTCACATTGCACAGGATTTCTTCTATGACAAGAAAAACGGCCGCAAGTTGCAGTTCATTGTTGACTTCATGAACATCAGCAACCTGTTCAACAGGGAGTGGGGTCTATACTATTCAGGTGCATACAATTTGCAGATTCTTGGAGTTACAGGTCTTGCCAAGGATGCACAGGGTAACATGACTCCAACATACAAATTCTCTCCTCAAACATTGTACTTGAGTGATTTCTACTCAAGATGGAGATGTCAATTGGGCTTTAGACTAACATTCTAATTTGAAAAGACGTATGAAAAATATATTTAAACTATTATTAGCATTTACCATTGGTGCTTTTATGGCAGTCTCTTGTTCTGAGGAGGAGGAACTTCTGGGAACAAAGATCAGCGCAGATGCAAGCATCCTGTTATTTGATGGTCAGGGAGCCTCATCTCAAACAGTTTCTATTGTTTCAGACGGTGACTGGATTGCAGTTGCACCAGAGTGGGTTACAGTAACTCCAAACTTTGGCACAGGCAACCAGACTGTACAGATCTCAGTTGCAGACAATTTGGATGCAGACGGAACTTTGGCAGCGGAGAGAAAAGCTGCCGTTGCATTTACAGTAACCGGCGGTTCATACGCAGTTGCAATCAGTCAGGCAGGTGACCCTGACAAAAAACCTGCGGAGATTGCAAAGATTACAGTAGCGCAATTCAATGCGGCAGAAGAGAATGATGCCGTATTCTATGAGTTGACAGGTGCAATTACAAGCATTACAGGTGCATATTACGGAAACTTCTATCTTGCAGATGAGACAGGTTCGGTATATGTTTATGGCCTTTATGACCAGAAGGGCGGCAACTACGGTTCATTTGAGAAGTATGGCCTTAACCAAGGTGACATCATTACCATCAGAGGTTACAGAGCCTCATACAACGGTCTTATTGAGATGCTGGGAGCCTATTATGTGTCACATGTTCCGTCTTTGGTCTCAGCAACTCCTGCAGAGGTTGAATTGCCAATTGAGGGCGGTGAGTTTGAGGTTGCATTGGCTTACAAAGGCGAGACATTTGAGATCAATATCAACCCTGAGGCAAGAGGCTGGTTGAACATGGGTACAATAAGACCTGATGGCGATACAACCAGAATTACCTTCTCTGCTCCCGCAAACAATGGCTCTCCACGTGAGGCTACAATCTCATTCACTTCATCAAAAGGCTCTACAGTGTCAACTGTCGAGACAAAAGTAAAACAGGATGGTTCCATTATTGATGCTACTGTTGCTAATTTCTTGGCACAGGAGGTTTCAGATGTTGCTTTGTACCGCTTGACCGGTAAAGTCAAGAGCATAACTGGTGCAGAGTATGGAAACTTCTATCTTGAGGATGCATCAGGTGAGGTATATGTTTATGGATTGACTGCAACACCGGTAGAGAAGAACGACAAGTCATTTGCATCTTTGGGCATTAAAGTAGGCGATATTGTAACATTGGTAGGTACAAGGGCTGATTTTAAAGGAACAGCGCAAGTAGGTGGCCCTGCATATTATATCAGCCATGTATCACATAAGGAGGCAACCGTTGCCGAGGTGCTTGCTGCTTCAGTAGGGGATGACTACTACAAAATTACCGGAACAATCTCAAATATGAAGAGTACTGAATACGGTAACTTTGACATTGTTGACGAAACAGGTTCAATTTACGTATTTGGATTGACAAAGGCTCCGGTAGAGAAGAATGACAAGTCATTTGCATCATTGGGCCTTAAAGAGGGTGATATTGTTACTCTTGTGGGCAAACGTTCAGAGTACAAGGGATCTGCACAAATTGGCGGTGCATACTATCTGTACCACCAGGAGGGCACAACAGACCCTGAAGAAGAGGTTGTAAAGGAGGTTTCAATTGCCGATTTCAATGCTGCAGCAGAGGATGATACCTGGTACAAGATATCAGGTGTGGTTATCTCTGTGGCAAATGCGACCTATGGACGTCTTACAATTAAGGATGCTTCAGGAGAGGTTTATGTTTATGGCGTACGTGGCGAAAAGGGAGGAAGCAACCAGGTGTTTGAGTCTTTGAATGTGAAAGAGGGCGATATTCTTACAATCATTGCCAACAGAGGCTCATATAAGGGTGATATCCAGGCATCAAATGCATACATGGATTCAAACATAAGTGTAAAGAGTGCAACTGTTGAGGAGTTTATTGCGGCATCTGAAGGTGATGATTATTACAGGCTTACAGGTACTGTAGAGAACCTCAAGAACACAGAGTACGGTAACTTTGACATAAAGGATGCCACAGGTTCTGTATATGTATATGGCCTTTTGACAGGCTGGAAAGGTGCGTCAAAACAGTTTGCATCTTTGGAGATTGTGGAGGGCAACAACATTACATTGATTGGAAAGAGGTCATCTTTCAATGGTTCACCTGAAGTGGACAATGCGTTCTTTGTTTCAAAGAACTAAACTGACAAATCACTAAATCAATAAGGCTCGGTCATTCTTTTGACCGGGCCTTTTTCATTTTGGTAATGTTGCCAATGCAGCCAAACTTACCCTATTTCTGCTCTTGCAGATAACTATTAACGAAAAAGGAGGCTGACTTAAAAGGTCTCTTATCAAAGGAATAACCCCTATTAGAGTGCTTTCTAATAGGGGTTTGCTATTCATGGAGATGCCCTTTTGGGTCACCTCTCTATGCTATTCATTGGGAAGAATTTGTGCCGGCTGTTGTTTTAGAAAAGCCGTAGTCTCGGTCTCAAACCCCATTGTTGATAAGGTATTATGGAGTTTAGTCCATTACGGCGTACACAATCTCCAATTCAGGGTATCTGTCGGCTTTAGGGCCATTTATTACACCCATGAAGTAACTATAGTTGTCAACGTAGTAGTAGGTCTGACCATAAGATGAATCCTCCTCGTACATCAATGGATAGAGCCAGAAATCATACTTGTTGCCAAGTTCTTCCCTCTTCATGTTCATTACCTTCTGCATGGTACTTGAAACCTCGCATCTGTATTGGCCCAAAGATCTGTTTATTGCACCCATAGAGCTTCCTGACAAGGCGTAATCGCTGTAAGGATAGTAGTATTTCATATCAGACTCTTCGGTATTTGTGGCTCTGTAGGCCGGGAAAAGATATGATGGATAGCGGTAATCAAGCATACTGATGTCTGCCGGGAATTCAAAAGGAAAGATCAATGTTGCCTTTGAAATGATCACCTTTGCAGGGTCAATGCCTTTCCGGGCTGCCCAATTGTCCAATGAATCCTTGAGTGCGGCAATATTTACATACGGATTGATTCCGGCTCCACCTTCAATTGGCAATTTTTCAAGCTGTTGTGTTGTTTCAAGTCTCTTTGAACTGTATGAAGTGGTGTTCAAGCAGCCTCCATAGCCGAAAACAAATGTTGCTGTGGTATCTTTTCTATTCAGGCCCTCACCCCATGTCGGTTGGAAATTATACTTCACATTTATGGTTATGCCACCTACATTGAACAGATTCAGTCGGCCGGCATCAATAGTTGGAGGGGTGTCACATGTAATGTATAGTCCTCCGTGGTTCTTTACAAACAGTTGGAGAGAATCCCTCTCTTCAGCTGTAGAACCCAACAGCTCTGAACCATAATCGTTGCTGAGGCGGAAAGTGACGGAGTCACCGCCAAAATATGTTACGGCACTTGTGTTCAACTCAACAGGGATGTAATCATCTTTTGTCAATGACGAAGTGAAGGCTTTTGTTGAGTCGATGGCCTTTTTCAACCTGTATACATGAAAATTCTGTGTAGTACCCACCTGTGACGGATCCATTGTAATGGAGGTCCTCTCTATTGAAGAGGTGGTCTCAGTTGTGGTGTATGTAGGATAGTAATATGAGTAGTACGAGTAATAAGAGTAATAAGACGAATAATATGGATTGTTGTAGTATGAGTTCGGTGTAGTTGTGGAACTCATTGTGGCATTGGCTGTTGCCAATGTTAGGGTCATTGAGGTCGAGATGATTTTAGGATCTTTGCCCAAATCCCAGTTGGTTGTGTTAGGACATACATTACCTGCTGAACCGAACTGTGCGATGCCGAACTCGCTTGTATTGAATGCTCCTATTGTTGCATAAACCATAGATGTTCCCTGCAGACTGTCCAATGTCTTCAGCTCCAAAGGTACTCTGAAACGTGCAGTCTCAACCTTCAGCAACTGGCTGTCCGGCACATATTCAGAGCCAAGTGACTTGTCAATAGTAATGCATGAAAAGAAGATTTGGCCAAGTATGGCCATCAGGATAAAACTGCGGAAAATATTTTTAAATAGCATTGTCTCCTAAAATTGTGTCATAAAATTGGTTATACTCCTTGATGTAGTCAGAATCGGCACCAATCTCCACGTATGGGAGTGTTGGAAGTTTCATGGATGTTACGTAAGAAGCCAATTCTTCATTGATGGACTCGCTGCCAAAAATGATGCCGTCTGCATTCTGGATGGCTAATTTTGCAAGATTTATGCCATTAGGCTGTTTGAGCAGTTCAAGATCTTTTGCCTTGATGCCAGGAAGTGTGGCTTTTGCCTTCATGTCATTCGGAAACTCCACATCCTCAATCTCGTTGTATAGCGATAGAACAAGTTTGCTCTCTGTGAAAATAGGGTCGTCTTTGTATACCTTCTTGAGGTACAACGGAAGAATGTGGGAGATCCAGCCCTGACAATGTATGATGTCCGGTTTCCACCTCAACTTCTTGACAGTCTCAAGCACTCCACGCGCAAAAAATATAGCCCTTTCGTCATTATCTTCAAAGAAAGCTCCGTTTTCATCGTTAAAGATGAATTTTCTCTGGAAGTAATCATCATTGTCAATGAAATAGACCTGCATGCGGGCCGCAGGAATAGAGGCAACCTTGATGATGAGCGGCCTGTCAATATCATTCACCACAATGTTCATTCCGGAAAGACGTATCACTTCGTGCAGCTGGTTCCTACGTTCATTTATACACCCGTAACGTGGCATGAACGAACGTATCTCCTTACCACTTTCCTGTATTCCCTGAGGAAGGTGTCTTCCTACTGTAGATGCTGTATTTTCAGGCACATACGGATAAATTTCCGAGTTTACGAACAATACTCTTTTAGGATCTTTCATATAGATAAAATTTAGCTCTGCAAAGATAATAAAAAAATTAAAGAAAATGATATTCAAATTTTGTATATCTTTGAGGTTTGATAAGATATGAGCAAAAGAGAAAAAAATATTATAGCCCGTCGTCTGGCACATTCGTACCTTTCGTCAATAATAAGCATAAGCCTTGTGTTGCTGCTTGTCGGCTTTTTTGGGATGCTTGCTGCAAATGCTACCCAGGTGTCAAACTATTTCAAGGAGAATATTGCCATATCTGTAATTCTGAAAGGGCATATAGAGGAGAAGGAGGCTCATGAACTTGATGAGAAAATATCTGCCTTGCCATGTGTGAAGCAGACCAGGTATATCTCAAAGGCTCAGGGTACCGAGGAGATGAAGGAGCTGCTCGGTGAGAATTTTCTGAGTATCTTTGAGAGCAACCCGATTCCAATATCATTGGAGGTGCAGCTTAATGCCGACTATTTTTCTCCCGACAGTGTGGCTCTCTTTACCGCCTCTATGGAGGAGTTGCCTCAGGTTGATGAGGTAAGCTACCAGAGTTCGCTTATCAATGCCATAAATGAGAATATTGAGAGAATAGGCCTTATACTCATGGTCTTTATAGCTCTTCTTCTGTTCATATCGTTTGTGCTGATAAACAATACGGTAAGGCTAAATGTCTACTCCAAGAGATTTTCGATATATACAATGCGCCTGGTTGGTGCAACAAGGGCATTCATAAGGGCTCCGTTTCTGGTCAAGGCAGTGTTTCAAGGGCTTATAGCTGCGCTGTTAGCAGTGGTGATGCTTCTGGGAATGCTTGTTGTTGTGAGGGAACAGTTTGCCCAGCTTTTCAATGTCTTTGAGCCAAGGATGCTTGCTGTGGTGCTGTCGGGAGTAGTGGTATTGGGCGTGATTATATGCGTTACGAGCACATATTTTGTAGTGAACAGACTGGTTTCACTAACCAATGATGAGTTGTATTATTAATTTTTGAAGATTTAAAAGATATAATATGAAAAAAAAGAATCTATCCGCTTCTGGCGGACAAGTTGATGAGAAAGATTTTGCTATACCTTATAAGAATATCATGTATATAGCAGTTGCCTTTGGTGTAATGGTACTTGGTTATGTCCTTATGGCCGGTGGCGGTTCAGACGACCCTAACCAATTCAATGAGGCAATGTTCAGTTTCCGTAGGATTGTTGTTGCGCCTGTAGTTATTCTTGCCGGTATGATTATGGTTATAGCTGCAATCATGTATAGAGGTAAAAAGGAGAAGAAGTAGCATGTCGGAATTGGAAGCGGTACTTTTGGGGATTGTGCAGGGACTTACCGAGTTCTTGCCTGTAAGCAGCAGCGGACACCTTACAATCTGCAAGGAACTTTTTGGTATAGAGACTCCAAACCTCTCTTTTGAGGTGGCTGTGCATGCTGCTACGGTTTTGAGTACTATAGTTGCATTCAGAAAGGATATTTGGAAGCTGTTGCGCGGATGCTTCAATCTTCAGATGAATCCGCAGAAGGAGTATGTCATCAAGATAGCCATTTCAATGATACCTATATTTATAGTGGGGCTCTTTTTCAAGGATTATGTGGAGAATATTTTCGGGAGCGGTCTGGCAATTGTGGGGCTGATGCTGCTTGTTACAGCTTCGCTGCTCTCTCTAAGTGAGATGCTCTCAAAGAGGGCTGCCATGAAGAATCCCGGAACCGCAGGAGAGGAATATGGCAAGACAATTGGTTATAAGGATGCGTTCATTATAGGACTTGCCCAAGCTTGTGCAGTGTTGCCGGGCTTGTCGAGATCCGGAACCACAATCTCTACAGGACTTATGCTTGGAGTTAAAAAATCTCAGGTGGCGCAGTTCTCGTTTCTCATGGTGCTGGTGCCAATATTGGGGGAGGCTTTTCTTGAACTTGTGGGAGGCGAGTTTGCCTTGGGTGCGTCAGGTATAGGCTCATGGGCCTTGATGCTTGGTTTTCTTGCAGCATTCCTGTCGGGACTTTTTGCCTGTACCCTTATGGTGAATATAGTCAAGAAGAGAAGTTTGTGGGGATTTGCAGTATATTGTGCCATAGTTGGAATGGCTTGTGTGATAAGCACATTGTAATTTAGCATACACTTTTATATAAACGGTTTATACTTGAATGGAGCAGAGGAATCTATACTATTTTGTTTCTGATGTGCATCTCGGACTTGACTATCTTGATCCGGTTGCGAGGGAGCGTAAATTTGCGGATTTTCTTCTGCAGTTGCCTTCTCATACAAAAAAGCTTTTCCTTTTGGGCGACATTTTTGATTTCTGGTATGAGTATAAATTTGTAATTCCACGCGGGTTTACAAGAACGTTGGGCGCATTAGCCCAGTTGGCAGATAGAGGAGTGGAGATTCATTTCTTCAATGGAAACCATGATATATGGACATACGATTATTTCCAGAGGGAGCTGGGTTTTATAATGGAGAGGCAGCCTGCGGTATTTGAACTTGAGGGCAAGTACTTCTGTATGGGGCATGGCGACGGTCTGATGCCCGGTGACAGATGGTATAAACTTATGAAATGGGGTTTTAACAACAAATTTCTGCAGAGACTCTTTAGTGCAATTCATCCAAGGTGGGCTTTGGGCCTGGGACATTCATGGAGCAGGCACAACAGGCTGACTAAAGGAGAAGAGTTCAAATTCAGTGGTGAAGATGAGACGCTTGTGAAGTTTGCACATCAATTCCAGAAAACAAGATCTGAGGATGCAAAGATTGATTTCTTCGTTTTTGGTCATTACCACTATAAGATACAGCATCAGCTTGCTTGTGGAGGGGAGCTGACAATTCTCGGCGAGTGGATAAACCATTGCGACTATCTTGTGTTTGACGGAGAGAAACTTGAATCCAAGGTATTCAAGGGCTGATTGCCTTCCGGACTATTTGTAGAACATAGAGTAGTACAGATAATCGAATGTGCCGGCATGGTACATCTGCACAAGCTCCTCGAGCTGTTTGTCTTCTCCAAACTTGTCATACTGCTTTTTAAGGTCGGAGCCAAAGAGTTTTGCTACTCCCTGCCAGAATCCGGCGGCTACACCACCCCTGTAGTTCCTTATGAGGTAGAATCCGCTTAAGCCTACCTCGCGGTCTATCAGTTTGATCAACATTTTTCCCTGGTTTATGGTCATCTTGCTGAGTGGCTTTTCAAACTCTTTGAAGAGACGTTTTTCGTAACTTTTCAGATATTTTTCACGCTCCCTGGCATTGAATCCCGAGTGTTTCAATGTGCTGTCGGCATCCTGAATTATTACCTTTGCCTTGAGTGCATAGGGGTATGTCTTTTTGAAATTGTATACAGTCCTGTAGTATTGTCTCCATTGTTTGCTCTTTTTCCAGTGTTCCGGTCTGTTGAATACGTATGTAGGCGCCATTTTATCTACGTAAAGAGTATCTCCGAGGTCATCAATAATGTAGCCTATTACATGCCCTTTTTTTTGCTGTGCATACAATTCTTCCCTTTGTATGCCGACAAAGAGAATAAGTGTAAAAATGGTGGTAAAAAAGGTTCTTGTGAGCATAATTGTTAAAAAGATTGGCCGTAAAATTACAATTTTTGCTCAATTATTGAGCCAAAATATTTAACTTTAGCAATTATTTACCATTCTTAACGACAATAGACTATGATTGACTCGTCAGTATTTACACCGTGGACCTTTTTTACAGATTTGGGCCTTATATTTGGCCTTATACTTATAGGAAAGCTTATCAGAGTTAAAGTCAAGATAATTCAGAAACTCTTTATACCGCCAAGTCTGATTGCAGGTCTGCTTGGTCTTGCGTTTGGCCCAAATGGTTTGGGATGGATTCCTTTTACAGATAATCTCGGAACTTATGCGGCTGTACTTATCGCGCTTGTTTTTGGAGCTCTTCCATTGTCATCACCTAAAGTCTCCATGAAGGAGGTCTCTGACAGGGTAGGTCCGATGTGGGTCTTTGCTCAGTTAGGAATGTTGCTCCAGTGGGCATTGGCAGGTTTGTTCGGCCTTTTTGTATTGAAGCTGATCTGGCCGGATCTCAATGATTCGTTCGGAGTTATGCTTTCAACCGGTTTCTATGGCGGCCATGGTACTGCTGCGGCGATAGGCTCGGCATACGAGGGCTTGGGCTGGGACGAGGCGCGCAGTCTTGGAATGACAACTGCAACAGTTGGTGTAGTGTGCGCCATTATTGGCGGTCTTATATTTATCAAGTGGGCAGCACGCAACAAACATACTGCCTTTATTTCGGACTTTAATGATCTTCCTAACGAATTGAGGAGCGGTCTGCTTCCAAAAGAGAAGAGAGATGCTGTTGGTGAGGCAACAACTTCGTCAATATCAATTGAATCCCTTACTTTGCAGATGGCATTTATCTTTGTTGTGGCACTGATAGGTTATCTTATAAGCCAGGGTGTGAAGATGTACTATCCAAAATTGGAGCTCCCGGTATTCAGTTGCGCCTTTATAGTGGGTCTGCTTTTCAAGAAGGTGTTTGACAGAACAGGAGTTTCTGATTATATATGTCCCAATACAACCCAGCGTATGAGCAGTTTCTTTACAGATCTGCTTGTCGCATGTGGCGTGGCTTCAATCAAGTTGGGTGTTGTTGTGAAGTATGCCCTTCCGTTAGTGGTCTTGATTGTGTTCGGAGTGCTGATGGTGGCCAGCATTACGTTCTTTTTTGGCAGACGTCTTTCAAAGACATACTGGTTTGAACGCTCCATATTTGCCTGGGGCTGGTGGACAGGAACAATGGCTATGGGAATTGCACTCATAAGAATTGTTGATCCTAAACTTTTGAGCAAAGCAATGGATGACTATGCCTTGGCGTACCTGCCTATTGCTCCAATTGAGATTCTGCTCATTACATTTGTTCCGATATTGTTTGTGAGCGGGTATGGATTATGGCTTATGTTGGCCTGCCTTGCATTCTCAATTCTTCTTCTGCTGCTTGCGAAGAAGATGGGGTGGTGGATAAGAAAAAAATAGTTTAAGATAATCTCTTCCCGACAGTTTGTTCCATTCTGTCGGGAAGATTTTTAAAAGCTTTGATTATGAAGAAAATATTTCTGATGTCGCTCATGTGCACAATTTTGGGCGCAAATGTTTTTGCCCAGGAGGTGGATGTGGCAAAAGCCTGGAAGAAGGCAGAAAAAGGTGAGCCCTTGACTGAGGCTGAGTGTGTTGCCGTTGCAGATTCGGTCCATAAACGTTATATAACACTGGATTCGCACAATGATACGGCTCTCTATCTGAATCACCCAGGTGGCAAATATACAGTTACCAAAGGGCAGGTCAATTTTGACAAGATGAAGCAGGGTGGCCTTGATGCCGGTTTCTTTGCCATTTATTTGGGACAGAGGGGGCTGGATCAGAAATCGCTGGATTCCGCGTATAATTACTGTTCAACCGAGCTCAATCTGTTCAAGGAGTATGTGGCTGCGCGCCCCGATGAGGCAGAGATTGCTTTGGAACCTAAAGATTTTGAGAAGATAAAGGCCAAGGGGAAGAGTATAGTTGTCTTGGCTATTGAGAATGGATACCCTATAGGCAATGATTTGGACAAACTTGATGAATTCTTTGGTAGAGGTGTCCGCTATATGACCTTAAGCCACAATTATGCAAACTGTATATGTGATGCCTCAATGGACAAGCAGCCTGAGAGATATGGCGGATTGTCGGAATTTGGTTTTAAAGTTATTGAGCGCATGAACAAGTTGGGTATGATTGTGGATGTTTCCCATGCCTCATCCTCTACTTTGGCAGATGTACTTGAGTGCAGCAAGGCCCCTATTGTGGCAACTCACTCGGGTGCTTGGGAGGTAAAGAACCACAAGAGAAACCTTACAGATGATGAGTTGAGGGCCATCGCAGCGAAGGGTGGTGTAATACAGTGTGCTACTGGAAGATTTTTCTTGTCGACTCTTCCAAAGAAGGAGGTTACCATAAAGTATCTTGTTGATCATATAGACCACATGAAGAGTGTTGTCGGTCCTGATCATATAGGTTTGGGAACCGATTTTGACGGCGGTGGCGGAGTTGTAGGTCTTGAGGATTGTACAAAGATGAGATCAATAACCGTTGAGATGCTCAAAAGAGGATATACGCCGGAAGAGTTGGGCAAGTTCTGGGGTGGCAATTTCCTTAGGGCATGGCAGGAGGTTATCAATGTTTCAAAGAGGTTGGAATAACGGGTGCGAAATTTTTGACAAAATAGAGTTTTCAAAAAAGTTTTCACTTTTGTAAGTGTATGAAAATGGCAGTGTTGGCTGTCATTTTTTTTTGGCCAAAATTGAATAAAAAATGCAAAAAATGTTTGTATGTTAAATATTTTGTGTATCTTTGCAACCCCAATAATACGGCTCCGTTACAGCCATGTTGTTGGAAATCAATAAGTTAAAATTACAATAACTATTATTGTTAAATTGTAGAAGTAATGTTACAACCAAAGAAAACCAAGTTTAGAAGACAGCAAAAAGGCCGCATGAAAGGTCTTGCCCATAGAGGTGCTCAGTTGGCGTTCGGTTCATTCGCGATTAAAACGCTTGAGTCTTGCTGGCTAACAGGCCAACAAATTGAGGCTGCCCGTCAGGCCGTAGTTCGTTATATGAAACGTGAGGGTAAGATTTGGATTAGAGTATTCCCTGATAAACCTTATACTAAGAAACCTGCTGAGGTGCGTATGGGTAAAGGTAAGGGTGCTCCAGAAGGATTCGTTGCCCCAGTTACTCCTGGTAGAATTTTGATTGAGATCGAAGGTGTTCCTATGGAGATTGCAAAAGAGGCTCTTCGTCTAGGCGCTCAGAAATTGCCTGTTACAACAAAATTCATTGTACGTAGAGATTATGTTGAATAATTTTAATGGAGATTAGTAAGATGAAAATAGCAGAAATACGTGAAATACCTGCAAAAGATTTGCGCGAGCGTTTGGAGTCAGAAGTAGCTGCTCTTAACCAGATGAAGATGAATCATGCGATCTCTCCATTAGAGGATTCATCAAAGATTAAAAAAGCAAGAAAAGATATTGCAAAAATGCTCACCGTGTTGAGCCAAATTGAAAACCAGGACAAAAAATAGTCGTTCATGGAAAGAAAACTTCGTAAAGAAAGAATTGGTGTAGTGGTAAGCAACAAGATGGATAGAACAGTAGTTGTTGCTGTAAAAACAAAAGAGAAACACCCTATTTACGGAAAGTTCGTAAATAAAACCACTAAATTTGTTGCTCACGATGAGAAAAATGAATGCAGCGAGGGTGATACTGTAAGAATTATGGAAACCCGTCCGTTGAGCAAGACAAAACGTTGGAGACTAGTAGAAATCGTAGAAAAAGTAAAATAAGCCATGATACAACAGGAATCAAGATTATTGGTAGCAGATAACAGCGGGGCAAAAGAGGTTCTTTGCATTCGCGTGTTGGGCGGTACACGCCGTCGCTATGCGAGTGTAGGTGACAAGATTGTTGTTGCCGTTAAAAGCGCTATCCCTGGCGGTGATGCAAAAAAAGGCTCTGTTTCAAAAGCAGTAGTAGTTCGTACTAAAAAAGAGATTCGTCGTGCTGATGGTTCTTATATCAGATTTGACGAGAACGCCTGTGTATTATTGAATAATCAAGGCGAGGTTCGCGGAACTCGTATTTTTGGCCCAGTAGCCAGAGAGTTACGTGACAACTATATGAAAATTGTTTCCTTAGCACCGGAGGTTCTATAATAATTATTAGGTATTATGAATAAGAAATTACATATTAAGAAAGGTGATATGGTTTTTGTAAACGCCGGTGACGATAAAGGTAAGACTGGAAAAGTTCTAAGCGTTGACAAAGCTAACAACCGTGCTATTGTTGAGGGACTCAACATGGTTAGCAAGCATACCAAACCTAATGCAAAACATCCACAGGGTGGTATCATCAAGCAAGAGGCAGGTATACATATTTCAAACTTGCAGGTAGTTGATCCAGCTAAAGGTGGTCCTACTAAGATTGGCCGTAAAGTTGGCGAGAATGGCAAGTTGGTTCGTTACGCAAAAAAATCTGGGGAGGAGATTAAATAATGGCAGCAAAAGAGAAAAACGTAGCAGCTCCAGCTGCTCAGAAAGTAGAAGGTTTTGTTCCTACTCTTCAAAAGAAATATAAAGAGGAAATCATTGCAAAATTGCAGAAGGATTTTGGATATAAGACTGTAATGCAGGTTCCAAAACTTGAGAAAATTACTATCAATCAAGGTATGGGCCAAGCAGTTGCTGACAAGAAGCTTATAGAGATCGCTCAACAGGAGTTGACTACTATCACTGGTCAGAAAGCAGTTCTTACTTACTCTAAGAAAGATATCTCAAACTTCAAACTTCGTAAGGGAATGCCAATTGGTGTAAAAGTTACTTTGCGTGGTTCAAGAATGTACGAGTTCTTGGAGAGATTGATCTGTATCGCTCTTCCTCGTATCAGAGACTTCAAATGTATAAATGAGAAATTTGACGGTAGAGGTAACTACACTTTGGGTATCAAGGAGCAGATTATTTTCCCTGAGATTGATATCGACAAAATTACCAAAGTTCTAGGTATGGAGATTACTTTTGTAACTACAACCGAGAATGACGAGGCTGCTCATGCTTTGCTTCGTGAGTTTGGTTTGCCTTTTAAAACTAACAAGAAATAATCAAAGAGAAAGATAATGGCAAAAGAATCAATGAAGGCACGCGAGGTTAAACGCGCTAAACTATGTGCCAAATATGCAGAGAAACGCAAACAGCTAAAAGAGGCTGGTGATTATGAAGGCTTGGCAAAACTTCCAAAGAACTCAAGCCCGGTTCGTCTTCACAACCGTTGTTCAATTACCGGTAGACCAAAAGGTTATATGCGTATCTTTGGTATCAGCCGTATTCAATTCCGTGAGATGGCAAGTAAAGGCCTTATCCCTGGAGTTCACAAGGCTAGCTGGTAGAAATAAGGAGGTTTTACCTCATTATAAATAAAAAAAGTATTAACATTGGATATCGGGCACTTGCAGCAGGTTCCTCAAGGATAACAGTTGCGGGTGTCGATTCTAAAAAAAACAATTAAAAATGACTGATCCAATAGCAGACTTTTTGACAAGAATCCGTAACGCATCGCTTGCGGGCCACAAAGTTGTGGAGATTCCTTCGTCAAGAATGAAAGTAGAGATGACTCGCGTTCTACACGAGAAAGGGTACATCTTGAGTTACAAAGTTGTAGAGGGCACACCTTGCAACACAATCAAAATTGCGCTTAAATACCATCCTGAGAGTAAGAAAGCTGCAATCAAAAAAATTATTCGTGTAAGTAAACCTGGTCTAAGACAGTACAGAGGTGTAGCAACTATGCCAAGAGTACTTAATGGATTGGGTATAGCTATTTTATCTACATCCAAAGGTATTATTACCGACAAAGAGGCAAAAGCTCTTAACGTAGGTGGTGAGGTATTGTGCTATGTTTATTAATATTAATTATTTAAAAAATTAATAGAAATGTCAAGAATAGGAAAATTACCTGTAAGCCTTCCACAAGGAGTAACAGTTACCGTTGGTAATGATAATGTGGTTAAGGTTAAAGGACCTCTAGGTGAATTGAGTCAGAAAGTTGACGCAGATATTAAAGTAACTGTAGAGGACGGCGTAGTGAAAGTAACAAGACCTACTGATCAACCGCGCCATCGTTCATTGCATGGTTTGTACCGCGCTCTAATCAACAATATGGTTACTGGTGTTTCAACCGGTTATACTATCAAACAGGAGTTGGTTGGTGTTGGTTACCGTGTAGAAGTAAAAGGCCAGATCCTTGAGTTTAACTTGGGCTTTTCGCATGATATTCACTTTATGCTTCCAAATGAGGTTAAAGGTGAGGCAGAGCCTGTTAAAAAAGGTGCTAACCCAATTTTGGTATTGAAGAGCCATGATAAACAATTGATTGGTATGATTGCTGCCAAAATTCGTTCGTTGCGTAAACCTGAGCCATACAAAGGTAAAGGTATTAAGTTTGTTGGTGAACAACTTCGTCGTAAGGCTGGTAAATCGGCTGGCGCTAAATAATAAGGAGTAGATATGGCTATAAATAAAATTGAAAGAAGACAGAGAATACGTTACCGTATTCGTAAAGTTGTGAACGGTACAGCTCAAAAACCTAGAATGAGCGTATTCAGAAGCAACAGTCAGATATACGTACAGTTTATCGATGACGTTAATTCAGTTACCTTGGCTGCAGCTTCTTCATTGGAGAAAGCAATTGCTGAGCAGGCTAAAGGTAAGACAAATATGGAAATCGCTGCAATGGTAGGTAAAGCAGCTGCTGAGCGTGCTATTGCTAAAGGTATTACTGAGGTTGCATTTGACCGTGGCGGTTACCTATATCATGGAAGAGTAAAAAGTTTGGCTGATGCCGCTCGTGAGGGTGGACTTAAATTCTAATAAACTATGGCAAATATGAATGTAAAAAAGGTAAAAACTACCGATCTTGAATTGAAAGATAGACTAGTAGCTGTAAGAAGAGTTACTAAAGTTACTAAAGGTGGTCGTCACTTCAGTTTTGCAGCAATAGTTGTTGTAGGTGATGAGAATGGCGTTGTAGGCTATGGCCTAGGTAAAGCAAACGAGGTAACAACCGCTATATCTAAGGGTATAGAGGATGCAAAGAAAAACTTGGTAAGAGTTCCTCTAAACAAAGAGACTATTCCACACGAGCAATCTGCTAAATTCGGTGGCGCACGTGTATTCATGAAACCAGCTGCTCCTGGTACTGGAGTAAAAGCGGGTGGTGCGATGCGTGCAGTATTTGAGTCAGTAGGTATTCATGACGTGTTGGCAAAATCTAAAGGATCTTCAAATCCTCATAACCTTGTAAAAGCTACCGTTGCTGCCCTTGCAGAGATGCGTGATGCTTATACAATTGCTGGTTTGAGAGGTATTCATATGAATAAAGTATTTAATGGTTAAGGAGGTAGATCATGGCAAAAGTAAAAGTTACTCAAGTTAAAAGTAAAAATGGAGCTACTCAGAGACAGATCGCAAACTTGCAATCTTTGGGACTTCGCCGAATTAATCAATCAGTAGAACTAGAATTGACTCCAGTAGCTCAAGGTATGATCCAGAAAGTTCTACACTTAGTAAAAGTTGAAGAAATCAACTAAATATAGGAGATCTTAACAATGGAATTAAATACATTAAAACCTGCAACAGGTGCAACAAAAGGAGAGAAAAGAGTCGGTCGTGGACAGGGTTCAGGTCACGGTAAAACTGCTTGCCGTGGTATGAACGGTGCAAAATCGCGCTCTGGTTACTCTCGCAAATTGGGCTTTGAGGGTGGTCAGATGCCTATTCAAAGACGTTTGCCTAAGTATGGATTTAACAATCCTAATAGAGTGGAGTATAAAGCAATCAATCTTTCTGACTTGCAAGCTCTAAGCGAGAAGAACGGATTGAACGTAATTACAGTTGATACATTGATCGAGCATGGCCTAATCAATAAAAAGGATTTGGTAAAAGTTTTGGGTAATGGTGAGCTTGCTGTTAAATTGGATGTAACAGCTCACGCTTTCTCAAAATCTGCAATCGCTAAGATCGAGGCTCTTCAAGGTACTACTTCTATTCTATAATCTGAGGAACTAATGAAAAAATTTATTGAAACATTAAAAAATATTTTCAAGATTGAAGAGTTGCGTAAGAGGATTATCTACACTGTTCTTCTACTGATCGTTTATAGATTGGGAAGCTTTGTAGTGGTTCCAGGTATCGATCCTACTCAACTTGCAAATCTGGAAGCACAGACACAGGATGGTTTGATGGGCTTGTTGAACATGTTCTCGGGTGGTGCTTTTGGAAATGCTTCAATTTTTGCATTGGGTGTAATGCCTTACATCTCTGCATCAATTGTAATTCAATTGTTGGGAATGATGATTCCTTATTTCCAGAAGTTGCAGCGCGAAGGCGAGAGCGGCAGAAGGAAGTTGAATCAGTACACCCGCTATCTGACAATCATCATTTTGGCATTGCAAGGTCCTGCTTATTTGACAAACTTGCATGCCCAGTTGCCAGATTCAGCGTTCTTGATTAAAGGATTTTCTTTTAACCTGTTTGCTACAATAGTTCTTATAGGTGGTACTATGTTCATCATGTGGTTGGGTGAGCGCATTACCGATCGCGGCTTGGGTAATGGTATTTCACTAATCATTATGGTTGGTATCATTGCAAGATTGCCATATGCATTGGCAGCTGAAATTGGAACAAGATTGAGCCAGACAACCGGTGGTTTCCTAATGCTTATCATTGAGTTGTTGATTCTCTTCTTCGTTTTCGTTGCTACTATTGCTTTGGTTCAGGGTACTCGCAGAATCCCTGTGCAATATGCAAAGAGAATTGTTGGTAACAAACAATATGGTGGAGTTCGTCAATACATTCCGTTGAAGATAAACGCAGCAGGTGTGATGCCTATTATCTTTGCGCAAGCTTTGATGCTATTCCCAATCATTTTCGCAAGCTTTGATGCTACCCGTGGATTAGCCGCCACTTTAGGTAACTACACAGGCTTCTGGTACAACTTCATCTTTGCTTTGATGGTAATTGCTTTCACTTACTTCTATACAGCAGTAACTGTGAATCCTACAATGATGGCAGAGGATATGAAGAAGAATGGTGGTTTCATTCCTGGTGTAAAACCTGGTAAGAAAACAGCAGAGTACTTGGATTCAATCATGTCGCGTATTACACTACCGGGATCTATCTTCCTCGCTTTGGTAGCAATTATGCCGGCATTCGCAATGAAACTTGGTATCAACAACCAGTTCGCGCAGTTCTACGGCGGTACAAGTTTGTTGATTCTTGTTGGAGTTGTATTGGATACATTGCAACAGATAGAGAGCTATTTGTTGATGCGCCACTACGACGGTCTAATGAAGACAGGACGTCTAAAAGGCCGTTCGGGAATGTAATTTTTCGATAGTTATTTGAAATGATTAAGATCAAGACCGAAGAGGAGATTGAAATTCTGAGAGAGAATGCCATTCTGGTATCAAAGACTCTTGCAGAGGTTGGCAAAGCAATTGCTCCTGGAGTAACAACCAGGAGATTGGATGAGATTGCAGAGACCTTTATCAGAGATCATGGTGCTGTTCCTGGCTTCCTCAACTACGGGGGCTTCCCTTACACATTGTGTATATCTGTAAATGATACCGTGGTTCATGGATTTCCGTCGGGATACTGCTTGAAAGAGGGTGATATTGTATCTGTAGATTGCGGAACAATATACAAAGGATTCAACGGTGATTCGGCTTATACATTTGCTGTGGGTGAAATTGACGCCGAAACTGCAAAATTACTTGAAGTTACCAAGAAATCTTTGTATCTTGGTGCCCAACAAGCTGTTGCAGGAAACAGAATAGGTGACATCGGTTTTGCCATCCAGCGCTATTGTGAAGATAACGGGTTTTCTGTAGTTAGGGAGTTGGTTGGACACGGAATAGGCAAGCGCCTTCATGAGTCCCCAGAGATCCCTAATTATGGAAGGGCCGGACAAGGTAAAAAACTTGCTGAAGGTATGGTCATCTGCATTGAGCCGATGATCAATGCGGGAGTCAAGGATATATACCTTGAGGACAATGGCTGGGATGTACGCACAGCAGATGGTAAGAAGTCAGCACACTTTGAGTTTATGGTAGCCGTCAGAAAGGGTGTTCCCGATATCTTGACAACATTTGAATATATTGAAAACAAATAGAGTAATTTTTTAAATTGTAAGGAAAATAATTTATGTCAAAACAACCTGCTATTGAGAAAGACGGAACAATCATTGAGGCATTATCAAATGCTATGTTCAGAGTAGAATTGGATAATGGTCACGTGTTAACCGCCCATATTTCCGGAAAAATGAGAATGCACTACATCCGCATTTTGCCAGGAGATAAAGTAAGAGTTGAGATGTCACCTTATGATTTGACAAAAGGAAGGATTTCTTTCAGATACAAATAAAAACTAAATATAATGAAAGTAAAAGCATCCATCAAAAAGCGTAGCGAAGACTGCAAAATAGTAAAACGCAAAGGCCGTTTGTACATTATTTGCAAAAAGAATCCTAAATTCAAAATGCGCCAAGGATAATTTCTAGTCGTAAACAATAAAGAAAAATTTTTATAATTATGGCACGTATAGCCGGAGTTGATTTACCAAAAAACAAACGTGGAGAGATAGGTCTAACCTATA
>JAFQHE010000062.1 GCA_017398125.1 Bacteroidales bacterium
GTAGTAAGTTTGGCCTGCTTCATTATAAGGCCTATCTTGTTCACCTCATTCTCATTGTCGCCCCTCTTTGCAAGGTTGCAAAGAGCATAGTAATACCTTCTGATTATCTCTTCCCGAGCCGCATCACAGCACACATCCTCATCACTCATACAGAAGCCCAGCATATTCACACCCATATCTGTAGGCGATTTGTAAGGACTCTCACCATATATTGCCTCAAAGAGGGCATTCAGTACAGGAAATATCTCAATATCCCTGTTATAGTTCACAGCTATGTCGCCATAAGCCTCCAGATGGAACGGATCAATCATATTCACATCATTGAGATCTGCAGTTGCCGCCTCATATGCCATGTTCACAGGATGCTTGAGCGGAAGGTTCCATACCGGGAATGTCTCGAATTTTGCATATCCGGCCTTTATGTTCCTTTTGTGTTCATGATAAAGCTGGCTCAGACAAACAGCCATCTTTCCACTTCCGGGGCCCGGAGCTGTAACAACAACCAGCGGACGGGTTGTCTCAACATAGTCATTCTTGCCGAAACCCTCATCAGAATCAATGAGTGCCACATTGTTCGGATAACCCTCAATTGTATAATGATAATAGACCTTCATGCCGAGACGCTCAAGACGGGCTCTGTAGGCATCGGCACTCGGCTGGCCATTGTAGTGCGTTATAACCACACTGCTCACCAGCAGACCTACATTCTCAAACTCTGCGCTCAAACGGAGCACATCTTCATCGTATGTGATACCCAAATCGCCTCTGGTTTTGTTCTTCTCTATATCAATTGCACTAATCACCATTAGGATTTCCGCCTCATTTCTCAACTGCATAAGCATGTGCAGTTTGCTGTCGGGAAGAAAACCGGGCAAGACACGACTGGCGTGATTGTCATCAAACAACTTACCTCCAAACTCAAGGTAAAGCTTGTCTCCGAACTGAGCTATTCTGTTTTTAATATGCTCAGACTGTATCCTGAGATATTTCTCGTTATCGAAACCTTTTTTCATACGGAATGCAAATATAGCCGTTCTGAAGCACCTTAACAACAAAAAATGCAAAAAAATTACTTACATTTGCCAATGTAAAATCTAATCTATAAAGGGCATTTTTATGGCTTCAGAAGTTAAATCAAACAGATACACCGCATTGGATGTATTAAGGGGTATGACCGTTGCCGGAATGATTCTGGTAAATAATCCGGGCAGTTGGGCTCACATTTTCCCGCCCCTACAACATGCAAAATGGGCTGGATGCACACCAACCGATCTTGTATTCCCCTTCTTTCTCTTTATCGTTGGTGCAGCAATGGCATTTTCCTTTGCAAAATACAACGAGCTCTTCACAGCTCCGAGTGTAAAGAAACTGCTTAAAAGAGGTGTTCTCATATTCCTTGTCGGACTTGCATTGAACGCATTCCCATTCTATCCTACCTATACAAAAGAGGGGCTTGAGGGCGGCGAACTCTACCTCTATTGGCTTAACCATTTGAGAATATTTGGAGTATTGCAGCGCATTGCAATGTGTTATGTTGTTGGAGGTCTGGTTGCCTTATGGTTACAGAAACCAAAGAAAATCATACCTGCAATGGGTGTTCTTATGGCGCTTCATTGGATATTGCTATATATATTGGGTGACGCATCTGCACCGCTTGAAAATGGAGCCAAAGGTGTATTTTCATTGGCAGGACAGGGCTCTGGAGCTATTGATATAGCGCTAATCGGAGCAGACCACGTATACAAGGGATTCGGTATTCCATTTGATCCGGAGGGATTGTTGGGTACATTGTCGGGATCCTGCACCTTGCTTTTGGGATTCCTTATAGGCAATAAAATACGCACAGCAAGCAGCAAAATTGATGTCGTAGCACAGCTCTACACTATAGGTCTTTTCTGCCTTGCCGGAGGTTTGGTATGGAGCATCTGCTACCCTATAGTCAAAGCTTTATGGACCGGTTCATACGTATTGTATGCAGGTGGCTGGAGCATTATCATGCTTGCATTCTTCATCTATTTCATAGATATAAAGGGCAAAGAGAAGATATTTACACCATTCAAGGCTATGGGTATGAATCCGTTGTTTGCGTTTGTGATGGCAGGCTTGTTTGCCAAGGTATTCGGACGTATTATAACTTGGACTTCTGCCGTTGCTCTTCCGGACGGAACTGTTGGCGAGAAGACTTGGAGTCTGACCGGATGGTTCTACAACAATGTGTGCGTTGGCCTTATTGGCAGCAACAATGAGTACTCGTCACTTATGTTTGCACTTATCTATGTGGCTATATTTATGCTTATGGCCATGTTCCTATACAAAAAGAAGATAATAATAAAACTATAATTCATTCTCAAAGGAGGGCACATCCCTCCTTTGTTGTTCATTCTCTACAAGATGGCATACATAGGATTGATTTCAGATACCCATTGCGTCTTTGATGATTGCCTCAAAAAATTTCTTGAACCGGTTGACCAGATTTGGCATGCCGGTGATTTCGGCAATATCGCAACAGTTGATGCTATAGCCAAATTCAAACCACTTACCGGAGTGTACGGCAATTGTGATGACCAACAGATAAGGTTGTGCCAACCGCCCGTACAATGGTTTGAGATAGAGGGCATGAAGATTCTTATGATGCATATTGGAGGCTATCCGGGCAGATATGATTATAAAGCCATGCAACTTATATATGCCCATAGGCCCGACATCTTCATTTGCGGCCATTCACATATCCTTAAGGTAATGAACGACAAGAGTCTCGGCATGCTTGTCATAAACCCCGGAGCTGCAGGAATAGAGGGATTTCACCAGGTAAGGACTGCGCTGAGATTCAGAATAGAGAATGGCACCATAAAGGATATGGAGGTGGGTGAATGGGAGAAGAAATTGTCCCGACCATCTTTTTGAATCCTAAGAACACATTTGCAACAAACAACAAAAAGACAACTATATGACTTTACTGAAAAAAGCACTCTTTACCGTAGCTGCCTTATGTTGCGGTATGCTCTATGCACAACAAAGGCCTGTCACAAAGGCAAATTATGAGATGGCAGAACGCTTCTCACCAAAAAAGGTTGGCAAAATGGTATTTTCAACAAAAGTACAGCCAAACTATTTCAAGAACTCAAACAAGTTTTGGTACTCCTATACAACCAGTTCAGGTATAGAATATTATATCGTTGATCCGGTTGCCGGTTCAAAAAGAAAGTTATGGGATATGGCTGAACTTGCTGCCCAAGTGACTGAAATAACAAAAGATCCATTTGATGCACAACATCTTCCAATAAAATCCCTTGAACTTGTAGATGACAAATACATGACATTCGAGATCAAGAGCTCCCTGATGGTTCCCAAGAAGGAGAGCAACTCATCCAAAGGCAAGAAAGGGGGAAAGGAGAACAAGGTGTTCCGCTTCCGGTATGATATAGCCTCCGGAAAACTTGCCGACATTACTGAACAGGAAAAGAGGGATGATAATCCTGGATGGGCAAGATTCTCACCCGATGGAAAATATGCCGTATATGTAAAAAAATACAACCTCTGGTATATGGATGCCGAGAACTTGAGGAAGGCTGCCAAAGATGAGAAAGACTCAACAATTGTCGAGCATCAGCTTACAACTGACGGTACTGCAGATTTTCCATACGGAGGCAGATACGCCGACCCTTATGCCACTGAAGAGGAGCTGAACAAGAGGATTCCCGCCCAAATTGCATGGTCTCCGGATTCAAGGCACTTTATTATGGTTCGCACAGATGTAAGTAATATAAAACCGCTCTGGGTCATTGATGTTCTTGCCAATCCAAGGCCTAAACTTGAAGCATACAAATATCAGATGCCCGGAGAGCCAAGTCCAAAGCAACATCTTTACCTCTTTGATTTTGATGCAAAGAGTTCCAAGGTAATAAAAACTGCAGCATTCAAGGATCAGACCCTCACACTTGAATACAGGCCATTTACCCATAAAGAGCAATATGATGAATTCTTCTCTCCTGTATGGCTGGGCGACAATGGCAAATTCTACTTCAAGCGTACCAGCAGAGACCTTAAGCGCATGGATGTGTGTGAAGCAGAGGTAAATGCAGATAGCTGCAGGACCGTAATAGAGGAGCGTCTCAACACATACGTGGAGAAACGTGAAAGCAGACTGCTTAACAACGGAACTGAAATTATTCACTGGTCAGAAAGGGATGGTTGGGCACATCTGTATCTCTTTGGCACCGACGGCAAACTGAAAAACCGCATTACCAAAGGAGATTGGCATGTAGACCAGATAGTTGGAGTTGATGAAGCAAAACGTCTTGTCTATTTTACAGCCTGCGGAAAAGAGAAAGGTCAGGATCCATATTACTGCCACATGTACTGTGCATCCCTTGACGGCACAAACATCAAGCTTCTCAATCCTGGCAACTACGATTTCGAAGAGAATATAATGACTGATGACAACCGCTACTTTGTAAGCAACTACTCAAGAGTAGATACAACCCCAATGTCGGCACTATATGACAACACCGGACGCAAGATTATGGATCTTGAGAAGGCAGATCTCAGCCAGCTCTTTGCAATGGGCTACAAATTCCCTGAAATATTCAAAGTGAAGGCCGGTGACGGCATTACTGATCTGTATGGCGTAATGTACAAGCCTTTTGATTTTGACTCCACAAAGCTCTACCCTATCATTGAGTATGTATATCCGGGGCCACAGACAGAGGCAAACAACTCTACATGGAGCAAATCAATGAACAGGATTGACCGTCTGGCTCAGTTGGGTTTTGTAGTGGTGACCGTAGGTAACCGCGGAGGACACCCGAACAGATCCAAATGGTACCACAACTTTGGATACGGCAACTTGAGAGATTACGGTCTTGAGGACAAGAAGGTTGCAGTACAGCAACTTGCAGCACGCTACCCTTTCATCAACGGCAAAAAGGTTGGTATACATGGCCATTCGGGAGGAGGATTTATGTCAACAGCAGCAATCCTCAAATATCCTGATTTCTTTACAGCGGCTGTCTCTTGTGCCGGCAACCATGACAACAGCATCTACAACAGATGGTGGAGTGAACAACATCATGGCATACTTGAAGAGATCTCAGAAAAGGGTGACACAACCTTCAAATACAAGATAGACACCAATCAGGAGTTGGCAAAAAACCTTAAGGGTCACTTGCTCCTTATTACCGGAGATATTGACAACAATGTTCATCCAGGCGGCACAATAAGGGTAGTGAATGCGCTTATCAAAGCCAACAAACGGTTTGATATGCTTGTTCTTCCGGGACAACGCCACAGTTTTGGAACAATGGATGAATACTTCTTCTGGAGAATGGCAGACTACTTCTCAAAATACCTTATGGAAGACAATACACCAAGGCCTATAGATATACCTGAGATGAACAACAACTGATTCCAATCATAGCTATCCAGCCAACGTGTATTTTTAACACATTGATTTATAATCAATTGTAAAAACGACCGCAAAAGTTGTATATTTTAAAAAAGTTATATACCTTTGCGGCCGTTTTTTTGTATAAATTGAAGTAAAAATGATTAAGAAAAACTTGACAAAACTATCGGCCCTTGCTAAAAAGGGATTGGCAGTAGTTGCCGCATGTGCAATCTCTCTACCAGCTTTTGCAGAGGGCTATCAGATCAACAGCCAGAGTGCCAGACAAGCAGGTATGGGACATACCGGAGTTGCACTTAAACTTGGTGCAGAGAGTATGCTTTTCAACCCTGCAGGTATGGCATTTATGGATTCAAAATTTGACATTTCGTTGGGACTTACAGGTATCCAGTCAAAAGTTAAATACCAGAATGGAACTACAGAGTTGGAGACAGATAATCCTCTAAGCACTCCTATTTTTGGTTATATCGGCTACAAACCCTGCAAAAACCTTGCTTTCGGTGTAAGCTTGACAAACCCTGCAGGAAACTCATTGGTATGGCCAAACAGCTGGGCCGGTTCATCAATTATCCAGGAGGTTTCATTGAAAGCATTCAGTGTCCAGCCAACTGTTTCATACAAATTTGGAGACATTCTCAGCATAGGTGCCGGTCTTATGATTGACTTTGGAAGTTTCAGCCAGAATAAGGCCTTGATTCAAAAGGGTGCTTTTGACCAGTTAGGTGCAATGGCCGGATCCCTTTCACAGATGATTCCTGCAATGGGTGCAATGGCATCAGCAATAGGCTCTCTTCCTGCAAGCGACTTGGCAAACATTGAGTTGTCGGGAAATGCGAAAGTGGCATTTGGTGTAAATGTTGGTGTTATGGTGAATGTTTCACCTAAGGTAACTCTTGGTGCTTCATACAGATCTAAAGTAAAGATGAGCGTAGAGGGAGGTGAGGCTGACATCGAGTATGCAAATGATGCAGCAGAGAGCGTTCTAAATACATTTGCAAAATTGGATTTGGCGACTCTTGCCGGTTCACTTCCGCCAGCAGTGGCTTCACAGCTTGATTTGAACGCTATTATGGCAAAGCAGGCTCAAATCAAATTTATGGATGCTCTTGATGATGCAGAGTTTGACGCATCACTTCCAATTCCAAGTATCTTTAACATAGGTATAGGATACAAACCAATTGATGGTCTTACACTTACAGGAGAGTTTCAATATACCGGCTGGAGTGCATACGAAAAACTCCTTGTGCAATTTGACGAGTCTGCAGGAGACTATACAATTGAGAGCATAAAGGGTTATGAGAACTCATTTGCTGTAAGAATCGGTGGAGAATATGTTATCTCAGACTTTGCAACTGTAAGATTGGGTGGATATGTAGATACTACCCCTGTGCAGAAGGACAATTATAACCCGGAGACACCTGGTGCAACTACTTTCTGCGGTACCGTTGGTGCATCCTTGAGCCCTGTAAAATTCATGGCAATTGACCTTACACTTGCATACCTTGCAGGCCAGAAAACTTACGGAACATATAATGAGGGTGCAGTAACCTTCTCTGGTGATTACCAGAAAAGTGCATTCATGCCCGCACTTGGTCTGAGATTCCAGTTCTAAAAATTTAAAATTCTGCCAAAAGAGGCAAATTAATTTTAGAATTGGATATTTCTGGGAACAAAAGAGTTAATTTAACTATATATCACTGCGTTTCAAAGTTCTGTAGCTATTTTTACAGAAACCTTGAAACGCTTTTTTATGTTGTGTAAAGTCTTTTGTGCATGCTGCAGCGGTCTTGATGCAGTTATAATAACAATTGAGGCGGATGTTGACAAAGGCATCTCTTTCTATCTTGTAGGGCTTCCCGACAGTGCAGTAAAGGAGAGCCAGCAACGCATAAGTACAGCCCTTAACCATTACGGGTTCAGGATCCCCGGCAAAAGGATTGTGATTAATATGGCCCCCGCCAACATTCGCAAGGAGGGCTCGGCATTTGACATTGCAATAGCAATAGGAATACTCTGCGCCTCTGGACAAATTTCACAGGATACCATATCGCAGGAACGCCTCAACAGATTCCTTATAATGGGAGAGCTTGCACTCGACGGCTCTCTGAGAAGTTTTTCGGGAGCATTGCCAATAGCCATAACTGCCGCACAAAACGGTTTCGAAGGATGCATTTTCCCAATTGAGGCAGCAATGGAGTGTTCGGAACTGGAAAGTATTCCCATCTATGCGGCATCAGATATAAGAGAAGTACTTGAGATCCTGAAGAGCGACGAAATTGGGAGCAGATACCTTATCTCCAATATTATTGGCGAGCATAGTAGAAAGGCCAGACCTCCTATAGAGCATGAATATGATTTTGCACAGGTCAAGGGGCAGCAGAGTGCCAGACTTGCACTGGAAATAGCAGCGGCAGGTTATCACAATATAATTCTCTCTGGAGTCCCAGGTTGTGGTAAAACACTCATGGCCAAATGTCTGCCTTCAATAATGCCAGCCCTTACCTTTGAAAAATCAATAGAGACAAGTAAAATCTACTCAGTAAGCGGAATTTTACAGAATATGGGCGGTTTTATAAAGGAGGCTCCATTCAGGACACCACATCACACCACTACAGTGACCGCTTTTGCCGGTGGAGGACACTCTTCACTTCCAGGAGAGATGTCACTGGCACACAACGGCATCCTGTTTATGGATGAATTCTGCGAATTTCCCCGCCATATCATTGAGGCCCTCAGACAACCTATGGAGGATGGCACAATTCAGATAAGCCGGGTAAAGAACAAGTATCTCTATCCGGCAGACTTCATGCTTGTAGCCACAATGAATCCATGCCCATGCGGCTTCTACGGAAGTACAGCCCACAACTGCACATGCTCAACAGCATCAATCATCAAATATACCTCCCGCATATCAGGTCCCATCCTTGACAGGATTGATCTTCACGTGGCAGTAAGCTCCGTTGATCCGGCCAGCCTTATAAACATCGGCAACACCCCTGCTGCAGTCGAGAGCAGTTCAACAATTGCAGCACGCGTACTTAAAGCGCGCAATATCCAATACGAGCGATATAAAGGCGAGCGGTTCAATACAAACTCCCGGATCCCTGCTTCAAAACTCGAATACTACTGCAATATAGGCACAAAAGAGAGGGGATATATAAAGGGAGTTGTCACAAAACTGGGACTCTCCGCAAGAAGTTACAGTAAAATATTGAAAATATCACGTACAATAGCAGACTTGGATGGCAAGGATTTTATATCTTTGGAACATATTTCAAAGGCACTTCAATACAGGAGCTGCCTACCGCACTACTAACGGCACAAACAGATATTATTGGAGGAAAATGGCACTTAAAAAGATATGTATCGGTTCTTTGGAGAGAATAGATGAAGCGGCACAGGAGTTCATAAGTTTCATCTCAAATTCAGACTTGCAAAGCAACATATTTGCATTTTACGGCAATATGGGAGCAGGCAAGACAACATTTATTACTGCACTATGCAGGGTTCTTGGAGTTGAAGACACTGTAAACAGCCCGACTTTTACAATAGTGAATGAATACAGGGCTGCCAAAGGCTTTCCAATATATCACTTTGATTTCTACCGTATAAACAAGGAGAGTGAAGCGTATGATATTGGCATTGACGAATATTTTGGAGGAGATGGTCTCTGTTTCATTGAGTGGCCACAGAAGATTTCACAAATCCTTCCTGATGATATAATCAATGTATCAATCAATGTTCTTCCCGACGGTTCACGTCAGATTGAAATTGGCTGAAAAAGCAGAACAGCAATCATGTTTGCACAGTAGCGCAACAGCAACAGGCCTCAGAATATCCCAATGTTGCATGGGATGAAAACAGTACAACCATATAAAGAGGGTGACCCAAAAGAGATCCCCATGAATAGCAAACCCCTATTAGAGTGCTTTCTAATAGGGGTTATCCCTTTGATGAGAGACCTTTTGAATCAGTCTCTTCTTTATTGCAACCGCTAAAGATTGACTACTCCTCCGGATAGAGCAGATAAGGTTTGCGCTGCTCCTTGAATTTTGCAACATCATCCTGCCACATTGCCTTGATCTCATCGGCAGACTTACCCTCCTTGATCATCTTGCGCACATAATCACGACCTGTCTCCAGTTCAAACATCTTACGGAAGAAATGGTCATCAAGATTCAAATTATTGTAAGCGTCAATCACATACTCAAGGTTCACACCCTTTGCATTGATCTCCTCTATTGAAGGTTCATTCCTCAAATCCACTCCAAAGCACTCCTTATCCAATTGTGGCGGATTCTTTGCCCCCGGAATGCTGCGAGGAATGAATGAGAAGTCATATCCTTTCATATTCGGATGGCCGTACATCTGGAAAGCCTTGTCGGTACCACGACCCAAACTGACCGGTGTTCCCTCAAAATAACAAGTTGACGGGTAGAGGTAGATTGAACGCATATCCGGCAAGTTCGGAGATGGCTTTATAGGCAATCTGTAGAGTTTTGCATGGGTATAGTTCTTGCATTTCACAACAGTAAGCTTGCACTCCATCTTATCTCTCAACCATCCCTCACCGTTTGCCATTGTAGCCAGCTCGCCAAGTGTCATACCATGCACAATCGGAATAGGAAGGCCGCCTACTCCAGATTTGTATTTCATATCAAGGATAGGGCCATCCACATAAAATCCGATCGGATTTGGACGATCCAATACAATGAACTCCTTGCCATCCTCTGCACAATTTGCCATCATATTGACCATTGTAACATAATATGTATAGAAACGCACACCCACATCCTGAAGATCAAATAGAAGCACATCAAATGAATCCATTGTCTCCTTTGAAGGTTTTTTCTCCTTTCCGTCATAGAGTGATCTGATTGGAACACCTGTCTTTTCGTCCACAGAGTTGCTTACATGCTCACCGGCATCTGCCTTTCCTCTGAATCCATGCTCAGGAGACATGATGCATGTAACGTTTATTCCCTTTGCTATCAAAGTATCAAGTATATGGACAGTAGGAGTGACCATACCTGTCTGGTTGGAGAGGATACATACCCTTTTCCCCTCCAACAAAGGAAGATACTCGTCAACACACTGTGCACCTGTAATAATATCTGTTGCATAATTGATCTTCTCCTCTCCAGGAAATGTAGCAATCTCATTTGTAGATGCAGCGGTATACTCAACTGTACCGTTCTTTGTTACATCAAGGGTACTCTTCACCTGACAGCGATTGTCAGAACAAGAAGCCAATGCAATAACAGCAGCTGCTATCAGAGTCAATAATGAGTGACTTTTCATAAGTTATCGATTTATCTGTTAATAATGTTATTTCTAATTCTTTTCAATTACAGAAACCACCTTTGAAGTGGCACCGAGGTTCTGTTTTACATAATTGGAACATATCTCTCCCCTCTTCTGGAGTTCTGCCGGCACATTTGAGAGCGTGCTGAAGAGAGAGTAGAACTCAGTTGCACTCTTTATTGATCTGGCTCCGCCAAGTTCCAACAGATCAACAGCCTCCTTGAACTTCCTATAATTCGGTCCAAAAACTACAGGAAGACCATAAGTTGCGGCCTCTAGAATATTGTGGATCCCCACTCCAAAGCCACCTCCAATATAGGCCACCTTTCCATATTTATAGATTGAAGACAATATGCCTATACAATCAATGATGAGCACATTGGACTGCTGCAGCTTTTTGATCAGACTGTCGGGAAGAGATGAGAGATCATTACCCGCCGGCTCACCATATTGGGCATTGATTTCAGAGAACTTTATAACCTGATACCCCTCAAAGCTCCTGGCCACCGACTCTATTCTCTCTTTTCCAATCTCGTGTGGTGCTATTACAAGTTTGGTACGAGGAAAATTCTTGAGCACCTTTGCAATTATCTCCTCATCCGGAGCCCATGAACTTCCGGCCACCACAGTAAAGTGATCCTTGGCAAAGAGTTCTATATAAGGGAATTGGGCACTGCTATGCGTAATCTGATATACCCTGTCAAAACGGGTATCCCCACAAATTATGACATTATCCTTGATGCCTATACCCTCAAGTAACGATGCCGACTGGTTGTCCTGCACAAACAGTGTGGTATAATTGCACAGCATCTTTCTGAAAAAACCTCCATACGATTTGAAAAAGGCTTGGGAAGGGCGAAATATAGCTGCTATTATGTATGTTTCAATGTTTCTGGCTTTCAATTCATTAAGATAATTATACCAGAATTCATACTTTATAAAGATAGCCTTGACAGGTTTGACACAATCAAGAAATGCCCTCGCATTTGAAGTTGTATCAATGGGCAGATAGAAGACCCAATCTGCCAGATTGTAGTTTTTTCTCAATTCGTAACCGCTTGGAGAAAAGAATGTAAGAAATATCCTATATTGGCTCCTCTCCCTCTTGTACCACTCTATGATTGGACGGGCCTGCTCAAATTCCCCAACAGACGAGCAATGTACCCAAATGATGGGAGAACCTGGTACGACAGCCTTTCTGATACTATCCAACAATCCCTTCTGCCCCCTATTGAAGCGTCTTGCTTTGGGATTGAACAGACCGGCAACACCTGTTATGAACAGATAAGCCCTTATTGCGAAATTATATAACAGTCTCAAAATATTCCTAATTCAGCGGAGAAACATAAATATCAAGCGAATTTAATTAAATTAAATAATATATTAAAATATAAATTTTGCTTACCTTGCGAAAAATTTCAAAATGTATGAAACAAACTCTGCAGCTTATTGGAGAATACTATATTCTGATGACACGGGTCTTTCAGAAACCGGACAAATGGAGAATATTTTGGAAGCAGTATGTCAATGAGGCTCACAAACTCATAATTGATTCAATTCCAATAGTAAGTATCATATCTGTATTTATTGGAGGTGTGCTTGTCATACAAACTGCCAACAACATGGACAATCCTTTCATTCCCAAAATGTATATTGGCTACATGACACGCGAGTGTCTGGCACTTGAGTTCTGTTCAACAATGGTAGCACTCATTCTTGCCGGAAAAATAGGATCAAACATCGCATCTGAAATAGGCAGTATGAGAATTACAGAACAAATTGATGCAATGGAGATTATGGGTGTAAATTCAGCCAACTACCTTATCCTTCCCAAGATTGTGTCGTCTGTTACGCTCAGCCCATTTCTCATGTTGTTGAGCTTCTTTCTCGGACTTATTGGAGGAGGAATCATAGTATATACTACAGGGCTTGTATTGCCGTCACAATATATCGAGGGTCTGCAATTTGCATTTAAGGTTGAGTATATCTACTACAGCCTGACCAAGATGGCAGTTTTCGGCTACATAATAACCTCCGTATCATCCTTCTACGGTTATTATGCAACCGGAGGCTCACTTGGCGTGGGACGCTCAAGCACCAAGGCCATTGTTATCAGCAGCGGCCTTATTCTTGTATTCAACCTTGCACTAACCCAAATTATGCTTTAACAATGATTACTGTTAAAAATCTATATAAGGAATTTGACAACAGATATGTCCTTGAAGACATATCCCTTACATACAATCCCGGACAATGCTCTCTCATCATCGGAGCAAGCGGATCAGGCAAAACTGTACTTTTGAAGAGTATTGTAGGCCTGCACACTCCGGAAAAAGGGGAGATCTGGTATGATGACAAGCTGTTTACCCAGATGGAACTGAAGCAGAAAAAGGAGCTCAGAAAAGAGATCGGAATGCTCTTTCAGGGAAGTGCCCTTTTTGATTTTGCGACTGTTGAAGAGAACGTTATGTTTCCTATGGATTTCTTTACAGATTGGAGCAAGGAGCAGAAACTCGAGCGCGCGAACTTCTGTCTGAAGAGGGTGAACCTTGAAAATGCCAACAAGAAGATGCCTTCAGAGTTGAGTGGCGGCATGCAGAAGAGAGTTGGTATTGCACGCGCCATAGCTCTCAATCCAAAATACCTTTTCTGTGATGAGCCTAACTCCGGTCTGGATCCAACTACATCAATACTTATTGACCGGCTTATTCAGGAAATAACCCAAGAGTATAAAATTACAACCATCATCAACACCCATGACATGAACTCAGTTATGGAGATTGGAGACAAGATTGGATTCATATATAAAGGACATAAGCTTTGGGAGGGTAACAACCAGGAGATTCTCCACTCAGATTGCAAGGAATTGAACGATTTTGTCTTTGCATCAAAGATGGCCCAGCAACTCAAAAGCTACATTTAACAGCAGGGCCATACCAATTGCCGGCTTCAGCTACTGTCTGCCGTTATTGAGGTGGAACCTCAAGCCAATCTCAGCCTTAACCTGCAACGGCTGATCTGTTCTTATGCTTGCAGGCATTTCGGAATTGAAATAGTATACAAGATTGGGTTCTAAATATATACCCATCTGAGGGATGAATTTATACTCCATACCGAAACCGATGTTGCCCGAATACTGTATTCCACCCATATCGCCATCAAGTTCATATACTGCAGTATCATAGCTGCTTAGTTTGTATGATGCACTGATCCCCTTCTCAAAACTACCGCCAAGATTGGCATACAGGTAAAAGTTACTTTTATCTATAAGTCTGAAATATAGATTTATAGGAACGCCTACATAATGCAGATGCTGCTTTAATCTATAATATTTTTTATTTATCAGAGCCTCATATTTACTCTTAAGAAGTGTATAATTAACACCTACACCCACCGAGAGAAGGGAGTTCAATCTCACTTGAGCCTGCAAACCAAAATTGATAGGCAGTGAATATTGTGTCTTTGAAATCTGCTCAACACTATGTACCCCATTGGCCACCAGACTGCCCATTGACATATAATTCAAATACTGCGGAGATATTGCAGCACCACTGCTTGAGATAAAATTTGAAGCAACAGCCAAAGTATATGCCCTTCTGCCACTCTTATGCACCTCCTCCATATAGTCCCTTGCCACTGCTCTTTTGGCATGCCCGACTGCACTTTTGCCCTCATCCGCTACATTCTCCTGTCTTGCCATATATGCAGTACTATCCTCATCCTGCGCCTCAACTACATAGACCTTCTCCTCCTCAATTTTTTCTGCGGCCGGGCTCTCTGATCCAACTGCCGGTGCAGGCCTTACAGCTTCACCAACACTCTGCGCCGGAGATGACTTGTCAGCAACACTCTCCCCAACTACAGCCACCATCTTCCCGACAGATTCCACACAAATTCCGTCAATAATGCCATTTTCGTCATCAACAGCATTTTGCCCATCTGCGACATCACTCATACCGTCAGGTTCCGCATTATGAACAGTTTGAACACTATATTCTGTTTTTGAAGCGAGCTGCGAAGATTCCTGCTCCAACACTGTCACTTCTCCCCTTTCAGGCCATAATAACAAGGCTATAAGCAATATGGCAGCAATAGAGGCTCCATAATAGAGCACCTTGCGCCAGCTCCAATGAACTCCACCGCCCTTTTCGGCAGAGAGAGGAACTGCAGCCCCTGCTGAAGAGTCCAGACTCTTCTCAATGGCAGCCCACAAACCGGTATCCACCGGAGTCTCCAACCCGGCCAGCTTATCCCTGAAAATTTTATCTATATCGTTTTCTTTCATTATACTATTCCATTTCGTGCAGTCTCTCCTGCAACCATATCCTGCCCCTGCTCAATTGAGACCTTGAACCACCCTCAGTTATATTCAGCTCCTTTGCAATTTCACTATGCGTATAGCCCTCTATCGCATACATATTGAATATGGTTCTGAATCCCACAGGCATTCTGCACACAAGCTTCATAAGTCTCTCCGCCTCCATCTTTTCAATGACAGACGGTGATACTGTGATGTCTGCAGCCGCCTCCCCAATCTCTTCAGAGTATTTCAACACATCTGATTTCCTGAGGTGCATAAGTGCCGTATTTATGAATATTCTCCTCGCCCATCCCTCAAAGGAGCCCTCTCCCTTGTAAGTTTCAAGTTTTGAAAAAAGTACAACAAAACCATCGTGAAGAATATCCTTTGCTGTCTCCCTGTTGCCAACATAACGCATACATAAAGAATACATACGGGGAGCCAGCTTCCCGTACAACTCTTTTTGGGCCAGTCTGCTGTTTTTCAAGCACTCTTTAACCAATGGCCCATATATGTCATTACATTGTTGATTCTGCACTTCAAATCACATTTATAAAGATGCAAAAATAGCAATAAAAGTTGCAACAATAAAAAAAAATTAAAGTATTTTTGTGGTTTAAGTTTTTAAACCTAAAATATTGTAAACTATGTTTTTTTACTACCTGATGCCCGCAGTCTTCATACTTGGCATCCTGGCAATTGCATTTGAAGATATCATAAAAGTAAATAAGGCTGCTACAGCCATTGGCATGTCCATTTTGATGTGGGCAATATTCCTTATTGATTCTGTAGGAATCTTTTCAACACACCAGCCTGTAAATCTTGAACCGTTTCTGAAGGGTTTTCCTGAATTTGCAAAACTACCTGTCAGCGAGCTTGCATACAAGTTCATAGAGTTCCGCATGATTGACTCTTTGGGAGATGTTGCAACAACCCTCTTCTTTGTTTTGGGTTCAATGGCCATCATTGACATTGTTGACAGCCATGGCGGATTCAGCGTAATAAGCTCCGCAATAAAGACCAATGCTCCACGCAAGCTTTTGTGGATCATGGCATTCATCTCTTTCATCATGGCTGCAATATTGGGAGACCTTGCTACTGTAATTGTACTTATAGCCATAGCCAGAAAACTTGTACCTGAACGCAATACCCGTCTGCTGTTTGCTGGCATGATTATTATCTCTGCCAATGCCGGAGGCTGCTGGTCTCCAATTGGTGACGTTACCACACTTATTCTGTGGACTGGCGGCAATCTCACTGTGGGGCATCAGGTAACACATCTGTTCATTCCGGCAGCGGCAATGATGATGGTTCCTCTTATTACTACAACTTTCATGTTGCCAAAAAATGCCACATTAGCACAACCGGCCGCAGAAGAGAGCGGTGCATACAGCAAAATAAGTCCTAAATTCCGCAAGAGGATCCTGATTGTCGGACTCTCTTCTCTTGTTTTGATTCCTGTACTCCAGATGCTCATACAACTGCCTCCATTTATGGGTGTACTTCTAGGACTTGTTGCTCTCTGGATCATGACAGACCGCCGCTATGTCGGCACTGATGATGAAGAGCTCCAGAATTTGCGTGTTAACCGCGTGCTTGCACGTGTAGATATAAGCACTGTCTTTTTCTTTTTGGGTATCCTGATGTCTGTGCAGGCTCTGAATGCCACAGGCTTCCTCACTGAGATTGGAGAGTTCCTGAACAAAACTTTCAGCAATGCCAACCACATAGCCATGGTATTTGGAGTCCTCTCTTCATTCCTTGACAATGTGGCACTTGTATCTGCAACAATAGGAATGTATCCTTTGGCCGCGACAGGCGACTTCATGGCAAACAGTTCATTCTGGACACTTTTGGCATATAGCGGTGTGTGCGGAGGCAGCATACTTATCATAGGCTCTGCAGCCGGTGTTACAGCTATGGGTATGGAGAAAATATCGTTCGGCTACTACTTCAAGAGGTTTACCCCAGCGGTTATGGCCGGATTCTTGCTTGGAATTGCAGTATTTGTATTGCTATTTTAAAAGTATTTGACATGACAGGTTACAGATTTTCATTGGGACTCACCATATTGGCCATACTTGTTCTTATTTGCCCTACGGCAGTTCTCTCCCAAACAGTCATAAGGGATACCATGCCGATAAACAAGGACAAAGATTATTATATGCTGGAGGGCATGAGACTCTTCAACATGAAAGAGAATGAAATGGCTAAAGACTCTTTTCGCAAGGTCCTGGAGCTGGATCCTGAAAATGATGCGGCATACTACTACCTATCCAACATATCACTTGCCTCTAATGATATTGTATCAGGCGAGATGCTGCTGCAGAAAGCCATAGGTATAGACAGCACCAACTACTGGTACCAAAGTCTCATGGCCCGCATCTGCCTCTCCACAAAGAGGGCAAAAGAGGCCATAGATATATATGAAAAGCTTATTGGTCAATATCCCAAAAAGACCGAAATATATTATAATCTTGCAAATCTGTACGTGGCAGAGGAGGATATTGACAAATCACGGGAGGTTCTTGACAAAATAGAGAAGATTGGAGGAGTTACAGAATCCATTGTACTTGCCAAATTCAATCTCTTCAGAATGTCAAGGGATATGGAGGGCGCACTCAAATATCTCAATAAGGCAAATCAGGAATTGGAATCTCCACGCGTAGAGGCTGTAATTGGCGATCTCTACACAGACAGCTACAACGATTCCCTTGCAATAGTCCACTACAACAAGGCTATTGAAATTGAACCCGGTTATGCCCCTGCAATATATGGCATAGTTGAAATCCATCGCCGCAAGGGCAACTACAAGGAGTTTTTCAACACAATTACCCCACTCATTGCAAATCCTCAGGTACTCTCCCAAATGAAGAGTGAATATCTTGGGCAACTTCTTCAAATGCAGCACTTTGTGCAAAAAAACAGGCCACAGCTCGACACCCTTATGAATACATTTGTAGCGACCCATCCGGCAGACACTGCAGCAGGCTATCTTGCCTCTGCATATTTTGCCCGTACAGGTGGCCATGAAAAGGCTAATACCATACTCAAAGAGATGGCATCGCAATATCCTGAAAGTCCTACAATACGGTCACAATACTTGTCTTACCTTTACTATAGGGAAGATTGGCAGTCACTTGCAGAAGAGGCTGCAAAATCCATAGCAAAGGAGCCTGAAAATAAGGATTTTATACAGTTACTTGGTATTGCCCAGTTCCAGAACAAACAGAATGAGGAGGCAATTAAGACATACAGTAGACTTGAAGAGATTGCCCTAAGGGAGAATGATACAACAAATCTTCTTACTGCATATTCGGTAATTGGAGACCTGTCCCATGAGATTGGCAATAGCAAACAATCGTATGCATATTACAGGAAAGCCCTCAAAATCAACCCAAATTACAATCCTGTCCTCAACAACTACGCATACTTCCTTGCCCTTGAGAACAAGAGTCTGAAACAGGCATACCAGATGAGTCTCAAAACCGTAGAAAGCGAACCTGACAACCCTACATACCTCGATACTTTCGCATGGATCCTCTTTCTTATGGATAAGCCTGTAGAGGCCAAAACCCATCTGAAACATGCCATGCTATATGGCGGAAAAGAGAGCGCGGCCATCCTTGACCACTATGCCGAGGTTCTCTATGCCCTAAAGGAGTATGACCTGGCCTTCATATATTGGGATCAGGCAGATGCAAAGGATCCTTCACTTGGTATAAAAGAGAAATCCGCAGAAAAGAAGAGACTACTTAAAGAGAACAATACAAAATAACCCTTTATTCCCGACAGCTTGACAAGATCTCCACATATCAATTTCTATAGAGACCACAGGCATTGTCTGTGCATCTTTCTATTGGTAACGTTGTTTTTTCTCACCAATGCATGGAGTGCTTACGGGCAGACCATTGATTCGCACAAAAAACGTATTAGCCAGATAGAAAAGGATATTGCATACCTGAACAGCCAGATCTCTTCTACTCAAAAAAAGCATAAGAATACACTTCAGGAGCTGGTATTCATACAGAAGAAAGTTGCCAACAGAAGGGAGATTCTAAAAGAGCTTGACTCCGAGCTCAAGGAACAGAACCGTCAGATAAGCGCGAAAAACAGGAATATAAATATGCTTGAACAGCGGCTTGACACTCTTGAGCACTATTACAGGCATCTTATTCTCAAAACATACAAACATAGGGATTCACGCATCTGGTTCATGTATATTCTTGCCAGCGAAAATATTGAACAGGGATACAGAAGGTGGAAATACCTTAAAAATTATGCCCAGGCCATCAACAAGCAGGGTGAGGAGATAATTGAGACAAAGCGCGAACTCGACATTCAGAGGGCTGATCTGCTCAAACTGCGTGCAGAGACACTTAAATCGCAACAGACAAGGGAGAAAGAGTACAACAACCTGCTCAAGGAGGAGTCCAGGTCAAAATCCTATGCAAAGACTCTCTCCAGAAACCAGTCGAAATACAAAAAGCAGATGGAGCAGAAGAAGAGGGAGGCCGAGAGGTTGAACCGCGAAATAGAGAAGATGCTGGCAGCTGCGGTCAAGGCTGAGAGCAGTCCAAAAATAACACCGTCGGCAAAAGCTGACAATATAAAGCTCTCATCTGAATTCCAAAACAACAAAGGCAAATTGCCATGGCCCGTTTCAGGAGGTGTTGTAATAGAGAAGTTCGGGCAACATTACCATCCTCTGTTCAAGAGTGTAAAAATGCCTTTCAACAACGGAATAAACATCTCCACAACAGCCGGAAGCACTGTAAAGGCAGTATTCAACGGCACTGTAAAACAGGTTATTGCAATACCAGGATATAACCAGTGTGTTTTAATACAGCACGGCAATTACTTTACGTTCTACTGCAAACTGGCAAAAGTAGATGTCAAGGCGGGACAGAAGGTAGCAACCGGAGAGTCTATTGGCACATTGAGCAGTTCAGAAAATACCTCAACACTCCATTTTGAGTTGTGGCAGAACACTACCAAACAGAATCCGGAACTCTGGCTGAGGAGATGACAGTGCAATCCATCAGTTGAAACAGAAAACGGTCACTATCAAAAGAGACCGTTCAACTGTGCATTTATGCTGTCTATGACTATACTCAAATCCTTGGGATTATCCTCAAATTTTATCTCATCCACATTGATTATGAGTTTTTTGCCATCTTTATAGTTTTCAATCCAGTTGTCATATCTCTCATTGAGTCCCTTAAGGTAATCGAGCCTTATACCTGACTCATATTCCCTTCCTCTCTTCTGGATCTGGCTTACAAGGTTAGGAATTGAAGATTTGAGGTATATCAGCAGGTCAGGTGGCTGAACCAATGAGAGCATCAGATTGAACAGTGATGTGTAGTTCTCAAAATCCCTTGTGGTCATAAGCCCCATTGAATGGAGGTTAGGTGCAAAGATGCAGGCATCCTCATAAATGGTTCTGTCCTGAATAACATTTTCATTTGATTTTGATATAGCCACAATATCCTTGAAGCGTTTGTTCAGGAAGTATATCTGCAGGTTGAATGACCACCTCTGCATATCATTGTAGAAATCTGTCAGATACGGATTGAAATCCACATCCTCATATTTTGGAGACCATCCGTAGTTCTTGGCCAATAGTCTGGTAAGAGTTGTTTTACCGCTTCCGATATTTCCTGCAATTGCTATGTGCATATATGATAATTTTAAGAAATTCTTTTAAAAAACGCCTCTGTCGGGAGTAGCCACAAAGATAATATTTATGTTTCAATCTTCATATTTGTTTCTTATTTTTGCATTATGATAGATACTGCTCTACATCAGGGCCGGCGCAGGAAAATGACTAAGGGCCTTACAGCAAAAAACACATATAATGAGAATGTTATAAGCGCAATGTCGGTTGTGCCGCGCCATGCATTTGTATCTGCCGGGCTTGACAATATGGCCTATGAGGAGAAGCCTTTGGCCATTGCTTGCGGACAGACCATATCGCAACCCTCTACCGTTGCCCTCCAGAGCCATCTGCTTGGAGAGGTAAAGGGCAAGAAGATTCTTGAAATTGGTACCGGTTGCGGCTATCAGACCGCTGTACTGCTGCAGATGGGTGCAGAGGTATACACAATAGAGCGCCATAAGGAGTTGTGCCTGGTTGCAAACAGCAATCTCAAAAAATGCGGATATGACAAAGCCCATCTTTTTTTAGGCGACGGCCATAAGGGGTTGGCCCAATTTGCACCGTTTGATGCCATAATTGTTACATGCTGCGCAGCCGCCGTCCCACAAGGACTGACCTCCCAGCTTGCCACTGGAGGGAAGATGGCAATTCCTGTGGAGCGCGAAAACGGGGAACAGATGATGGTTGTCATTACACGAGTATCAGAGGAGGTATTTGAAGAGGAGGAGATTGGCAAGTGTTCATTTGTACCTATGCTGGAGGGGGTGGTCAAATAGATGCTAAGAGAAGATATTATAATAACCAACGAAATATATACAAGCTATGATAGAGGTAAAGACTTTTTATGTAAATGATTTGAGGGAGTGCTGCTATGTGGCGTATGACCATACAAAGGAGTGCGTTATAATTGACCCGGGACTCCAGACTGCAAACGAGCAGGAGCGACTTGTGAAGTTCATTGAGGAGAAGGGACTCAAACCGGTAAAGCTGCTCTGCACACACGGCCATTTTGACCATGTGATGGGCAATGCCTTTGTTACCCGCAAATGGAATATACCTACCTACATACACCCACAGGATAAAGGCCAGCTTGAAAGGGCACAGCAATATTGCCAGATGTTCGGCTACACCATTGAACAGCCGCCACTTGACACATTGGATGTAAATGACAATGATTCTGTGAAATTTGGAGAATCGGAACTTAAGGTTATCCACTCACCCGGCCATACAAGGGGCGGTGTATGTTACTATTCCGAACCCGACAGAATCATATTCACAGGAGACTCCCTATTTGCTGGAAGCATCGGAAGAACAGACCTTCCAGGTGGAGATTACGATGCCCTTATGGAGAGTCTGCTCACCAAAGTTACAAAGGTAGATCCATACAGCAAGGTTCTTCCTGGACATGGTCCTGAAACTACAATTACCGTTGAACTCCAGACTAATCCGTTCTTGAGATATGAATAGCATGAAAATCCTCAAAAAGAGACTCATTTCAACACTTCTGCTACTATACTCTTTCATTACATGTTGCGCTTGCGGCAATGGGACTGACACTCTTGCCGGCAGAATGGATAGAAATCTGTCGGGAGATGGAAAAGATGGTGTGTACCAGCAGATTGTAATACCACCAATGCCAAGAGAGGCCTCTTTTGCAGGAGAAAAGATGCCGTTGGAGTACTTTGATGTATATGAAAGCCTCCAGAGGGAAATTATTACAATTACCCACTGGCACGGCTCATTTTTGTATATAATGCAGCTTGCCGGAAGATACCAGTCTATGGTTGAAAAGATACTCAAAGAGGAGGGGCTTCATCCCGATTTCTTCTATTTATGCGTGGCTGAGAGTTCGCTGCAACCGGCTACATCACCGGCCAATGCAAAGGGTTACTGGCAGTTCCTCGCCACTACCGGAAAAGAGTACGGACTTGAGATAAACTCTCAGGTTGATGAAAGGTACAACTGGGAAAAATCCACACGTGCAGCCTGCAAATATCTTAAGAAGGCTTTTGAGAAGTATGGCACATGGACTCTGGCTGCAGCTTCATACAATATTGGTATGGCCAATGTTGATTCAAGGATAGGTTATCAGTCCATAAAGAACTATTATGACATGCAGCTTCCAATTGAAACTGCAAGATACATTTACAGGGCCGTGGCTCTCAAGCAGATTATGAACAATCCGCAACTATACGGTTTTCACCTGAAAGCGGAAGATCTATATAAACCCATTGAGTGCAAAGAGGTTATTGTTAAAGGCAGCATTGCAAACTGGAGTGACTTTGCGGCAAAGCACAATACCAACTTCAAGATGATTAAGATGCTCAATGAGTGGATACGCTCCAACAAGCTTGAGAACAAATACGGCAAAACTTACAAAGTTCTTGTTCCGGTTGAGGGTGCAAGAGAGAAATAGAGCAAAGTGTTATTATGAAGAGGATAGAGGTTACAGGAACCCGTGAACATAACCTGAAAGGAATTGACGTCTCCATCCCACGCAACAAACTTGTAGTTGTTACAGGACTGAGCGGAAGCGGAAAATCCTCTTTGGCTTTCGATACAATATATGCTGAAGGACAACGCCGGTATATGGAGACACTTTCTGCGTATGCCCGCCAGTTTATCGGGATTTTGGAGAGACCCGATGTCGACAATATTACAGGATTGAGTCCTATCATTGCCATAGAACAGAAAACTACAGGCAAGAATCCGCGTTCAACAGTGGGCACAATTACTGAAATTTATGATTTTCTCAGATTGTTGTACGCAAGGGCATCAGACGCCTACTCCCCTGCCACAGGCCAGAAAATGGTCAAATACACAAATGAGCAGATTGTAGACCTTATTCTTGAGGAGTACAAGGATAAGCGATGTCTCCTTCTTGCCCCAATTGTTGTTGGCAGGAAGGGTCACTACAAGGAGCTGTTTGACACCCTTTTGAAAAAGGGATACCAGCAGGCCAGGGTTGACGGCACAATTTATCAGGTTGCAGACCTCAAGCCACTTGACAGATACAAGACCCACTTCATTGAACTGGTAATTGACAAACTTATTCCTACCCCAAATGACTATAAACGGATAAGTTCGTCAGTTGCTACCGCACTTGAGCAGGGAAAGGGGACATTGGCTGTTCTTGAATTCAGCAACAATGCTGAAGTTGCTGAGCCGCGCTACTTCAGCAAACATCTGATGTGCCCTGTAAGCGGCCTCTCGTTTCCCGAACCGGCACCACATACATTCTCTTTCAATTCTCCGCAGGGAGCCTGTCCAAAATGCAAGGGATTGGGCTACACTGCACAGATTGATATGGGCAAAATCATCCCCAACCCCAACAGATCAATTCTTGAGGGTGCTATCCAGCCATTGGGGCCATATAAGGATAACAACTGGTTCAGAATCTTGGAGAGCATGTCAAAAAAGCACTCATTTTCCCTCAATGAGCCTATAAAGAATCTTCCTGAGGAGATTATGAATGCTATCATTTATGGCAGTGAAGAACTTTATAGAGTCAATCTTCCCGACGGCACCCAGCTTGCCCCGTTTCCTGGCGTAATTACAAAACTTGAGCAAGGCAGTCAGGAGTCGGAAGAGAATCTTGAAAAAAGGGAAAGGTTTGTACAGGAGTGCATCTGCAACGAGTGCAACGGAACCAGACTTAAAAAAGATGCCCTATATTTTAAAATTGACAATAGGAATATTGCAGAAGTCTCCAACCTTGATATAAAGGATCTTGCTACTTGGATCAAGTCTCTGCCATCTGTAATGGACAAAAGGCAGAAACTGATAGCTTCCGATATTCTTAAAGAGCTTGACGACCGCATCGGCTTCCTTATGGATGTGGGACTTGATTATCTCTCGCTGAGCCGTTCTACAAGAAGTTTGAGCGGTGGAGAGAGCCAGCGCATAAGACTTGCAACACAGATCGGCAGCAAACTTGTGAATGTACTCTATATACTTGACGAACCGAGCATAGGTCTGCACCAACGCGACAACCGCAAACTTATCAATTCGCTAAAGAGACTCAGGGACGAAGGCAACTCTGTAATGGTTGTCGAACACGATGAAGAGATGATTCTAGGCGGAGACTGGCTCATTGACCTTGGCCCTGGTGCCGGAGCCAATGGTGGAGAACTTCTTTACAATGGAGAACCCCGGAAGCTGCTTGAGATGCCGCTTGACAAGGTAAAGGAGCTTAACAGTTACACCGCAGACTATATCAGAAAGATAAGGAAGATTGAAGTTCCGTCGGAACGCAGAAGAGGCAATGGTCTTTTCCTTGAACTTAAGGGGGCAACAGGCAACAACCTTAAAGATGTTGATATAAAGATACCATTAGGATGCCTTGTGGGTGTAAGCGGAGTGAGCGGAAGCGGAAAATCTACACTCATCAATGAGACATTGATGCCAATATTGAGCAAACATTTTTACAGGTCGCTTGCCAACCCACTACCATACAGGGAGATTATCGGACTTGAAAATGTAGACAAGCTTATTGAGATTGACCAGAGTCCAATTGGACGCACACCGCGAAGCAACCCTGCAACATATACAAATGTATTCTCTGACATAAGAAAACTCTTTGAGAACACTCCCGATGCAAAAATCAGGGGATTCAAGGCAGGACGTTTCTCCTTTAATGTGAAGGGTGGCAGATGCGAGACTTGCAAAGGAGCAGGAGTCCAGACTATTGAAATGAACTTTCTGCCGAGTGTTTACATTCATTGCAAAGATTGCAACGGCAAGCGGTACAATCCTGAGACTTTGGCTGTAAAATATAAAGGAAAAAGCATAAATGATGTGCTTGAGATGACCATTTCCGAGGCAGTTGAGTTCTTTGAACATATACCTTCAATAGCCCAGAAACTCAGATCTCTCAATGATGTCGGCCTTGGATATATCAAACTTGGACAGCCATCAACCACATTGAGCGGAGGTGAGAGCCAGAGGGTAAAACTTGCGACTGAACTTGCCCGCAAGGCAACAGGCAAATCAATCTACATTCTGGATGAACCTACTACAGGGTTGCACTTCCACGATATAAAGGTACTGCTCGGAGTGCTCCAGAAGATTGTCGACCAGGGAAATACAGTTGTAATCATCGAACACAACCTTGATATACTCAAATCCGTTGACTGGCTCATTGACCTTGGTCCCGAAGGTGGAGCCGGAGGAGGCCGCATAATGGCTACAGGCACTCCCGAAGAGATTGCCGCCAACCCCGACTCATCAACAGGAGAATATCTCAAGGATTACCTTTTCTGATTGAAAAAGAACAAGAAGCAGTATTATTCCACAATAATCACTGCTTTTTTTATAACTTTATAGGCATAAATGATAATACTCCAACAATATGGAAAATATAAGAGTTTACTGTAAAAATACGGGAGAATACTACAGTTGTACACCCGGATGCGAGCTTATAGACCTTGCACGAGAGATCAACTACACACAGAACACAGGCAAAAAAGGGGAAAAATACAATATTTTGGCCGCCTATGTCGACAACCAGCTCAAAGAGTTGAGCTACAAAATTTACATGGCCCACTCTATTGAGTTCATTGACATTACCCATCCCGACGGAAGAAGGACATTCAACCGCTCACTTGCCTTTTTGCTTCAGGCCGCAGTCAATGAAGTATATGCAGGCAAGTACAAGCTTGTATTGGACTACTCACTTCCCAATGGCCTTTACGGAGAGCTCCACAAACAGGATGTAACACAAGAAGATGCAAAAAAATTCATTTCAGAAGGAGCCACATACAAAGCAGCCTCGCCTAAACTTTCCGAGGTAGTTCCAACAGACGAAAATGATATTCAGGCTCTCAAGAAGAGGATGGAAGAGCTGGTTGCTACCAATCTCCCCTTCATAAAGACCAAAGCCAGCAATGACGAAGCCGTAAGGATTTTCCTTAAGAACGGACAACTCGAGAAGGCTCGCCTATGCAAAACTCTCGGCTGCTTCTTCAACTCCGTTTACCATTTGAACGGCCATACAGACACCTTCTACGGTCCGCTTCTGCATAATACCGGAGCTATAGAAAAATTCAACCTCGTAAAGTACAATAACGGCTTCTGCCTTCAGTCTCCCAACCCGTTCCCGCCATACGAACTTCCTGAGGTAAAATACCAGGAAAAGCTGTACGACATTTTCAAGGAGAACGGCAACTGGTGCCGTATTCTGGGTGTGAAGGATATAGGAACAGTAAATATGGCTGTACAGTCTGGTTTCTCAAGCCAGATGATACAGATAGCCGAGGCTCTCCATGAGCGCAAGTACGGTGCAATTGCCGATATGATACATGCCCGTAAAGAGAGGGTAAAGCTTATACTTATAGCAGGACCGTCAAGCAGCGGAAAGACCACCACATCAAAGAGAATTGCCCTTCATTTGCGTGTTCTCGGTCTGACACCAGTGGTAATAGCAATGGACAACTACTTCGTCAACAGGGAAGATACTCCAAAGGATGAAGATGGCAACTATGACTTTGAGAGCATCTACGCAATGGATCTTGAACTCCTTAACAAACAGCTTAACCAGCTCTTCAACGGTGAGGAGATAGAACTCCCTAAGTTTAACTTTGCAGAGGGCAAACGCTTCTATGATGGAGAAAAGATAAAGTTGGGCGAGACAGATGTATTGATTATGGAGGGAATCCATGCACTCAATCCTCAATTGACCGAAGATATAGACAACGATAAAAAGTTCAAGATCTACGCATCTGCCCTTACTCCGCTCTCCATTGACGAGAACAACTACATATCGACTACCGACAACCGCAAGCTGCGAAGAATGGTCCGCGACAATAATTTCAGGGGCACTTCTGCAGAGGAGACCATATTGCGCTGGGAAAGTGTAAGAAACGGTGAATACAAGAACATATTCCCTTATCAGGAAAATGCAGATGTAATGTTCAATTCATCACTGATATATGAATTGCCGTTGCTGAAAACATACGCGGAACCGCTTCTAAGAAGAATTCCACCGACATCTCCTGCATATGCCGAGAGCTTGAGGCTACTCAAGTTCCTCTCATACATAGTCGGGATGAACAACAATGAGCAGAACAACATCCCTCCTACCTCTGTTCTCAGGGAGTTTATAGGCAACAGTTCGTTTACTTACTAGAAGAGATTACAAGTCTTGTGCACTACGGCTGCCGGCAGGTACATATAGGCTACACGCAAGTGCGCACCGGTTACCAATACTCCCCAGCCCACGGGGATTGGCCTATGTCAATAAATTTGAAGCCTATTGCCGATAGACAAGTTCAGCGCAGTTACTGCATAAAAAAAAGGTCCCGAAATTCGGGACCTTTTGGTTTTATTGTATAAGACTATTAATAACCAGGGTTTTGCTGATTCTCCAATGTCTTATTGGAATTCAACTCAGACTGGAAAATTGGAAGTATAGTCTGATTGAAAGTTCTGTCGATAATCTTTGCACGATCAACTGGGGTAATACCAGGGAACTCATCGTTATACTCAATTGATTTGTTACAACGGATCATATCCCAGAATCTGTGACCCTCACCATACAACTCTTTAGATTTCTCATCAAGAATCATATCCAAGCTGATAGTAGCCTCAGTTGCAGGATCCAAGCTGATTGCTCTCTTACGGATTGCGTTCAAATAGTCACAAGCATCTGCTTTGTTGTTCAAACGGAACTCACACTCAGCAGCGATCAAATACATCTCTGAAAGGCGGATAACTTTAATGTTACAAGCACCTGCATTCTGATCTGAGTTGTCACCTTTCTTGTCTACGCTACCCAAATATTTGTAGCAGCAACCCAATCTCTCATCTTGCACACCTCTTGTATCTTGAGTAAGGTCATCTTTCATAACACCCCAACGAACATCATTAGGATCCTCACCCAATCTCTCCATAAAGTAGTCAGAAGCCATAAAGTAACCCAAACTGCTACCATAGTCAGCTTGTGCACAATAATAAGCACCTAGAGAAGAACCTGCCAAGTTGTTGTCATCATTGATATGCAACTCAAAGATAGACTCAGTACCGTACTCAGTTGTCCAAGAAGCAACCCACTCATCTGGAGCATACAATTTGTAAGGACCTGCAATTGCAGCCTCAGCAGCAGCCAAAGACTTGCTGTAATCCTCCATCTGAAGGTATACTCTTGCCTGAAGAGCTTTATTACCATAATAGTTAATGAAACCGTTGTTCTTTGATTTGCCAAGTAGAGACTCACCCTTTGTCAAATCTGAAACGATTGTAGCATAGTTCTGCTCAACTGAAGCTCTACCCTCTTGTGCCATAGCATCCAACATTTCAGTAACATCTGGAACACCATATGCACTCTTATTCTCATTGTAAGGCTCACCATACAAACGTACAAGGTCAAAGTAGATCATACCACGATAAGTGTAAGCCTGACCAAGAGCATCATCAAAATCCTCCTCAGTACCTGCTTCCTTAAGAGCCTCAATGTTGCTTATAAGGTTATTCAACTGCATGATGATGTTGTAACCCTGTGTCCAGAAACCTGAATATGATCCAGACTCTGGAGAGTGTCCATAAGTATATAGGTTATCTGAGCCTCTACCTTGCGACTCAATTGTCAAATCTCCGCCTTTAGCATCGGCATACAAGAACATGTTTCTTCCAAGATAACTGCTTGAGATCATCTTCTCCATTATACCGTTTAGTGCCAACTGCGCGTCTGCCTCTGTCTTGATCATTGATGAAGACTCTCCGGAGTTAGTAGGTTTCTTATCCAAGAAAGACTCACAAGAAGAGAGGACTAAAATGCAAAATAATGCAAATAGTATATTAATTCTTTTCATTGTTTTACTGTTTTAAATTAGAATGTGAACTCTAGACCAAATGTATAAGTTTTGCCAAAAGGAATCTCCCAACCGCGAGTACCATATTCGTTAACCTCAGGATCTACCTCTTTGTAACCAGCAAATGTCAATAGGTTCTGGCCATTGAAATATACTCTTGCAGAACCCAAACCTATCTTGTTTACAAGTTGTTTAGGGAAGTTGTATGACAAAGAGATATTTTTAAGTCTCAAGAAGTTTCCGCTATGCAAGTGACGTGAGCTTGTACCCATTGCATCCTCAAGATCCAAACCTGAAATCTGAGGAATATCAGTAACCTGTCCTACAGTTTTCCAACGGTTCTCAGCAACTCTCTTAGAACGGATTCTCTCCCAATAGTAACCATCATCATCAACATCTTTCTCAGCTGCATCAAATAGTTTTGAGCCAAGTTTGTAGGTGAAGTTCAAACCTAGGTCAATACCTTTCCATGAAACATTTGTACTGAAACCACCCTGGAATTTAGGGTTCAAGTCAGCCAAAATCTTGTACTCAGCATCAGTCTTGGTATATGTAGCACGTCTGCCGTTATACATGAAGAAATCATCAACTCTATCCTCTTCTTTCACATTCTCATCATTCAAATACCAAACGTTCATACCATTTTCTGGATTAACACCTGCCCACTCATAACCATAAACAGATAGAGTAGACTCGCCCTCTCTGTAGATGAACTGACATCTTGCGTCACCACCTGTAGGATCTGACCAGATAATGTCATTACCACCATATAGCTCAGTTACCTCAGATTTTAGCAATGCACCTGTAAAGCTTGCGCTCCAGTTCCAGTCTTTGCTTCTGATGATGTCACCACCAATCTCAAACTCCCAACCACGGTTGTTGATCTCACCGATATTCTGTAGAGTTGAGCTGAAACCTGTTACAGTTGAAATAGGAACGTTTTGCAACAAATCTTTAGAATCTCTGTTATAATACTCGATTGTACCATACAATCTCTGATCCCAGAAACCGAACTCCAATGCAACGTTGGTAGTATATGAAGTCTCCCATGAAAGGTTCTCATTTGGAACGTTTGACAATGCAGAACCAGGATTTCCATTATACTTGTAAGTGTAACTTGCCAAAGCTCTCCAGCCATAGTTATCTGAAGGGAATGTACCGTTGATACCATATGATCCTCTGATTCTCAAGTTAGAGATCCAGTCAATATCACGCATGAAAGCCTCATTGTTGATTTTCCAAGATGCAGCTACTGACCAGAAGTCTCCCCATCTTGCATCTGGAGCAAGTTTAGAAGAACCGTCACGTCTGTATGATCCTGAAATGTAATATCTACCATCGTAGTTATAATCTACCTTTGAAATGATTGAAGCAATTGAACTACCCCAACGGTATGCATTTGCATCAAGTGTACCTGCTGTTGAAACAGTATTCAAAGCACTTGTAGGCAAATTCTCACCTGATGAACGCTGGAATACAGTCTTGTTGTTCTGAGCCTCAAAACCTACCAATGCAGAAAGAGTATGTTTATCTTTGAAAGTCTTGTTGAAGTTCAATAGAGTTGAACTTGTTACAATCTCATAATTTGTACTCATTACATCGATGCTACCGTTAACGCTTGAACCGCTGAAGTGCTCTGCGCTATAGTAGATCTGGTCTTTAACCTCAGTATTGTCATAAGAGAAAGTACTTGTAAGATCCAAACCATCCAAAATGTGAACAGTCAACTTCTCAGAAGCCTGTACTTTGAAGTTTACAGAAGAGTTCTCCCATTTGTCCTGATAGTAGACGTGGTTTCTTGCCAATGAACCGAATCGGTCTGTATACAAATCACCGGTCTTGTAGTTTGTTGGCCAGTAGAAAGGCCACAACAAGTTACGTACCTGCATGAAGTAGTTGGTATTGGTGTTACGGGTATCATTGAAACCCTCTTTCTCTGTACGTGCCAAGTTGATGTTTGTCTCGAACTCTACATGTTTACCAACCTTCTGTGCAACATTAACTCTACCTGCCAAACGGCTGAACTCATTGGTGATTGCTCTACCTTTATCAGATGTATAAGCGAATGAAGAGTAATATTTTGTACTCTCTGTACCACCTGCTACCGACAAATCGTATGATTGGAAAACTGCAGTTCTGAACAACTCTTTCTCCCAATCGTAGAATTTGCCTTTTCTCTCCTGCAAACGGGCATTTACCTCAGGATCATCCGAAGTAAGAACGTCAATATTAACATGCGCGTAGCGGCTTGTATCATCATTTGTAAATTTATAACCATGTTTTCCAAAGCGTGAGTTCAACTGGCCAATTGCATATTCACTTGCACGTTGCTCAGAGTATTTGCTACCGTCAACTCTGTAATCCCAGAAAATCTCATACTCCATCTGAGCCTGCTCCTGTGGAGATGCAACCTCATAGTTGTTGTAAGCCCAATCAGGAGTGATACCTACAGATGCCTTGAAAGTAACAGTCGGTTTACCCATTTTACCTCTCTTTGTAGTTACAAGGATAACACCGTTTGCAGCACGTGAACCGTAAAGTGAAGAAGCGGCAGCATCTTTCAATACTGTGATACTCTCAATGTCACTTGGGTTCAAAGTGTTCATAATGTTGTTTGAAGTACCTGCAACATAGTCACTCATTTGACCTGTATCACCAGAGTTTACAGGAATACCGTCGATTACATACAAAGGCTCGTTTGAAGCATTCATTGAACCGATACCACGGATACGTATGCTTGAAGCGGAACCAGCCTGACCTGAAGACTGTGTAATCTGCAAACCTGCAATCTTACCGTTAAGGGCATTCTCAAATGAAGTTGTAGGAACGTCAGCAATCGCCTCAGCCTTCAAAACAGAAGCGGCACCTGTATAAGTACCTTTCTTTGCAGTACCGTATGCAACAACGATAGTCTCCTCCAACATCTCAGAATCTGATTGTAGAACGATGTTAAGGACTGCTTTGCCATTTACAGCGACCTTTTGGGTCTTGAATCCCATAAATGAGATAATAAGATTGCCATCAGCTGGAACCTCAATTGAAAATTTACCGTTATCATCGGTAAAAACTAGATTTGTAGTACCCTCTACCTGTACGTTTGCGAACGGTATAGGACTTCCGTCATCTGAAGCAGTTACTGTACCGGTAACTGTGTTTTGCGCGAACATAATGCCAGACCAAAGGGCAAATAGCGCAAGCAAAATAGCTTTCTTCATAGATTTTTAGATTAGTTAAATAATTAGTTTTTTGTTTAGCGTTTCAGTATTCCATAACTGTCATCACGTCTCTGTATAAGAGATGGATACAAAATTATTTTCAAATGTAATAAAAATATCTCTCGTCGCAAAATAAAATTGGGTATCTGCAACACTTGATATGTCATCAGATACCCAACTTTATACTGTTTGCAAGGAAACCTACTCTACACTCTCACCTCTTTTCTTCGCATTACGTTCCATCCTCTTTTTGGTTTTCTCCAATTTCCGTTGCTCCTTCTTCAATCTTTTTTCCTCTTTCCTAAGTTTTTTCTGCTCCCTCTTCAACCGCTTCTGCTCCTCCTTTTCAAGTTTTCTCTTCATACGGGCCTCTTTGCGTGAAACCGCGGTCTCTTTGGTTGCATCAAATGCCTTCTCCTCCTGTGAGAGTTCTTTCCCGACAGCCATCTCTTTTTCAACCTCCACCTTCTCTGAAGTTACAAGAGAATCTTTAATAGGTTTCACATCCAAAGAATCCTCCAATACAGGAATACCCATGTCCGAAGTATCCCTCTCCTGTTCCTTCTCTGCAAGCAACTTGGCCATCTCCCTGGCAGTTCTTATCGAATCTGACAGTCGCTTGAAATCCATTATTCCGTCACGTTCGTCAGGAAAATAGATTGCACTATATGGATAGTTAGGAAATCTCTTTCTTTTAAATTTATCCCTTTTTGAATCCTTTATTTTGCGGTCCACCAACTCAAAACGGCTCTTCGGACGCTCTTCACCCCTCCAGTTGAAACCTTTGAGTCTCTGCTGGTCTACAGGCAGGTTATATACCGGATAAGCGTCATTTTTCAAAGATTCAATATATTTTATCCGCTGGATCTCCCTATCCTTAATTCTGGCAGAGATAATCTTGCCCTCTTTTTGGTTCATCATAGTTATAACACCATCTTCCTGCAGATAGAAAATCATTGAGGAACCACCAAGCGCATCATATCTGTAGAGATCATTATCCCTAAAATAGGCCACCATCTCAGTACCCTTTATCTGGTTGTAGTGGATAGTATCTTCCTGGGAAGCAATAAAAGCATTGGAGATAAGATTTGCCTTTGACAGGGCACCATCCTTTATAACCAGCTGCATACTGTCGGAAGTAAACTGATGCTTGACCTCATTCCACATAACTGGATTAATGTACAGCCTTGCCATTGAGTCAAGATCTGTATACACAAGGGAATCACATAGAGCCTGAAGATCATTCCTGTAGACCTTAACATTGTTCCATGCATCAATAAATGTTACAGCAGTTGTATCCTGAGGCTCAACTACTATAGAATCGCGGACTGCCGTAAGGGAATCTGACATCAAAGAGAGCGAATCAGACATGACTGCTACGGAATCTGAATCTACAAACAGAGAATCCTGCATTACTGCAAGAGAGTCGGAATTTGCGAAGAGAGAATCCCTTCCAATGGCCAGTGAATCCTGCAGAGAGATTGACATATCCCGAACTGCTTGCAATGAATCCTGAACAAGTGAAGGCCTGTCCGACTCCTGTATCTGCAATGAATCCGATTCACTCTGAGGCGGTTGCTCTTCCTTTTGCACTCTCTTTGGCGTAATGAAGTTACTTATAGTGGTATTATCTATCCTCTTCTTTGCACTCTCTGCCTCAATCTCTGTCAAAGGATCAAGGTTCGACAACTCAATTCTTGTCTTTGCCTGCTCAATGGCAGCTGAATCCACATCACAATACCTTACATGATAATATTTGAGAGTATCGGCCGCAAGGAACATTGTATCCCTGACACCATTCTCAACAGTATAAAGTGCAACAGCAGGCTTCTCAGTAAGAGTAATACAGAATGGATTTGGCTGATATAGCGCATGGTCAGCAAATGAATAAGCAGACTGTTTTGTGTCAAGAATCTGGATATTGTTTACCAGTTCAGCCACTCCGGTATTCCTGAAATAGGAAAGGGTATCGGCCCACAACTCCTGATCTTTTGTAAGTATGTAGCCATCTTTGTAGAAACGGAATACATTTGCACCTCTATCATACTCTCCATCATTGGCAAACAACATATTATCCTCCTGCCACGCCGTTGTATTCCTGCCGAAATATGCCTTATTTTCTGCTGTGCTGTATTCAAGTTTGTCGGCCTTCACAAATATGGAATCAGTGAACATCTGAACATTCTCTTCAAATGAAAAGAGCTTGTCATATGCAAAGTACCACCCTTCACGACTCTCAATGATGTTTCCACTGGCACCCTTCATTACTCCGCCATTGAAGAAGTTTCCTATACTGTCGCGAGTGTTGTAATCGAGAAAATTTGTCCGCAGCACATTACCATCCTTATCGTATAGCTCAACAAGATTACCTCTGACCTTTGCCATATCTTCGTCAACCACATAGTCAATCTTGTCACTGACAAGGAACGTATTCTCCTGAATGACCTGGACATTGCCTATAGCCTTGATTACATTCTCGTTTACATTCCACAAGGCGGTATCGCACAACAGATATGTATTGTTATGGAAGAACCGGGCATTACCGACAACTTTACGGAATGAAATGCCGTCAATCTCCTGAATCTGGGCAGAACTGGCTTCAATCAGACGCACAAGAGAGTCCCGCTCCTCTCTCTTCTGCTGTGAAAACAGTGTTACAGAAAGGAGTTGGAAAACAAACAGGAACAACAACGGCAACCTTCCTCGCATACTATTTTATCCAACCCTCTTTATCAAAATTGCACTTGCGGTACATGTCATCAACAATAATGAGTGTTGTAGACTGCTTCTCCTTGATAAACTTATCAACGGCATCCATCCGCTGACGGTTATCGGCGATATTCTGGATTATCATGAAATCCTGCTTCAGATTGGCTGTGTGAGAAGGTACAATCTCCTCAAGTTTGATAATTTTGTAAATTGTATTTCCAGAACGTCCCTCATTGTCCAATGATTCAAAAGGCTCAGAGATCTGGCCTGGTTCAAGATCCTTAAGCATATAGTAGTCAGCCGGTTTAAGCTGGTCTTTCTCAAAATAGGTAGAACCTGTATTCTCGTCAACCATAATACCGCCATTTACTGCAGACTTGAGATCCTCAGAATAGGCCCTTGCTGCAATGAAAAATGTCATGCTGTCGGTTTCTATCTGACGTTTCAGACTGTCAAGTGTCTTGAAAGCCTTTGTCTTATCCTCATTGGTATATGTAGGTCTTATAAGGATATGACGTGCATTGAACATATCGCCATCCTTCTCTATCATCTGAATTATATGGAATCCGTCGGGGGTTTCCACTATTTGGGAGATCTGGCCAGGTTTCAAGGCCATTGCAGCATCAGTAAATGCCGGCCAATAGAGGTTCTTTGGAGCCATACCCAACTCACCTCCCCTGACAGCAGTTCCATCCTGCGAATACAACGATGCAAGTGTAGAGAATTTTTCGCCCTTGATGATACGGTTTCTCAACTCCAGCAACTTCTCCTTTACAGCAAGCGCTGCAGCCTCCTTTGAGGGGTATAGAACTATCTGACTGATCTTGTACTGTGTTGAAATTATCGGCAAGCTGTCCTTATCGGTCTTCTTGTAGAACTTCTCAACTTCCGACGGAGTCATTTGAGGCGCATCACTCATGACTTTCTGCTGCATCTGCTGAGTAAGGCTCTGCTCCATAAGAACATTTCTCCAATCATTTTTCAACTTATGCAAAGGCTTTTTGAAATATTTCTCAATTTCAGCCTCCCCACCTATACTCATCATCATTTCGTTGATTCTGTTGGAAAGATCGGCCTCAACCTGATCCATATTCACAACAAGGCTGTCAAGTCTGGCTTGTGTAAGAAAAAGTTTTTGAATCAGAAGGTTTTCAAGAATTTCACATCTTATATTTCCGTCCGAAACAATTCCCTGAGCCATCATCAGTTGAACCTCATTCTCCAATTGAGATATTGTAATAATATCATTTCCTACCAAAGCAACTGTTTTGTCTATCAAACCACCCTTATAGGTTTGCGCAGAAAGCGCACAGCTGAAAAACAGCATGATTGCCAACGGAAGAAGCTTAATCATTTTCATTCTTTACAATTTTTATTCTGTTTCCGACAAACGCCTCATTCATAATATCTTTATGCAGCGTTGATATTAGTTCCTGTTTGCGTCTGCTTAATATTATATCACCTATTTTTTCTGCATTGTATTCATAGGGAGAACTCTCCCCCGGAGCCACAAACTCAACTACCTTGAGCAGGTTCAAATACAACGAGTCCTTATGTTCAACCACTCTCTTCTTTTCAAGAGTACCCCACAATTGGGAAATGTCCATATCCATATCCCGTGCCACAATTGACAAATCAACCCAATTATTTCCATAATCGTCAAATTTGTATGCAGCATTGTATGCCAGACTCTTCAGCTCCTCTACATCATCCGCATCCCGTCCAGATGCCAGTTTCCTTACTATCTGCAGAGACGGAGAGCTGTTATGCATCTTCACAAAGCAGCCCTTCACCACACCATTCACCGTTACGAATGACTCTTTGTGGGCATTGTAATAATCTCTTCGTTCAGACTCAGCAACAAGCGTATCCAGGCGATCCTCAATATACTTGTTCTCATATCTGAATACCAGCAGCTGAATCCTGTACTCATCAAGCAGTGCCTGCACATCTTTCTCATTTTTAGGCAACTGTTCTTCAGCTTTCATTGCCAACAGCTGTTTGAGAGCCCAGGATTGAATGTATTGTTCAACAAATGCAACACTATCCTGAGTCGATGCGCCCCTTGGCACTACCCTGTCAAGATCGCTCTTATATAACACCGCATTACCTATCTCCGCTACCTTCTCACCCTTTGAAACATTCTCAAAAAAGGAGCAGGAACAAGATAAAAGCAATGCGGTTATTAAAAGGATCTTTCCTGTCATCTGCAACTATCGGCTGTAGTTTGGAGCCTCACGTGTAATGGTAACATCATGAGGGTGGTTCTCCAACAAACCAGCATTAGTAATTCTTACAAACTGAGCCTCACGCAACTTCTCAATATCAGGAGCTCCGCAGTAACCCATACCTGCTCTCAATCCACCGATCAACTGATATATCACCTCAGCAAGAGTGCCTTTGTAAGGCACCTGAGCTACAATACCCTCAGGCACAAGTTTCTTGATATCCTCTTCCATATCCTGGAAATATCTGTCTTTTGAGCCTTTCTGCATAGCCTCAAGCGAGCCCATACCTCTGTAAGATTTGAACTTTCTTCCGTTGAGAATGATTGTCTCTCCAGGAGACTCCTCAACACCTGCGAACAAAGAGCCGGCCATAATTGTACTTGCACCAGCAGCCAGAGCCTTGACAATATCTCCTGAATAACGGATACCGCCATCGGCAATCACCGGAATACCTGTACCTTTCAATGCATCTGCCGCCAACATAATTGCAGTCAACTGTGGAACACCAACTCCCGCAACCACACGTGTAGTACAAATGGAGCCAGGACCTATACCGACCTTAACACCATCAACGCCACACTCGGCAAGAGCCTTGGCAGCCTCGCCTGTAGCTATATTTCCGGCAATAACCTGAAGATGAGGGAATGCAGCCTTCAACTCCTTGATTACTTTCAATACATATACGGAGTGACCATGTGCTGTATCAACCACAACAGCATCTGTATCAACAGAGACAAGTTTCTCAACCTTCTCAATAGTATCGGCACCCACACCAACAGCAGCAGCAGCCAATAGTCGGCCTTTTGAATCCTTGCTGGCAATTGGATTATCTTTGATCTTTGTTATATCCTTATATGTGATGAGACCCACCAAAGTTCCATCCGGCTCAACAACCGGCAATTTCTCAATTCTGTGTTTCTGAAGAAGATTGGTAGCATGAGCAAGATCTGTTCCGCTGGTGGTTGTTATAAGATTCTCCTTTGTCATGATCTCCCTGATAGGAGTCTTCATATTGTCAACAAATCTCAAATCCCTGTTTGTTACAATACCTATGAGCTTCTTGTTGTCATCCACTACAGGGATACCGCCAATATGGTTCTGACTCATAAGTTTGAGAGCATCTGCAACCACTGCATCACTCTTTATGACAACAGGATCATAAATCATTCCATTCTCAGCCCTCTTCACGCGTCTCACATGCTCCATCTGTCTCTCGATAGGCATGTTTTTATGTATAATGCCTATTCCACCGGAGCGCGCGATTGCAATAGCCAACTCAGCCTCAGTCACTGTATCCATAGCAGCTGAAACAATAGGCGCCTGCAAAACAATATCTCTTGAGAAATGACTACTTACATTAACCTCTCTAGGAAGCACTTCTGAACGGGCAGGTATCAACAAAACATCATCGAATGTCAAACCCTCCTGAATAATTCTGTTAGCTAATAGTTGCATATCTATGTAATTTTAAAAGGCGAAGGTACTAAAATTTCGCAAATGAACACGAAATTAGCCTTACAAATTATAAAAATATTACTTTTTTCAATCTTTATACAATCTTCCCTGACAAGTATTCCTATCCTCCAATCTCTTCTCCAACAATCTTATCAGTTCAGTATTTCTGATCAGACCCCATGGCGAGCCATTCACGAACCTTGGCGGAACCTCTCCCGCAAACCTCTCTATATAAAGGTCTTTGCGTAACAATTCAAGGAAGTCCACAAAAAAATCCATATAACCGTCAAGGGTAAATTCAACAAAATCTTCCCGACAGTTTTCATACTCCCTCTCCATTGCAGTTCCCTTGATTATCTGAAGCTGATGAAACTTCAAGGTATTCAAAGGCAGCGTATTGATAATCCCAGCCATTCCCATCATATCAGTAATACTCTCCCCGGGCAGGCCGAAGATGAAATGGGCTCCCTGGAATAGCCCCCTCTGCGCAGTAGCCTCAACTGCCCTACGGGCTGTCTCAAAATCATGACCTCTGTTTATACGTTTAAGGGTACGATCATAGCAGCTCTCTATGCCATACTCCACAATAACAACCTTCTCCTTTGCAAGGGAGGCCAGATAATCAAGCTTAAACTCATCGATGCAATCGGGTCTCGTTCCGACCACTATTCCCCTGACCGAAGGATGCGACAAGGCCTCGGAATAGAGCCTCTTCAGCTGGTCAAGCGGAGCATACGTATTTGAATAGGACTGGAAATATGCAAGATAATCCGTTGTATTCCTGTACCGCCCCCTGTGAAACTCCATCCCCTCCTCAAGTTGCTGAAGGATAGATTTGTCGGGAGTACTGTAATTGGGATGGAAAGCCGCATTGTTGCAATATGTACATCCGCCCACACCCACACGGCCATCCCTGTTGGGACAGGTAAAGCCGGCATCAATTACTATTTTCTGAAGCCGGCATCCATACTTCTCCCTGAAATAACCCGTGAATGCGTTATAACGCTTTTCCATACCTGAAAGCGGGTCTAATTATTCAAAAAGCTCTCCTTAGGCCTTTCGACCATAACCTTAAAAACAGCTTTCTTCACACTTCCCTCTCCAATAAGAGGAGCATGCGCATCTGCCGGAAAAATTATAGCAAGGTTATTGGCGCCAAGACTTACAAAATTCTCAGGTTCATCATCACTTAGGAATGCAATATCATCCTCCTCCTTATACTTCACATTGAGGCCATGCTCATTGCAAAGAGCCCTGTCCTTGATGCCAATGGTCTCCACCCCCTCAAGCACCACATGAATATCGATATATGAATCATGAACCTCAAGAGGAGCATCCTCATACCCCTTCAACGGCCCGTTAAAAATTGTACAATATACATTCTTGCCGTCTATCTCATGCTTTCCCTCCTCCAAATCAAGAAGATTGCCTTTACGGACAAACTCATACACCTTGTCAAATCCCGGAACAAGGGTCTTATATTTTTCAAAACTTTTAACTGAATCTAATATCATCTTTTTTATTGCAAAGATACTATAAATCCACAAAATATTATTGATTCTCTGCCAACAAATAATTATCTTTGCAAGATATTAGGTTAAAAAACATTAATTCAACCCAAATGAAAAAAATACTACTACTTACATCTATGGCAGCAGCTGTATTGGCAGGATGCTGCAACAATCAGCAGGATGCTACCATTGAGAAGTTCAATGATATCAAAAAAGGAGTAAAAGCAGTACATGCTCCCGACAGCCGTTCAAAGACATTTGATGTAAACCTGGAGAAAGAGGGGGATAAATATATTTTGCGTGGTGTAACAACCCAGCAGCAGGCAAAAGATTCATTGGCGCATGCATTGAAGGCTGCAAACATCCAGTTTGAGGATAGTCTTTTCATGTTACCATGTGCAAAACTCGGAGAGAAGACCTATGCTGTGTCAACCCAGTCTGTAATCAACTTCCGTACAGGCGGCAAATATAGTGCGGAGTCCGCAACTCAAGTAATGATGGGCACACCGCTAAGACTTCTTGAGAAGAATGACAATGGCTGGACACGCGCAATTACTCCAGAAGGCTACATTGCATGGGTTACCAATGCCAGCTATCAGGAGATGACAAAAGAGGAGCTTGATGCATACAAGGCAAAAGACAAAGTGATTGTAACTACAAAATATACTACCATTTATGAGGACAACAGCGACAAGAGCCAGATGGTAAGTGATGCTGTATGGGGCAATATCCTTATTGATTTGGGTAACGCAGGCATCTACTGGAGAAAAGTTGCAATTGCCGACGGAAGAACAGGCTACATTCCTCAGAGAGATGTTACAAACTTCGAAAAATGGCTTGACAGCCGCAACCCTACCGCCGAGAACATTATCGCCACAGCAAAACAGTTTATCGGTGTTCCATATATGTGGGGTGGCACATCAATCAAGGCTGTTGACTGCAGTGGATTTACAAAATCAACATATTTCCTAAATGGTCTTGTTCTTGCAAGAGATGCTTCGCAGCAGTGCCACACAGGTGACAATGTAGACATCTCAAAATATGTAAATGACAGCACATATACAGTTGAGGCCCTTTCAAACCTCAAAAAGGGAGACCTTATCTTCTTCGGTTCAAAAGCTACTCCAGAGAAGAAAGAGAGAGTTACCCACGTTGGTATTTATATTGAGAACGGTATCTTCATCCACTCAGCCGGCAAAGTAAGGATCAACTCACTCATCCCGTCAGATGACAATTACTACAGCGGTTCAAAGAGACTTCTCAGAGCGTGCAGAATCATCGGTAACCAGGATATGGGTAAGGAGATATACTCAATTGAAAAACTATACAAGTAATTTTATAACCGAAAAACATAAACAGAATGACAACAAGACGTAACTTTCTGAAATCAGCGGGTATGCTTACAGCTGCAGCGGCACTGTTCAACCCTGCAACAATTTTTGCACAGAAGGGTGTAAAGAAATCAGGCGGAAGCAAGAAAATGGAGCTATCTTTTGTTCCATTTGATGCACAGATGAGACACGCCTTCGCCATTGCAACATCTGTAAGAACCACAACTCCTATTGTACTTACCCAAATCACATATGATGGAGTAACCGGATATGGTGAGGCAGCCATGCCTCCATACTTGGGAGAGACTCAGGCTTCGGTTATAGAGTTCTTGAAAAAGGTAGACCTAAGCAAGTTCAGTTCACCTTTTCTTATTGACGACATCATGAAATATGTCGACAGCATTGCAATCAACAACACAGCGGCAAAGGCTGCAGTTGATATTGCACTGCATGACCTTGTAGGAAAACTTATGGGACAGCCTTGGTGGAAAATCTGGGGATTTGACCCTACAGTATGTCCTAACACCTCATTTACAGTAGGTTTTGATACTGAGGAAGTTGTAAAGGAGAAGACAAAAGAGGCATCTCCATACAAAGTGATCAAAGTAAAGTTGGGAAGGGACGAGGCTACAGACAAGATGATGATCAATACAATCCGTTCAGTTACAGATACAGTTATCTGCGTTGACGCAAACCAGGGCTGGAAAGACAAACACTATGCTTTGGATATGATCCACTGGTTGAATGAGCGCAATGTGAAGATGATTGAGCAGCCGATGTCAAAATATCTTTTGGACGAGACTGCATGGTTGACAGAGAACAGCCCGCTTCCTATCTATGCTGACGAGGCCTGCCAGAGACTTGTGGATATCCAGAAACTTAAAGGTGCATATACCGGTATCAATATCAAACTTATGAAATGTACCGGTATGAGAGAGGCTCGCGAGATGGTTTCATTGGCAGAGGCTTTGAACATGAAACTTATGATTGGCTGTATGACCGAGACTTCATGCGCTATCTCGGCAGCCGCACAGCTTGCTCCTAAGATGGAGTGGGCAGACCTTGACGGCAACCTTCTAATCAAGAATGACTGCTACTCAGGTATGACAATCGTGGACGGCAAGATTACATTGAACGACAAACCAGGTATCGGTATCGAAAAACTATAATCAATATTGAACCATTTAAAACCATATAAAGATGGCAAATCTTAGAACAATTAAAAAAGACGTTATCTATTTGATTAACGAAGTTATCTCTGACTGCTGGGTATTCATGTACCTTAACGGAGAGAAGAATCAGGAAGAGGCAAAAAATATCATTACAGATGCCATTGCTCTTGGTGACAACCTTTTTGACCAGATCAACCACTACCCTAAAGAGGGTACAAAAGAGCACTTCAAACAGATCAATGCAAAACTTCTTTCGGAGGTTGATGCATTGTTCAAGAGAATCAGTGCTTTGGCAAAATAGATTGCGGCAGCAACAATTTGAGGAGTCCGGTACAAGCCGGGCTCTTTTTATTATTAACTGGAGACTTCACAACAATTAGGGCCCGACGAAGATGGGATTACTGGGTAAAGAGATAAAGCATCCACTGCTTGGAATTGTTCACTACACAAAAAGGAGAGGCAGCAAGTGCATACGTGTATCTGTAACACGCAATGGCAGAGTCCGTGTAACCCTTCCACTCTTCACATCATTTGCCACAGCCATTGGATTTGTAGAAAAGAACTCGACTAAAATAATGGCAACTCTTGAGAGAATCACCAGACAGGAGGCATCAAGGATCTCGATCAGCGACATTGAAACCGGCGGACTTGAGCAGATACGCCAGAGGGCGCGGAGCACTCTTCCAGAGAGATTAAAGGAGCTGTCGGGAAGAATGAATGAGAGATTTATAATAACGGATAGCGCAGGCAGATGTATAGAAAAGCCATTCACATACAAAAGGGTAGCCATAAAAAATAACCGAAGCAACTGGGGAAGCTGTTCAACTGCAGGCAATATCAATCTTAACATGCACCTTATAAGCCTTCCCGACAAATTGAGAGATTTTGTAATCCTGCACGAGTTGTGCCACCTTGTCCACCCCAACCACGGGAAAGAGTTCCACAACCTGCTTGACAAAGCATGTGGCGGAATGGAAAAAGAGTATTCAAAAGAGCTCCGCAAGTACCGCCTGAACTGACGAGGAGGGAGTTAAATTTATAATATTCAAAATATTTCAAGTAAAAGTTGCAGGATAATAAATTTTGACTACCTTTGCAGTCCCTATTTTGGAACAGAATAATTTAATAATCTTAGCAATGGCAGAGTATTTATCACCTGACAAAAAGCAAGAGATTTTCGGTCAATACGGAAAGTCTAATACAGACACCGGCTCAGCAGAGAGTCAAGTTGCTTTATTTTCCTACCGTATCGCTCATTTGACAGCGCATCTTAAAAACAACAAGAAAGATTACAACACTCAGAGATCACTTTTGAGACTTGTTGGTAAAAGACGTCGTTTGTTGGATTACCTTAAAGCAAGGGATATTGAGAGATACAGAAATATTGTGAAGGCACTTAACCTTCGTAAATAATACAAACGGAAAGAGAGAAGAGGTGGTAAATTGTTACCGCCTCTTCTTTTTTTATAATAATTGCAAATAAAATGAAGCAATCGCGTAACTTTTTGTATCTTTGCGAGATATTATAAATAATTATACCCTGTTTGCCAACAAAGGTAGCTCGCGGCAGACAGCGGTGATGTTAGAGTTAATTAAAACTCCCGTAGGGGGAGGCGAGTTACATTAAAGATATAATGAACATAGTAAAAAAATCCATCCAACTGAATGATGGAAGAATAATTGAGATTGAAACCGGCAAATTGGCCAAACAGGCAGATGGTTCTGTTGTTGTAAAGATGGGCAATACAATGTTGCTTGCAGCAGTTACCTGCGCCAAAGATGCAAAAGAGGATGTTGACTTTATGCCTTTGCAGGTAGATTACAAAGAGAAATTTGCTGCAGCCGGAAGATTCCCTGGCGGATTCATGAAGAGAGAGGGCAGAGCCTCAGATGCTGAGATTCTTGTTGCACGTTTGATTGACCGTGCTTTGAGACCGCTTTTCCCAGATGATTTCCATGCAGAAGTTTTTGTTACAGTAAACCTAATCTCCGCAGATAAGGAGATTATGCCTGATGCATTGGCAGGTTTGGCCGCATCTGCAGCGATCGCAGTGAGCGACATTCCTTTCGGAGGACCTATTTCTGAGGTTAGAGTTGCAAGAATAAACGGTGAGTTCTGCATCAACCCTACATTCTCTGAACTTGAGAAGGCAGATCTTGACATTATGGTTGCCGCAACAATTGACAACATCATGATGGTTGAGGGAGAGATGAAAGAGGTAAGCGAAGCTGTTATGCTTGATGCCATCAAATTTGCCCATGAAGCAATCAAGGTTCAGTGCCAGGCACAGTTGGAGCTTATGGCAGAGGTTGGAAAGACAGAGAAGAGAACATATTGCCATGAGAAAAATGACGAAGAGCTAAAAGAGGCTTGCCATAAATATTGCTACGACAAATGCTACGCAATTGCCAAAAGCGGCACTTCAAAACATGAAAGAGGTGATGCATTTGCAGCACTTGAGGAGGAGTTCCTTGCTACACTTCCAGAGGAGGAGCAGGAGGAGAAAGCTGCATTGGTTGCACGTTACTTCCATGCAGTTGAGAAAGAGGCTATGCGTAATATGATCCTTGATGAAGGTGTAAGACTTGACGGCAGAACTACCACACAAATCCGCCCTATATGGTGCGAGGTTGACTATCTTCCATGTGCTCACGGCTCTGCAATCTTCACACGTGGTGAGACCCAGTCTTTGACAACAGTTACCCTTGGTACCAAACTTGACATGAAAGAGACAGACGAGGTATTGGTACAAAAGACCGAGCCTTTCGTTCTTCACTACAACTTCCCTCCATTCTCAACAGGAGAGGCAAAGGCACAAAGAGGTGTCGGAAGACGCGAGATCGGCCATGGCAACTTGGCATTCAGAGCCCTAAAACCAATGGTGCCTACCGGAGAAGAGAATCCTTATGCAGTTCGCGTAGTATCAGATATTCTTGAATCAAACGGCTCATCATCAATGGCTACAGTTTGTGCCGGCACATTGGCACTTATGGATGCCGGTATCCAGATAAAGAAACCTGTTTCAGGTATTGCAATGGGTCTTATCTCTGATTCCAAGAGTGGCAGATATGCTGTATTGTCTGACATTTTGGGTGATGAGGACCACTTGGGAGATATGGACTTCAAGGTTACAGGTACCAAAGACGGTATTACAGCAACCCAGATGGACATTAAAGTTGACGGCTTGTCATACCAGGTGTTGGAGCAGGCTCTTGAGCAGGCTCGCCAAGGCAGAATGCATATTATGGGCGAGATGATGAAGTGCATTGATGCTCCACGTCCTGACCTTAAGCCATACGCTCCAAGAATCGTTCAGATTACAGTTCCAGGTGAGTTCATTGGTGCAATCATCGGTAAAGGCGGTGAGGTTATCCAGAACATCCAGAAGACTACAGGTACAACAATTACAATTACCGAGCAGCAGAATGAAAACAACGAGGCTGTAGGTGTTGTAGACATCTTTGGAGAGAACAAGGAGGGAATGGATGCCGCCCTTAACTGGATCAAGGGTATCGTTACAGTTCCTGAGGTTGGTGAGATCTACAAAGGTAAAGTTGTTTCAATTCTTGAGTTTGGAGCATTCGTTCAAATTCTTCCTGGCAAAGAGGGATTGTTGCATATCTCAGAGATTGACTGGAAGAAGACCGAGAAGGTTGAGGATGTCCTTAAGATTGGCGACGAAGTGGAGGTTAAACTTCTTGAAATCGATGGCAAGACCGGCAAGATGAGACTTTCACGCAAGGCTCTTATGGAGAAACCTGAAGGTTACGTTGAACCAGTTCGCAGACCACGACCTGAGGGAAAAGATGACCGCAAGGGAGGAAATGACAGAAGAGGCGGAAAGTTCAACAAGGATGAGAGACGTCCCAACAGAAACGAGAACCGCAAAGAGGAGAGCGCAGAGTAGTCTCCTCTGACACAATAGAACGGCTGACGCAAAAGTCACCCATGAATAGCAAATCCCTGTTAGAGCATATTCTGACAGGGATTTTCTGTTTAATAGAAAAGCTTTAAAGCTCCATCCATACCTTAGTGTAATAAAAAAGGGCGGCCTGAAACTGGAGCCACCCCTTTATTGTAATTTATCTCTGGCGCACTGTTTTCTACCATGCGTTCAAAGGACGTCCGCTCATCAACTGACGTGCCGATGCTTTGACCTCCTCCAACACTTTCGGATCATCAATATTGCTTAGAACCTTGTCTACAAGGTCAACAATTGTTACCATATCCTTCTCAACCAAACCTCTTGATGTAACAGCAGGGCTTCCTACGCGGATTCCTGATGTCTGGAATGGTGAACGGCTGTCAAAAGGAACCATATTTTTGTTTACTGTAATATCTGCCTGAACAAGTGTCTTCTCAGCAACTTTACCGGTAAGGTCAGGGAATTTTGTTCTCAAGTCAATCAACATAACGTGGTTGTCAGTACCTCCCGAAACAACTTTGTACCCCTTTGCAATGAATGCCTCTGCCATAGCTGCTGCATTCTTCTTAACCTGTATCTGATACTCCTTGAACTCAGGTTGAAGAGCCTCAAAGAAAGAGACAGCCTTGGCTGCAATACAATGCTCAAGCGGACCACCTTGAATACCAGGGAAAACGCTTGAATTCAACACTGCCGACATCTTCTTGATTTCTCCCTTAGGAGTCTTGATTCCAAATGGATTGTCAAAATCCTTGCCCATCAAAATGATACCGCCACGAGGACCTCTCAATGTCTTGTGGGTTGTAGATGTTACAATATGGGCAAATTTGACAGGATTGCTCAACAGACCGGCCGCAATAAGACCTGCAGGATGTGCCATATCCACCCACAAAATAGCCCCCACTTTATCTGCAATTTCACGCATTCTGGCCCAATCCCACTCTCTTGAGTATGCAGAGGCACCTCCAATGATCAATTTAGGTTTGTGCTCAAGTGCCTGTTTCTCCATGTCATCATAATCAATAATACCATCCTCATTCAAGTGATATGCAACGGCATTATAGAGGATTCCGGACATATTTACAGGAGAACCATGAGTAAGGTGTCCGCCATGTGCAAGGTCAAGACCCATGAAAGTGTCACCCGGTTTAATACAAGCCATCATTACTGCCATGTTTGCCTGAGCTCCAGAGTGAGGTTGCACATTTGCATACTCTGCCTCAAAGAGCTGGCAAAGGCGGTCAATTGCCAATTGCTCAATCTGGTCTACCACTTCGCAACCGCCATAGTATCTTGCTCCAGGATAACCCTCAGCATACTTGTTTGTACAAACTGAGCCAAGTGCCTCCAACACCTGATTAGACACAAAGTTTTCAGATGCAATCAACTCAATGCCGTGAAGCTGTCTGTTTTCCTCTTTTTTGATTAGTTCAGAAATTTGAAGATCTTGTTTCATATTGTTTTTATTTTATCTACGTGTAAAGAATATTTCTCACAAATTTATGATTTTAATTTTATTTTTGCATCAACATTCGGTAAAGTTATAATTTTTTTTTCAATGTACAGAAAATTAAGGAATGATGAACTTGGACGTATATCTGCCCAAGAGTTCAAGGAGGCCACAAAACTCAGCATAACAGTTGTTTTGGATAATGTGAGGAGCCAGCACAATATAGGTTCCGCATTCCGCACTGCTGATTCATTTTTTATTGAAAGGATAATTCTGTGCGGAATTTGCGCCACTCCACCAACTGCAGAGATACACAAATCTGCTCTTGGAGCCGAGTTTTCTGTAGAGTGGGAGTATTATAAGGAGACAATGGAGGCTGTCGGGAAACTTAAAGAAGAGGGTTATACAATTATAAGCATTGAACAGGCCGAAGACTCCATTTCTCTGGAAAAATTCAATCCTCTTCCCGACAGGAAATATGCCCTCATCTTCGGCAATGAGGTAAAGGGAGTACAGCAGGAGGTAGTAAGCGCAAGTGATGCGGTACTGGAGATACCACAATTTGGCACAAAACATTCACTCAACATTTCAGTCTCTGCCGGAGTTGTACTTTGGGAGTGCTGCAAGAAACTAAAACTTGATTAAGCTGATAAAGCATCTTTAAGCATACCATTAAATAAAAAGGCTGATTCAAAGTAATCTAAATGAATGGCAAATCCTTGTTGGAGATAGGCTCCAACAGGGATTCGCTGTTTTATGGGAAACCTTTGGCATCAGGCTCTTTTTTATATGACACACGTTCCAGATCCCCCCCTTTGGATGACACAAAACAGTGTCCGCTCTCTTATACAGAGATGACATCATTTGGTGGTCAATATGTTACGAATTAAATGCCAAACAACCGCATAAAATGACATTTTGGCTACAAGGGACTACATTTTTAGATATTTTTTATTAACTTTACGGAACTTAGAGATTGGCTATTTGACTACAAAAACACAAAATAAAAACAATCATTACTAACTAACATTAATTAACTATGAAGAGATTATTTCTGCTAGCGTTGGCAATACTCACAACAGGAGTAATGTTCGCGCAAACCAAAGTTACCGGAAAGGTGACTTCGGCGGAAGATGGTAGTCCGGTTTCTTTTGCAAGCATAGTTGTAAAGGGAACCACCAATATGGCTACTTCAGGTGATAACGGAGAGTTCGTTTTGAATAACGTAGCTAACGATGCCACTGTTGTGGTCTCATCAATAGGTTTCAAAACTATTGAAGTTCCTGTGAACGGAAAGGCCTATTTGGAGATTATCCTTTCACCGGACACAGAAGCATTGGAAGAGGTGATGGTCGTTGCCTACGGTACAGTTAAAAAAGGTTCTTATTCAGGATCTGCTACTGTGGTTAAGGATGACGCCTTGAAAGATGCCCCAGTGATGAGTTTTGAGTCTGTATTGTCAGGTAAAGCTCCTGGTGTGCAGGTTGCAGCTTCATCAGGACAGCCAGGTGCACAGGCTGATATCAGTATCCGTGGTTTCGGTTCATTCAATGCCGGCAACGCACCTTTGTATGTTATCGACGGTGTTCCTGCAACAAGCGGTGACTGGTCTTCAGGTAACATCTCAACAACAGCAATGTCATTCTTGAACCCTTCAGACATTGAGTCAATTACAATCCTTAAAGATGCCGCTGCTGCCTCTTTGTACGGTTCACGCGCATCAAACGGTGTAATCCTTATTACTACAAAGAAAGGTCAGAGAGGTAAAGTCACTTCAACCTTCAAAGCAAGTGTTGGTGTTTCTTACTTTGCATACGACAACTACCCATTGGCATCAGATGCAGAGACTGAGGAGTTGCACAGACAGGCATGGTACCACTATGGCCAGAACAACCCTAACGCATGGAAGAGCTATAATACATTGGAGGATTACGTAGCTGCCAAAGTTGAGCAGAACTACCCTTCAAGAGATGAGAGCAAATATATCTACAAGGATTGGGAAGATGTATTGTTCCGCAAAGGTATTTCACAAAACTATGAGTACAACATCTCAGGTGGTGGTGAAAAAGGCAGAATCTATGCTTCAGTTGCTTACTCTGACCAACAGGGTTTGACATCAATTGAGAACTTGCAGAGGGTTTCAACAACTATCAATGGCGAGGCAACACTTAACAAGTTCATCAAATTGGGCGGTAACCTACAGTACTCTTGGACATTCCAGGAAGGTCACCAGGAAGACCACTCGAAAGATGACCCTTATACAATCTGGAAAGTTTACTTGAATGAAAGATGGCCTTATGCTTACAAAGAGACTGGCGACCTTTACATGGAGCGCTGGAACCCTACAGTAAGTACAGTTAACCCTGTTCCTACTTACGACATGCAGATCAATGACGCACGTCAGAACCGTTTGCTTTTGAAAGGCTGGATGGAAGTCAAATTCACAGAGTGGTTGACCGCAAAGACTACAATAAGCAGCGACTGGCTATATGTACATGACAGATTCGGTTGGCTATACGGACACCCTAACTTCACTGCATATGGTGAGCCTGGTGGATATATGTCAGACCGCCACAGAAATGTTAACCGTATGGTTAGTACAACTCAGTTGAACTTTGACAAGACTTGGGGAGACCACCATCTTTCTGCTATGGCAGGCTGGGAGGCAGAAGAGGAGAAATACCGCATGACAAGAGCCGGTAAAACAAGCTTCTCTTACGCAGGTGCAACTGAGTCAATCTTCGGTACAGAGTATGATTCAAGTTACTCATGGAGCCGTGAAGAGGGTTTGCTTTCAGTTTTGGGTAGCCTTAGCTATGACTTCGGTGCGAGATACTATTTGACCGGAACATACAGACGTGACGGTTCTTCAAGACTTGCTCCTGAGACACGTTGGGGTGATTTCTGGTCAGTATCAGGATCATGGAGATTCTCAAACGAGAAATTTATGGACTTTGACTGGTTGAACGACGGTAAACTTCGTGGATCATACGGTACCAGCGGTACTCTTCCAACTGATTACTTCGGATATATGTCAGTTTATGATTACGGTGTTTACGGAAACGAGGGTGCAAGTTATCCTTCAAACTTGGCTAACTCAGATTTGACTTGGGAGAAAAACAAGAACTGGAACGTTGCTATTGACGCTACAATCTTTGACAGATACACTCTATCAGTTGAGTACTTTGAGAAGAAGACTACAGACTTGTTGCTTGACGCCAAGATTCCTTCAACTACAGGTTTCACCAGCACACTTTCTAACGTTGGTGCAATGAAGAACAGAGGTTGGGAGTTGGCTTTGAACGTTGACATTCTAAAGAAAAATGACTGGGATTTGTCAGTTGGTGTAAACTGGTCAAAGATTGACAATGAGATCCTTTCACTATCTGAGGAGGGTGAGACCCAGACATCACGTCCTTACATCTGGAAACAGGGTTATGCATTCTACCAATACTACTCTCGTGACTATCTTGGATATGATGAGAACGGTATGCCTCAATATGCTGACGGTTCATTCTTCAAGAAAGGCGCAACTCTAACAGAGGATGTTATCCTTAAAGACGGAACAAAATTGGCTAAAGGTGAGAAAGCACCTCACGATTTGTACAACTACACTCCAAGAAACAGAAACAACTCCAACTCTGTAATCCTTGAGGGCAAGACCGCTCTTCCTGACGGTTACGGTGGATTCAATGTTGACTTGAGATGGAAAGACTTGTCATTCACAATGGCATGGTCATACAAATACGGCCACTATATCTGGGATGACGGTACTGACGATTTGTACACAGACGGTTACCGCGAGTTCCACAGAAACATCGGTAAATCACAGGTAGATGCATGGTCAGAGACCAACAAAGATGCAGCATTCCCTAAACGTATTGCCGGTAACAATCAGGGTGGTTACTACGATTCTGACAGATTCCTACACAGAGGTGACTACCTAAGATTGAAGAACGCTACTATTTCTTATACTATACCTAGAACATTTGTAAACAAACTAAGTTTGTCAAATGCACGTGTATACGTGGCAGGTGCAAACTTGTTGACATTCTCTAAACTTCACATTGACCCAGAGATCCAGAACAGCGGTTTCTATTCATTGGGAATGCCTTCTATGAGAACTGTTACATTTGGTCTTGAAGTAAGCTTCTAATAAACCATCTACAAGTAATTAGAAAGAATTTAAAAAATTGAATAGTATGAAAAGATTTATATACAACATAGCAATTGCTGCTGGCGTTCTATTGGGAGCATCTTCATGCGAGGGCTTCCTGGATAAAGTGCCAACTGACTCAGTTGTGGCAGAGAGCGCAATGGTAACTATGGACGATGCCAAAGTTGCAGCAAATGGTCTTTATACCGAATTGATGTACTACAGCATGTACGGAACACACATCCCTTACTTAGGTGATGTAAGAGCTGACAACATCTACCCTAAAGATATGGGTGGTACTGCAAACACAATCTATTTGTTGGATTTTTCACCAACTCAGACAAACTACTTCTCAATGTGGCAAGGCTTCTACAACATCATTATGAGAGCCAACACATTCATTGCAAACATCAATACTCTTGAGACAAGCTCTACAGAAGAGGCTGCCCTCAGAGACGATCTAATGGGTCAGGCATATGCTGTAAGATCGCTATGCTACTTTGACTTGGCAAGACTTTACGGTTATCCATACCTTAAAGACAACGGCGCTTCTCTTGGTGCAGTTGTACTTACTTCTGTAGTTTCACCTTCAGAGGCAAGACTTCCTCGTAACACTGTTGCAGAGACATACGCTCAAGCAGAATCTGACGTTGCTGAGGCTTTGAAATATTTGTCAAGAGCAAAAAATAACGGCCACTTCAACTACTGGGCTGCAAAAATGCTACAAGGCAAGATTGCCCTTTACAAAGGCAACTACCAGTTGGCATACGATGCAAACGTAGAGGTTGTAGAGAACTCTCCTTACAGATTGGTTCCAAATGACGAGTATTTGGCTTACTGGAGCAGAGTATGTGACGACGAGTCAGTAATGGAATTCCTTGTAACTGCTGACGGTGACATTGACTCAGACGGTGGTTTCTACACAATCTACCACAACCTTTGGTTTGAGGCAAGCAACGCCGGCAAATCGCTTCTACCTACAAAGAAATGGAGAGAACTTTTCAAAGATACTCCTAACGATGTACGTGCAGAGATGATCAAATACCACGACCCTGAAACAGGTGTTATCCCTGGTCAGGAGTTCTATTGGTTGAAAAAATTCGTCGGCAACGAAGGCGGAACAACTTTCAGACAGAACAACCCAAGATTGTTCAGAATTACAGATGCTTACCTTATGGCTGCAGAGGCTGCTTGCCACCTTGGCAAACAGAGCGTTGCTGACAACTACTTGAACGCTGTAAGAAAGAGAGCAGATGTTACTGCACAAGATGTAACTGCTACTGTTGACCTTGTTCTTACAGAGCGTCACAAAGAGTTCATTGGCGAGGGCCACAGATTCTTTGACGTGATGAGAACTGGCGGTACAATCGTAAGAGACCAGAGCATTGACGAGCGCGACTATGCAGGTGCTACAAGACAGGTAATTGACTGGAATGACCACAGAATCGTGCTTCCTATCTCTGCTACTGAGCAGACTATCTACCCAGAGCTACAACAGAACCCTGGATACTAACAGATAGGTAGATGCCTGAATAATTTCAAGGGAGTGACCGCTTGGTCACTCCTTTTTTATGGGTAAAATTCACGGTAATTAAGGCCGTCATACAACTGACCGAGGAGTACATGCGGAACAAAAAGGAATCACTCTACGGCAATATTTGAGGGCAAAAACCCCATACACTATATATAATGGACAACTCAAATGATCAGTCCAGATATAAACAAAAATTATCCAATAAAAAATCATTCTCTGACAGCATTCCCAACCAAGACACGCAGTATTAAAGTACCACAACAAACGCCCATATATGCCCCAAAAAAAATCAAGCAAACAGAAATTGGAACAATAGAAAAAAGAGGCACCAAAATATAATAGAAAGGCCGGATCAATCAATGACCCGGCCTCTTTTTCAAATATAAATCCTTTAATGCTATGCATTAAGGAAATCGACATTCCTGTAGTTCAATATCTCATATATCGCCTCAATGGCGGTTGCCGCCGGCCCTGTAGGATCAATCATCTTTGCCTTATTGTAGGCATTGATTGCATCGCCCCACAACTGCTGCCTACGGTAAATGCCTCCTAAAAGATACCACGCATACGCATTTTTAGGTTCCCGCTCAAGTAAATTATGAAGTTCTGTATAGGCTTCATCCAATCTGCCCTCGCGCAAAAGTGCTTCTACCTCCAAAGTGGTAAGTATTTGTGATATTGTCTTGTTCTTGGTCATAATGATACTGAATACAGTTGTTATTTACTATACAAGTCCTGAGAATCCCATAAACGCCATTGCAAGGATACCTGCAGTAATTAGCGCAATAGGAACACCCTTGAATGCTTTAGGAACACTTGAAAGTTCCAATTGTTCTCTCAAACCTGCAAATAGAGTCATAGCCAATCCAAAACCCAATGCACTTGCAATTGCGTATACAACTGACTCTGCAAGATTCAAGTAATGGGCATCGCCACCAAAAGTGAACTCTTTTGAAACTACAAGAATTGCAACTCCCAATACTGCACAGTTTGTAGTGATCAAAGGCAAGAAGATACCCAAAGCCTGATACAACGCAGGGCTGATCTTTTTAAGTATAATCTCTACCATCTGAACCAGCGCTGCAATTACAAGAATAAATGCAATGGTCTGCATGAACTCAATTCCAAGCGGAACCAACAAATAATATTGGACCAAATAGGTAACAAGTGTAGCAACTGCCATAACAAAGCACACAGCACCAGACATACCAACTGCAGTAGAAACCTTATTTGATACGCCAAGGAATGGACATACGCCCAAGAATTGCGCCAGCAAAATATTGTTTACAAAAACTGCAGATATTATAATAATTATATATTCCATAGTACTAATTTTTTAAGGTTATTTTTTTGTTGCTTTGTTGAACAATACCATAAGATATCCTAAAACAAGGAAAGCACCAGGCGCAAGCACAAAGGCCAACATACCATCACCTTCAACCAATTTGTTTCCAAATACAGACAGGCCACCCAACAACTCTCTTACAAATCCGATAGTTGTCAATGAAAGTGTAAAACCAAGTCCGATACCAACACCGTCAAGTACCGAATCAATCACAGAGTTCTTGCATGCAAAAGCCTCAGCTCTACCCAAAACAATACAGTTAACCACAATCAGTGGAATGAACAGACCCAAAGTAGCATACAAAGCAGGAACATAAGCCTGCATAACAAACTGAAGAACAGTTACCAATGCTGCAATAACAACAATGTAGCTTGGGATCTTCACTTTAGCAGGAATAAGAGGGGCAATTGCAGAAATTACCATATTTGACAAAATCAACACAAATGTTGTTGCCAAGCCCATACCCATACCATTGATTGCCGAGGTAGTTGTACCCAAAGTAGGACACATACCCAATACCAATACAAATGTAGGGTTCTCCTTAATTATACCTTTTAATATCAATCCAAATTTACCCATATTAGTTTTGAGCCTCCTCACTCGCGTTTGCAGCCTCCTGAACCTCCTCTACAGGTTGTTCAGCATCAGCCTTTACGTTATTTTTATTAGCCTCACAAAATGCCTTGTAGGCATTCTCAATAACATCACAGTATGCTCTTGAAGTAATTGTAGAAGCAGTGATCGCATCAATGTCACCACCATCTTTCTTTACCGACAGCTTGAAGTTTGGATCAGCCGGATTCCTGCCCTCGAACTGAGTTACAAAATGGCTCTGGCTGTCATCAATCTTCGCGCCCAAACCTGGAGTCTCCGCATGGGAAATTACAGATGTCTTTACAAGTGAACCGTCTGGTTTGAAACCTACCATCAAAGTAATGTTTCCGCCGAATCCTTTTGAAGAAGAGGCCTCAATTGCATAACCTACAATCTCCTCACCCTTCTTTGCCGGATAGACATTCGATTTCTTGCCGTCAACCTCAACTGTGAACATTTCAGCAGAAGGAGCATTGTCAAACTCTGGCACAACTCCTCCAATTGCACCATTGATTTTAGCGATCTGAGCTGCATCAATAGGCTCTTTTGTCAGTGCATAAACACCACCCAACACTGCAGATGCAATAAGGCATACTGCGAACAGTGTTACTGACATATTTACAAATGTAGATTCTCTTGCCATTATTTTGCCTCCTTTGCGAAACGTTTAGGTTTAACATACATATTGATTAGAGGAACAGTTGCGTTCATGATAAGAATCGCAAATGAGATACCCTCAGGATAAGCACCGAATTCACGGATAAGTATTGTAATGACACCTATACCGACACCAAAGATTATCATACCCTTCTCGCTCATAGGAGAGGTAACATAGTCTGTAGCCATAAAGATTGAACCCAACAACATACCACCTGTTAGAAGGTTGAAGATTGGATCTGTAAACTGGTCAGGGTTGCACAACCATAGAATTCCTGAGAATACAAACACTGTAGCCCAAATGGAAAGGGTTATGTGAGGTTTGATGACTCTTCTTACAAGAAGATATACAAAGCCCAACAAAAGGGCAATTGCAGATACCTCACCGGCAGAACCGACCCTCGCAAACAGCAATTGTGAATATGAAAGCGACGGGTTCTGTGCAAAAATCTCGCTTACAGGAGTTCCTGCAGCAACAGCCTCCTTAACCAATGCCAATGGAGTTGCACCGGAAGCTGCATCCAAAGATGCACCAAAGAAAGAAGCCGGAGCTGTCCAATCTGTCATAAGCACAGGGAATGAAACCAATAGAAATACACGGCCTACCAATGCAGGGTTGAACAAGTTCTGTCCCAAGCCGCCAAAAGTCATCTTAGCAACACCGATAGCTACAATGGCACCGATTACCATAAGCCACCAAGGTGAGTTTGGCGGAAGGTTAAGAGCCAAAAGCACACCTGTAAGTGCTGCTGAATAGTCGCAAATTGTACATTTGCCCTTAAGAAGGAATTTCTGGATAAGAAACTCCACCAACATACATGAGATTACGCCAACCAATACCAATTTGATTGCCGAGAATCCGAAGTAATATATCGAAACCGCAACTGCAGGGAGCAATGCAATGATCACATCCCTCATCAAGTTTCTGGTATTTTCCTTTCCGTGAATGTGCGGAGAAGGTGATACAAGCAGTTTTTTCATTCTTAGTTGTTTAAATTAGATTAACTGTTATTTCTTAGGACGGCTACGCATGATACCCATAACTTTTGCCTTACCAAATCTTATACTATCCAATAGAGGAATGTATGCAGGACATGTGAACTGGCAACAGCCGCACTCAATACAATCATAGATGAAATGAGCCTCAGCATCATCCCAACGGGCAACCTTGCTCAATTTGTTCAAAAGATAAGGCTCAAGACCCATAGGACAAGCACTTACACATTTGCCGCATCTGATACAATTGCTCTCCTCCTTTCTCTTTGTCTGATCCTCTGTCAAGTAGAGTACAGAAGATGATCCTTTAAGAGTAGGGGCATCAAGATTGGCCATAGCTTTACCCATCATAGGGCCACCGCTGATAACCTTTGCAGCATTCTCAGGAATACCGCCGGTAACCTCAATTATCTTGCTGATAGGGGTACCTACCCTATGCTTGTAGTTCTTTTGCACATTGCTGCACTGTCCGGTAACAGTAAGAATACCCTCAAATAGAGGTTTGTTCTTTTGAACAGCCTCATAGACTGCCAAAGCAGTACCAACATTCTGCACAACAGCACCTGTATCAATTGGAAGACCCTTTGAAGGAACCCTTCTTCCAACAACAGCATCAATCAACTGTTTCTCACCTCCTTGCGGATATTTTTTCTTCAATACCACAACTTTGATCTGAGGGTATGCAGATGCATATTTGTTAAGAATCTCAATGGCTTTTGGCTTATTCTCCTCAATTCCGATGAATCCTTGTGTAACATTCAGAGCTTTCATCATGATTGATGCACCTATAAGCACCTGCTCTGGCATCTCAACCAATACTCTATAGTCAGATGTAAGATATGGCTCACACTCTGCAGCATTAATAATAAGGAACTCAGCCTTTTTACCTGGAGGAGGTGAAAGTTTAACGTTGGTTGGGAATGTTGCACCACCCAAACCTACGACTCCACACTCTTGGATTTTTGCAATAATCTCTTTGGAGTCGAGCTTGATCTCTTTTACAATTGCATCCGAACGGTCAATTGTATCCACCCACTCATCTCCCTCAACAGTAATTACAACTGCTTTGCAAGGATTGCCGGCCAAATCTTTGATTGTATCAATTGCCTTGACAGTACCGCTTACAGATGAGTGTACCGGAGCAGAGATGAAACCACTTGCATTAGCTATAAGCTGGCCAACCTTTACTTTGTCTCCAACCGCAACAATCGGCTCTGCTGGAGCACCCAAATGTTGCGACATAGAGATATATGCTGTTTCAGGAATCGGGAAATTCTCAATAGCCGCATCACAAGAGATCTTGTTATCAGCAGGATGAACTCCACCTAGCGAAAATGTTTTCATATATCTGTTAGTTTTTTAATCTGTTTAGTTATTTTAAGCCTCTTTTTTCTCAGCAACCGGAACAGCAACTGGAGCCGGTTCTGCAGGAGCAGCAGCAGGTGCCGCTGGAGCAGCAGCCGGTTTCGGAGGTCTCGGAGGGAAGTTTACAGCATGGATGGCACCGGTAGGACACTCAGCCACACATTTGGTACACAATTTACATTTGTTGAAATCGATGTAAGCGACGTTGTTTTCAACTGTAATAGCGCCGAAAGGACACACCTTGGCACATTTTCCACAACCGATACAAGCGGCAGTACAAGCTTTTCTCGCAACTCCGCCCTTATCCTTATTAATACATGAAACAAATACCCTGCGTGATTTAGGACCTTTGTTTCTCAATTCAATTACACCTTTAGGACATGCTTTTACACAAGCACCGCAGGCTGTACATTTCTCATCATCAACTACAGGCAATCCGGTAGCAGGATCCATAGAGATTGCGCCAAAGTTACAAGCATTTATACAGTCACCTTTTCCAAGACAACCATACTTGCAACCTGTATCACCAGGATACAAGGCACTCATAATTGCACAAGAAGCGGCACCATCGTAAACATTTGTCTTAGGACGTTTGTCGCAGCTTCCGGCACATCTTACAACAGCTACCATTGGAGCTTTCTCAGCAACTTCAAAGCCAAGAGCTCCGGCAATTTTCTGCATTACAGGGTTGCCACCGACTGGACAGTAAAGACTGTCAAGATTCTCAGCCTTCGTACAAGCCTCAGCAAAGGCTCTACAACCGGCCTGACCGCAACCACCGCAATTCGCACCGGGCATAAGAGCCTCCACGATGTCAATGCGCGGATCCTCTTCTACCTTGAATTTTTGCGCTACAAAATAAAGCACAACAGCCAGCAAAAGTCCAAGAAGACTTAGGCTGACTACGGTAAAAATAATAGTAGTACTCATTAAAATTTAAGTTTATTGATATTTAGTGTTTCTTTTCAATTGCAAAGGTGAACTCCTTGGCCAGTCTGTCCTTGAACAAAAACACTCCAACATAGTAGAGGCTGATTCCCAGAATGGCCATTAGCCCAGCACCCAACTCACTGAAATTTAAGTAAGGCAAAGATAATAATAAAATCATTAAAATAATCAAAGGAATTACATAAGAAATCCATACGGCACGCAATCCCAGAGTTTTCTTCATCACAACCAGAACCTCCTCTCCAACTTGATACACTTCACTTGAATTACGGTGTATTTTTATTGTCTTTATGGACATATCACTCATAGTGCATGCCGATTTTGCATGACAAGCCGCACACATCGACTTGTTCAAAATCTCCACATAAATATCTGTTGGTGTTATTTGTGTGACCACACCTTCATGGTCTATTGTCTTGTTACGCCTGCTCATCAAAGGTCAAATTTAATGTTCTGATTAGAATATCATTTTTTTACTTTACTATCCAAAGGGTACTTCAGATTCTCCCATTTTGTCAGCCTGCCATACACCTTGCCCACAAGTATTTTGGATTCAAACATAAGCGGAATCTTGTTCTTGTCATCTGTAACCCATACAAAAAGTTCATCCTTTCCGGTAAACACCTCTCCGGCAACCAGCCTTACTGCAAACTTCATGGTATTGTATGTTCCCATACCCGGCACCTTCTTTACCTCCTTGCCCTTATAGACAAAATAGAGGTCAAAGATCTCTCGGTCAATTGCAAATGAGATAGGTTGCTTCTCATCTACAGGAACATTGTTAAAATCAAGAGTTCTGCTGACAAAGTATAGTGTTACAAGATCATAGGTATTATACCGTCCGGGAAGAATCGAATCCTTTTCGGGATAATCCTTTTTCTTTGTAACAGCATGAATCTCGTAGGTATCATTGTTGAAGGTATAGTTGTTTATCATCCTGTACTTTCCCTCAAGAGTATTCCTGTAGAATTTGTAAGGCCGCAGGGTCTTCTCGTCAAAATGCGACTCAAAATGCTCTCTCACGGTAAAGAACATATCATAAAACTTATATGTATATCCTTTAACTACAGGATTATACACCCCATTTTCATAATTCAGGGTAACAACGCCCTCTCCTACATCAGTATTGATTCCACCCCACGTATAGCTCAAAACATAAGTAAGCTTCTCACCCTTCTTGAAAGGGAGCTCCCTGGCAGTCGTATCTGTCTGGGCAAAAATGGAATTGACAAAAAGGAGGGCGGCAAAGGCCACCAATATTCCCACTCTTCTTCCTGACACATTACAATTTTCTCTTATCACCATCTTCAATACCTCCTCAATAACAAATATCAATATCAGACAATCCTTAACTGAAATCAGGATTGTTGCCAAAGTCATCGCCTCCTGCAGTCATCTCATTCATGCGCGATGCCGTATAGGCAGCCTCACCAGGCACATCAACATTCAATGCCACATCGGTCACATCAACAAAACGCACCTCTGAGTTACGGAATTTCATCTTCACATCACATACGGCACCATTACGGTGTTTTGCTATGATAATATCGGTCAATCCGGCCTGCGACGGATCCTCAGTCATTCCGTAATAATCGGGTCTGTGAATGAACATTACAATATCTGCATCCTGCTCAATCGCACCCGATTCCCTCAAGTCGCTCAACTGGGGTCTTTTGGCCCCACCACGGGTCTCTACGGCACGGCTCAACTGGGAAAGTGCCAGAATCGGAACATCCAGCTCCTTTGCGATAGCCTTCAGCGACCTTGAAATAGCCGAAACCTCCTGCTCCCTCATTGCCTTAAGCTCCGGAGGTCCTGACATAAGCTGAAGATAATCAATAATGATCATCTTTACACCGGCAGAAGAGACAAGACGCCTCGCTTTTGAACGGAACTCGTATATCGACAATGATGGAGTATCATCAATATAGAGCGGAGCCTGAGACAAGGCATTCAGCCTCACATTCAGCTGTTCCCACTCATACAGTTCAAGCTTCTTGCCACCCTTTATCTTATCGGCAGAGAGGCCTGTCTCACTGATCATCAACCTCTTTACAAGCTGTTTTGATGCCATCTCCAGAGAGAAAAAGGCCACCGGCACATTGTGCTCCACAGCCATATTTCTTGCCATTGTAAGCACAAAGGCTGTCTTACCCATAGACGGACGCGCAGCAATAATGACAAGATCCGACGGCTGCCATCCCAATGTTACCCTGTCAATGCCGGTATAACCGCTTGGAACACCACTCAAGCCATCCTCCCTCATCTGTACCGACTGAAGATCATCAATCGCCTCATTGATAACATCCTGCACAGACTGTGTCTCCCGCTTCATATTTCTGTCGGCGAGGGTAAAGATTTTCTGCTGTGTATTGTCAAGCAGGTCATCAACACCTGTAGCATCGTCATAAGCCTCCTTCTGAACCTCATAGGAGATTGAAATCAGCTCTCTCTGAATATACTTCTGAACAAGAATCTTTGTATGATAATCAAGATGCGCAGCTGCTCCGATCTTCATACTGAGTTGGCTCAAATAATATGGACCACCGACAAGCTCAAGATCATCAGTCTTCTTGAGTTCCTCAGCAACTGTATATATATCGACCGCATCATGTCTCATGGCCAATGCCGATATTGCTTTGAATATCTTTCTGTTGGCCTCTTTGTAAAAACATTCGGGCACAAGCACGTCAATAACATCTGCGACTGAATTTGGTTCAAGCAAAAGCGAACCAAGAACAGCCTCCTCAATATCTATTGCCTGAGGCGGTTTCCGTCCCGACTCCAATCCCATGAACTCAAGATTCTTTATCTGGTTGGAACCACCAGTCCCCCTTTTCCCACTTGTTTTTGCCATTATACTGTACTATTTCATAAATGATTACAAAAAAACACCCTCGCCAATGGTGAGAACCAAAGGCAGAGGATGTTTCTTCTATATCTCCCTATCAAAACCCGTAAAGGTCTATAAATGACAACAGACTACTCGTTCTCAAACTCCGGATTGACAAGAATCCTTCCGCAATACTCGCAAACTATAATCTTTTTGCTTGAAGCAATATCCAACTGTCTTTGAGGTGGTATCTTGTTGAAGCAGCCACCGCAAGCATCTCTCTTAACAGTAACCACAGCAAGTTTATTACGGGTATTTGACCTCACCTTCTTATACGCATTCAACAATCTTACCTCTATCTGAGACTGTATCTCCTCAGACTCCTTCAAAAGGATCTCCTCATCCTTCTGTGTCTCCTCGATGATTGACTCAAGTTCCTGCTTCTTGTTGACAAGATCTATTTTTCTTCCCTCAAGAAGCTCATTTGCTGCTGCCAAAGCCTCTTTCTTCTCAGCCACCGAACGGGTGCTGTCCTTAATTTTCTTTTCAGAAAGTTGTCTATCAAGATCCTGATACTCAATCTCCTTTGACAAAGAGTCATACTCTCTGTTATTCTTTACATTATTTCTTTGAGCCTCATATTTCTCAATAAGAGACTTACTTGTAACAATATCTTGCTTCTTTTGTGCGATAAAGGCCTCAGTATCTGCAATCTCTTTGCTCAAATTGGAAATGCGGGTCTCCAATCCTGCAATATCATCCTCCAAATCCTGTACTTCCAAAGGAAGCTCTCCCCTCAACAAATAAATTTTATCTATTTTTGAATCAGTCTGTTGAAGTCGGTACAACAACTTCAGTCTGGTCTCCATGCTCATATCGGAATCCAGATTCTTAGCAATCTGCAATGACGCAAAAGTCTCACCCTCCACTATTGGAGTTGCAATTGTGTTATTCTTTTTACCTGTAGCCATAATTCAGCTTTAATAGTAATATATAGGATTATTATTTCTTCTACTTATACAAACGGCAAAGTTAGGAAATTTTTTGCAAAGTAAATCTGCAAATAGACCAACAACATCATATTCGCTCAAATAATGGCCAATATCCATAACCATAAATCCCCTCTCACAGTAGAATTCGTGGTATGTAATATCGCCAGTAATGTAGGCCTGAGCCCCTTCTGCCATTGCATCAGCAATAAAAGAGCGTCCGCTTCCTCCACATACGGCTACCCTCGAAATTTTATCTTCAACCGGAGCCGAGCAGCGTACATGCTCTGCCCCAAATTTTTCCTTAACCATAACAACAAGGTCTCTCCACTCAAGCGGCTCCTTAAGGTTACCGACAAGACCCAACTGCTCCTGATTGAGAGGCTTTGTCTGGACAAGCCCCAGCTTGGCAGCCATCAGCCCGCTTACGCCATCTGCCGCCTTATCCATATTGGTATGTGCCGCATAGATGGCTATATCACTCTTCAATGCCTTTGAGACAATTCTTCCGACAGCATTTGACGGAGTAATTGACTTAAGGCCTTTAAATATCAGAGGATGGTGGGTAACAATAATGTCACAGCCGAGTTCAATTGCCTCATCAAGCACCTCTTCTGTACAGTCAAGGGCAATCAGAGCCCTCTTCACCTCACGTTGCGGATCTCCCACAGAAAAGCCGCAATTGTCCCAACTCTCCTGAAGAGCCAAAGGGGCAAACTCCTCTATAGGAGCAATAAGTTCACACGCCTTCATATACAATTCTTTAATGACAATTACTCCTCATTCACCTTCAGTTGTGCCGAAATTTCAAGCAGCCTCTCCTTTATGGAGGTGAGTTTCGATATAACCTCAACCCTTCTGTCGGCACCTGTAATATTATCCTTCATCCTCTTTGCCGCGCCATCAAGGGTCATACCATTCTCCTTTACCAAATGATAGATAACCTTAAAATTGGCCAGATCCTGGGCTGTAAAGAGCCTGTTGCCCTTCTTGTTCCTTGCAGGCTTAATAAAATCGGGGAACTTCTGTGCCCAGAAACGCACAAGCGATGTGCTCTCTCCCAAAATTTCAGAAACCTCACCTATTGTATAATAAAGTTTCTCTATACTCTTCTCCTTGTAAGGCATAACTGTAAAATTATCAGTCCAAAGACTGTCCGGTGTTAGATGAAATTGCTATAATCTCCCTGAACTGTTCAGGTGTAATGTCTGCAAAAAAATAGTTGCGTGGGTCGACTGTTTTTCCATTATAGGTAACCTTATAATGCAGATGCGGAGCAAAGGACATTCCCGACAGTCCTATTCTTCCTATAACCTCCCCCCGACTGACACTCTTCCCTTTCCTCACCAGCACATCCCCCAAGTGCGAATATGTTGTTCTATACCCGTTCTTATGATCAATTGTTACAGAGTTTCCCCTTCCCCTCTTTGACCTTACCGACTCCACTACCACTCCATCGGCGGCTGCAAACACATCTGTTCCAACAGCCCCAAGCAGATCTATACCATCATGCTCGACCACAGTCTTGTAGAATGGATTTATCTTCTTCCCGACAGAAGCACCTGTCTGCCCCACAGAGAAATCCTTCAAAGGAACTACCGAAGGGATATAGGCCACACTCTTTCCAAGATACTCACATTCAGAAGCTATATCCTCAAAAACAGCCTTTACATCAGAGGCGTTGTACTGCATAAACTCCAACATCTCCCGGCTTCTGCTCACGATCATCTCATCTTTTGTGGTATCAATGTTTTCCAGAAGCGGCGAACTCTGGTTAATCAACGAAACAATCAGGGGATCTGCATTGAATATGCTCCTGTATATCTCACGGTCTTTAAGTTTGAGATTTGAAACGGTATTGTCAAGCACCTCAAGTTTCTGGCTGAGCTTCTCATACTCCTCTGCCATTATCCTGTTCTCTCTGGCCAGTTTCCTCTCTGCATCTGTGCTTACAACAAGTGCAAAAATGCAATAGTACAGCACTGCCAGCAGAATACTTGCCAACAAATACTGGAAAATCTTTCTACACCACCACTTGAATCCCCTCCTGACCTCTACAAACTCCAGTTTTTCCTTATTGAACTTGTACTTTTCCATTCAGGCCTCTTCACTATTGTTAGATTTGACGATTGAAAGGAACTCCTCGCCCTTCATATCGCCGCTGAAATAGTTTGACGGATTAACCTTATTGCCCTTGTACATAACCTCATAGTGCAGATGCGTTCCTGTAGAACGTCCGCTGTTGCCCATTCCTCCTATCTGCTGACCTCTCTCAACCATATCACCCTCCTTGACACAAATTGTATTGAGGTGTGCATACCTTGTCCTGTATCCGAATCCATGATCTATGACAACCTCCTTGCCATACCCGAAGAAGTTGAATGAGACCTCAACGACCTTTCCATTGCCTGAAGCATATATCGGCTCTCCCGTCTTGCCCACAAAATCAACGCCTGTATGCATCTTCGGAGTCTTCTTGAATGGATCCGACCTCAATCCGAACAGACTGGAAATACGCACTTTGTCAAGATGCACAGGTGGAACTGCAGGCACACATGATGCCATTTCACCAGTGCGTTTTGAAAGGACTGACACCTCATCGTACGAACGTGACTGCACAAATGCCTTCTTGTAAAGGATATCCATCTTCTTTTCAACATCAATCACAAAATCTGAGTTCGACAAATTCTCAAGATGCGCATATCTGTTCACACCACCAAAACCTGCATTACGCACATCCTGTGAAATCTCCTCCATTCCAAAGATTGGACGATAAACATAATTATCCCTTCTCTGAAGTTCCATAAGGACTCTGTTGTTCTTCTCAAATTTTCTCTCAAGAAGTTCCATTTTTGACTTAAGTTCAACCGATTCCTGCTTTAAAAGGGCCATTTTCGGAGTCTCAAGATCGAGGCATAAAGTATAGATAAGGAAGTATGCGACAAATGAGGCCACACTTAAAATAAATAGTCCGAAACCCGCAGAGAACCGCTTTACAAAGGGAATCTTATGCACCTCATATAGAAGCGTATCTGCGTTGAACCTATATTTTTTAATTCCTGACATATACTAAAATTCCTAAATTAGTGGTTGCAAATATAAAAATTAAAATTAAAAAGATTAAATTTGCAGGCTTATTAGATTAAAAATTATGACCTCAAACGAAATCAGAAATACTTTTTTGGAGTTTTTTCACTCTAAAAATCATACCATAGTGCCATCAGCGCCTATGGTTGTCAAGAATGACCCTACTCTTATGTTTACCAACGCCGGCATGAATCAGTTCAAGGACTGGTTCCTTGGCAATACCACAGTAAAGCACAAGAGGGTGGCAGATTCACAAAAATGTCTCAGAGTAAGCGGCAAGCACAATGACCTTGAAGAGGTGGGTCTTGACACCTACCATCACACCATGTTTGAAATGCTTGGCAACTGGAGCTTCGGTGACTACTTCAAAAATGAGGCCATAGAGTGGGCTTGGGAACTTCTTACCAAGGTGTACAAAATTGACAAAGACAGACTTTATGCCACTGTTTTTGAAGGATATGCACCTGACAACCTCGAGATGGACAATGAGGCGAAAGAGGCTTGGTTGAAATATCTTCCGGCCGACAGAATCATAAACGGCAACAAAAAGGACAACTTCTGGGAGATGGGTGAGACCGGACCTTGCGGCCCGTGCAGCGAGATTCATGTGGATTTGAGAAGTGATGAGGAGCGTGCCAAAATCTCAGGAGCAGAACTTGTCAACAAGGGGCACCACCTTGTAATTGAGATCTGGAACCTTGTATTCATGCAGTTCAACCGCAAGGCCAATGGTCAGTTGGAGGCTCTTCCTCAAAAGCATGTCGATACAGGTATGGGACTTGAGCGCCTCTGTATGGCATTGCAGGCAAAACAGAGCAACTACGATACAGATGTCTTCCAGACCATGATATCAAAAATTGCGGAGTTGAGCGGCAAGCCATATACAGCCGATGACAAAGTGGGCGTGGCAATGAGGGTAATATCTGACCACATTAGAGCAATCAGCTTCTCAATAGCCGACGGCCAACTTCCTTCTAATGTAAAGGCAGGTTATGTCATCAGACGCATTTTGAGAAGAGCTGTCAGATATGCCTACACATTCCTTGACATGTCAGAACCGCTTCTATACAGGCTTGTCCCTACACTTGTAGAGCAGATGGGCAATGCGTTTCCGGAACTTAAATCACAGCAGACTCTTATAGAGAAAGTGATAAAAGAGGAGGAGGAGGCCTTTTTGAGGACCCTTGAAAAGGGTATCAAATTGCTTGACACCCTCATTGAAAAGAACAAGGAGAGCAAATCAATCTCCGGAGCAGATGCCTTTGTACTATATGACACATTCGGTTTCCCTATTGACCTGACAGAGCTTATTGCCAAGGAACATGGTTACATTGTAGACCTTAAGGGATTTGAGGAGGAGCTCAGACAGCAGAAAGAGAGAAGCCGTAACGCCACTGCCAAAGAGGAGGGAGACTGGGTTGAGATAGCCCCTTATCAGGCCACTGTTTTCACAGGATATGAGAAGACAAGGGAAGAGGATGTAAAGATCCTCAAATACAGGACTGTAAAGACAAAGAACAAGGAGATCTTCCAGTTGGTATTCGACAAGAGTCCTTTCTACGCGGAGAGTGGCGGACAAGTTGGAGACAGCGGATATATTGAGGCAAAATCGGGTGAGAGGATAAAAATCATCAACACAGTCAAAGAGAACGGACTTCCGATCCACATTGCCGAGCGTATTCCGTCGGAGCCAGGCGAGATATTTGTGGCTGAAATTGACCAGGAAAGAAGAAATGATATTGCCAACAACCATACCGCAACACACCTTTTGCACCATGCGCTGAGAAAAATTCTTGGCACACATATTGAGCAGAAGGGTTCACTTGTTGCAGCCGCATATTTCAGATTTGACTTTTCGCACTTTGAGAAGATAGATGAGAAGACCTTGAGACAGGTGGAGAGGGAGGTAAACCGTCTGATCAGGAGCAATACACCAAAATGTGAGTTCAGGGAAATTCCTATCGAGGAGGCAAAGGCCAAAGGTGCCATGGCCCTCTTCGGAGAGAAGTATGGCGACAAGGTAAGAGTCATCCAATATGGCGACTCCATTGAACTCTGTGGTGGCACCCACACAAGTGCTACCGGCAACATCGGCTACTTCAAGATCATTTCAGAGTCTGCAGTTGCTGCCGGTGTAAGGAGAATTGAGGCGGTTACCGGTCCTCATGCCGAGACCTTGATTGAGGGGGCTGAAGATTTGATGGCTTCAATTAAGAAGCTCTTCAACAACTCTCCTAATGTACTTGCAAGCATTGCCAAGCTCATGGAGGACAATGATTCCATCAAAAAGAACATGGATGAAATGCTAAAGGAGCGTGCAATCACACTAAAGAACTCATGCATTGAGAATGCAAAGGATTACAATGGTGTAAACATTATGGTGCTCAAAGGTTTCTACCAGCCTAATGTCATCAAGGATGTGGCATTTATGCTTAAGAATGAGACTCAGAACAGTGTATTTATAGGTGTAACCCAGTTCGAAGAGAAAGTCACTCTTACACTTATGTATACCGACGATCTTGTTGCCCAGGGCTACCATGCCGGCAAGGATGTAAAAGAGGCTGCGAAACATATCCAGGGTGGCGGAGGCGGACAGCCGTCTTTGGCTACAGCCGGAGGAAAACTTATTGACGGCATGTCTATGGCACTGGAGACAATGATTACAAATGCAGCCAGATAACCGTAAAAACAACACATATTATCTATAGTGTAATGAAAAAATTGGATTCATTTATATTGAAGTCATTTTTTGGGCCATTCATAATGACATTTCTCATTGTGATATTTGTCCTTATGCTCCAATTCCTATGGCTCTATATAGATGAATTGGTGGGTAAAGGTCTCAGCTTTGGAGTCATTCTTGAATTCCTGGGCTGGGGCTCAGCTACGCTTATACCAATGGCTCTCCCATTGGCTTCATTGCTGGCCTCCATCATGACCATGGGAAATATGGGTGAGAACAATGAGCTCCTTGCTATGAAAGCGGCAGGAATCTCTTTGCAGAGAATCATCTCCCCGCTCATCATTGTATCTATACTCATAAGTATTGGTGCCTTCTTTGCATCCAATGACCTAATCCCCGTTGCCTACAACAAAATCTACACACTGCGCGACGATATAGGCAGGACAAAGGAGGAGATCAAGATCCCTACCGGCATCTTCTACAATGGCGTGGACGGATATACCATAAGGATATCAAGCCGTGATGACAACAATGTCATGCATGATGTCATGGTCTACAACCACAGCGGCAATAAGGGCAATGTAAGTCTCACAGTTGCTGATTCCGGAATTGTAAGATTATCGCCGGACAAAAGCAGCATGATATTTACCCTATACTCCGGCATAAACTATGAAGAGACAAACAAGAAAGAGTACAGGGATACATCTTTATCGCTCCAGAAGATTGAATTTTCGGCACAGGAGGTGATTATTCCACTTGAGAACTACGCCTTCAAGAAATCAGATGATGCACGCTACGGAAATGAGACTATGGCCAAGGATCTTAAGCAATTGGCAATTGACAGGGATTCCCTTCAGATTGTATTTGACAAGACCCTTGAGGCTCAACTGAAAAAGGCCATATTCTCTGGCAATCTCATGTATTCATACCAGTTTGATTCAGCCAGAGTTGCCAACTACAAGGGATACATTCCGGCTGACTCGATCTTCTCCTTGAATGACTTGAGAGACAAGGAAAAGGCTATCAGCAGTGCACTCAGCATGATAAACAATCAGGTTTCAAGCTACCAGTTCTATGAAAGGGAGCTCTTCCAGTCGGCCCACCCTTTAAGGAGATCCATTATAGAGACATACAGGAAGTTTACACTTTCATTGGCTTGCCTTATATTCTTCTTCATTGGAGCTCCGCTTGGAGCGATCATCAGAAAGGGAGGTTTGGGCACTCCGGTAATTATATCAATGCTATTCTTTGTTGTTTACTGGGTAGTTGACATCAGCGGCAAAAAACTTGCAAATGACGGAGCTATCGGGCCATTCATTGGAACATTCATTTCCACTTTTGTCCTTATTCCTATAGGAGTATTTCTCACAATAAAGAGCACACGAGACTCTGCACTCTTCAATGCAGATGCATACAAAATATTCTTCAACAAGCTTTCCAGCAGGTTATCCAACTTGAGGATAAAAAAACAGCATAGAAAATGAGTCTGAAAATTGTATATATGGGCACTCCTGAATTTGCAGTAGCCCCACTTGACGCCATAATTGAAAAAGGATATAATGTAGTTGGAGTAGTCACTGTTCCCGACAAACCAAGCGGAAGAGGACTCAAACTCAATGAGAGTGCTGTAAAGCAATATGCAGTTTCAAAGGGATTGAAAATTATGCAGCCTGTCTCCCTTAAAGAGCAGAGTTTCCTTGATGAACTTGCCTCTTTGGAGGCAGATCTTTTTATAGTTGTAGCATTCAGAATGTTGCCTAAGGTTGTATGGAGCATGCCTGAAATGGGCACATTCAATCTTCACGGCTCCCTGCTTCCACAATATAGGGGAGCAGCTCCCATCAACTGGGCTATCATAAACGGCGAGAAGAGATCTGGAGTGACCACATTCCTTATAGATGAGAAGATAGACACCGGAAATATCCTTATGAGAGAGGAGTGTCCCATTGGAGAGAATGAGAATGTCGGCAGCCTCTATGACAGACTTATGGGTATCGGAGCCAATCTTGTAGTCAAAACCGTTGAAGGAGTTGTTGCCGGAACTCTTACACCTAAGCCACAGGAGCTTTTCCTGCCTGAGGAACTTAAGGGAAAGGATATTGACACAGTGGTCAACAGCGCTCCAAAACTTACAAAAGAGCTCTGCCGCATCAAATGGGATAGTCCGGTTTCAGATGTTCATAACCTCATCAGAGGCTTGTCTCCATATCCGGCAGCCTTTTCCACAATAACTGACGGCGAAAAGTCGGTTGATATGAAAATCTTTGAGACTCTGCCGGTTGAGGGCAAAAGCAGGAATTTCACAGATAACGAGTTTGTCGGGAAGATTGTTACTGACAAAAAAAGCTACATACATGTAATTTGTGCAGATGGCATCCTATCCCTTGAAGAGATACAGCTTGCCGGCAAAAAGCGAATGAGAGTCAAGGAGTTCCTGTTGGGATTCAGAGATATTGAGAATTTCAGATTTGTTCAAGCGTAAGGCAATGGCTGAAAAGAAGAGACATATTGTTATTCTGGCCGACGGTGATTTTCCACGACACCCCTACCCCCTCTCCATTCTGAAGAGCGCAGACACTATCGTATGTTGCGACAACTCTGTCTTGAAACTTACCGCAAACAGTAATATTGAGGCAGATTTCATTGTTGGGGATATGGACTCTATGAGCACAGAGAACAAATTGAAATACAGTGACAAAATAAGGCTATTCCCCGACCAGGAGACTAATGACCTGACAAAGGCATTCAAGTTTGTACTTGGACTTGAACCCTCAAAAATCACCATCCTTGGTGCAACAGGTGCAAGAGAAGACCATACTCTAGGCAACATTTCACTCCTCGCAGACTACACCAAAGAGTTTGCAGAGATTGAAACGGTTACAGACCACGGAATCTTCACATCCCACTCCGACACATTTACAATGGAATCCATCCCAGGTCAGCAGGTATCAATATTTGCCTTTGACCCTACCTTAAAAATAGAGTCGGAAGGATTGGTATATCCTACCGACTCAGTAATCTTTGACCGCTGGTGGAAAGCTACACTTAACGAAGCCTCCACAACATCATTTACACTGACTTTCAGTCACAAGGCCGAACTTCTTCTCTTCAGGGCCTTTGTCTGATCCAGATTACAGACTTGCCATCCGCTACTCAAGGAACATTCCCATCATGGCAGCAGACATCAATGCCACAAGCGATGCTGTGAGAAGTGCCCTGAAACCGTGTGCAGACAATATATGACGCTTGGTAGGTGCTATACTGCCTATACCTCCAATCTGAATTCCTACGGAAGCAAAATTCGCAAAGCCGCACAATACGTAAGTTGCAAGGATGACTGATTTTGTTGAGGCAAAGGCCCCAGTCTGAATCATAGTCGCAAGACTTTGGTACCCGACAAACTCTGTAAGGATAAGTTTTTCACCCAAAAGACGTCCTACAAGCGGAAGATCCGCCGCATTTATTCCTGTAAGCCATATAACCGGATAAAAGAGATATGAAAGGATAAACTCCATTGAGAGAGCTGTATATCTGCCATCTGTCGCAGATGCAATAAGGTCATTCAATGAGGTGATGTCGCCAATCTTTCCAAAAATGAAATTGAAACCGGCTATTAGTGCATAGAATACCAAAAGCATTGCACCTACATTTGCAGCAAGTTTGAGTCCGTCGGCTGTTCCATTTGAAATGGCATCCAACACATTCTTTCCAATCTTCTCGTTAGAGACCTCAACTGAATTATCCACCTCTTCAGTCTGAGGCACAACAATTTTTGACAAGGCAATTGCACCAGGTGCCGCCATTACAGAGGCTGACAGCAGATGCTTTGCAAACTCAATTTCCATAAGTTTGTCGCCACCGCCCAACATTCCGATATACGCTGCAAGCACACCGCCTGCCATTGTTGCCATACCGGCCGTCATAACCAGCATAAGCTCCGATTTTGTCATTCTTGGAATATACTCCTTAACAAGAAGAGGAGCCTCTGTCTGGCCCAAAAATATATTTCCTGCGCATGACAATGACTCAGCTCCCGACAGTCTCATCAGCTTTGTAAGACACCATCCCATAGCCCACACAACCTTCTGCAAAATACCAAGATAGAAAAACAGACTGGTTAGCGCAGAGAAAAAGATAATTGTAGGAAGGATCTGAAGGACAAAAATGAAACCGAACTTGCTTGGATCCATCAAGTCTCCGAAAAGGAACAGGGATCCCGCCTTAGTCCAATCCAGAACTGCAACAAAGCATTTTCCCATAATCTCAAATATAGCCTGCACAGCAGGAAACATAAGTACAGATACCGCTATTATAAACTGTAAGGCAAGTGACTTGAAAACCGTACCCCAATTAATCCGCTTGCGGTCTGTACTGAAGAGCCAAGCTATCAGTATTATGACAGCCATGCCACATAGTCCTCTTAAAATTGAGACAATATTGAATGAGAACTGCTTATGGGTAAGAACTGATTTATACGGATTCTCCGCCACTCCTGCAGGGGTCTGCACAGCGGCCTCCTCCACCACAGCTACAGAGCCCTCCTGCCCTGCAACATCAACAGCTGTTTGGGTTGCACTCTGCTCCAAATCTGCCACATTTGCAATCTCGCCTTCAGGTTGCTGTGCAAAAGAGAGACAGCTCCACAAAATGGCCGATACAATAAGAATATACCTTTTCATCTACTGTTTGTTTTTAATATTTTCAATCTTTCTGCTTATCTCGGACGCCCTTTCATACTCTTCATTATTGATGGCCTCCTGCAGCTCTTCCTTAAGTTTTTTCAACACAGTCTCCTTGTCAAGGAGATCCTTTGACTGGGAGTCAATATCAGTTGCATACCTATCCATCAGCTCCTCTGATATATAGATTGGGCAGCTGAAACTCTTTGACAATATTATTCCATCTACAAAACCTGCCAACTCCTTGACCTCAGTCTCTCCATCAAAAAAGAGCAGCTCCGACATAAAGCCGTTATTCTCACCATACTCCACATCCTCTGATTTGACTATTGAGACCTCAAGCAACTCAATTCTGTAATCCTGTATGACTTTTGCAAGAAGGGAATGGACAGAAACGGTATTTTGCGGCAGCTGTTTGAAGTTTGACAACACTGAGTGCATCTGGGGCGGAGTAAGAGGCACTGGAAGACATCTCTCCATACCCTCTCTGTATAAGAAGAATGTAAAACTTCCCCCATCTTCCGGTGATGCAGCTACTGCACCTATATCCAATCTGACGCGTTTCATTTGGCTTGCTTTTTGGTATGCATTAAATTACAAATATAAAGTAATTTTTATTACTTTTGTTGCCTATAGGTTGATAAATGAGAATGATTTTTGAAAAAACAGCACAGGATAGCCAGTCATCTGCAAGATGCGGACTCCTGCATACAGACCATGGTACAATAGAGACACCCATCTTCATGCCAGTTGGCACAGTGGGCTCAGTTAAAGGCATCTACCACAAAGACCTTAAAGATGATATAAAGGCCCAGATCATTCTTGGCAATACATACCACCTATATCTGAGACCTGGTCTTGATATACTCAACAAAGCGGGCGGACTCCATAAATTCATATCATGGGACAGGCCAATGCTTACAGACAGTGGTGGCTTTCAGGTATTTTCACTTGCTGAGAACCGCAAGCTCACTGACGAGGGATGTACATTCCGCTCCCATATTGACGGATCAAAACATATGTTTACTCCAGAAAACAATGTCGATACCCAACGTATGATTGGCGCTGACATCATTATGGCGCTTGACGAGTGTACCCCCGGTGATGCAGACCACAATTATGCCTTAAAATCATTGAAACTTACTCAAAAATGGTTAGAAAGGGGCATCATGAGATTCAGGGAGACAGAACCTCTATACGGTTACAGGCAATTCTTCTTTCCTATAGTGCAGGGATGTGTCTACCCGGACTTGAGACGTATGGCTGCAGAACATGTCACACAGTTTGACATGGATGGCTATGCAATAGGCGGACTCTCTGTAGGAGAGCCGACTGAGATGATGTACCAGATGCTTGAGGTTGTAGATCCTATCCTTCCAAAAGATAAGCCTCGCTACCTTATGGGAGTCGGAACGCCGGCCAATATCCTTGAGGGAATTGCACGCGGTGTGGATATGTTTGACTGCGTAATGCCTACAAGGAACGGACGTAACGGAATGTTGTTCACATGGGAGGGTATGATAAATATCAAGAACAGGAAGTGGGCAGATGACTACTCCCCTATTGACCCTATGGGCACCTCTTTTGTAGACCACACCTACAGCAAGGCCTACTTGAGACACCAGTTTGTTGCAGGAGAGATGCTTGCCGCCCAGATTGCAAGCGAACACAACCTTGCTTTCTACCTTGAATTGGTAAGGGTTGCCCGTGAGCATATTAAGGCTGGAGATTTTACCCAATGGAAAAACGCAGCTGTCAAAAAACTTGAGACCAGGCTGTAGAATCCGACATAACCGAAGCTAATAAGTAAATAGAGATGAGCAACTATAATTTTAAAATAACAATACTCGACAGGTACATCATAAAGAAGTTCATTGGTACCTTCTTCTTTGCATTGTTGTTGATTATAGGCATTGTCATAATCTTTGACATCAGCGAGAAGATTGATGACTTTGTTGACAAGGAGGCACCGCTGAATGAGATAATATTCAACTACTATCTCAACTTCATACCTTACTTCATGAATATGTTCAGTCCGCTGTTTGTCTTCATAACAGTTATCTTCTTCACCTCAAAACTTGCGGCAAACAGTGAGATTGTGGCCATACTTGCTGGAGGTATAAGTTTCAAGAGGCTTATGTATCCGTATTTCATATCTGCAGCAGCCATTGCCATTTTCAGTCTGGTGCTCAATCTTTTTGTGATACCACCGGCCAATAAGGGGAGATTAGGATTTGAGAACAGGTACATCAAGAAGAAGTTTGAGAATACAAACAGAAATATGCACTACCAGATCTCACCGGGCACATTCATGTACGGCGAGTCGTTCAGTACATGGAACAACACCGTTTACAAATTTACATTGGAGACCATTGAAGACCATAATCTTGTCTCAAAACTTAGTGCCGAGACCGCAGCCTGGGATACAACCAAGGATTGCTGGAAACTCAGCAATTACCATCTGAGACAGTTCATAAACAACACCGAGGTCATAAAGACGGGCAAGACGCTTGACACTTCAATTGTGATTACAATTGAAGACTTTTACCGCAAGAAAAATGTTGTTGAGACTCTTAATTACGTTGAGCTGAACGAGTTGATAGAGACTCAGGAGATGCGTGGAGACCAGATGGTCAAATATGCCCTGATTGAGAAGCATACCCGCTTTGCAATGCCATTCTCTGCATTTATTCTAACTCTGATTGGAGTCTCACTCTCTTCAAAGAAGAGGCGCGGAGGAATCGGTATGAATATAGGTATTGGCATAGCCCTGAGCTTCTCCTATATCCTATTCCTGAGATTCAGCCAGATGTTTGTACATACAGGAGCCCTGCCACCTGGAATAGCCTTGTGGCTTCCAAACTTTCTGTATGCGGTCATTGCCGCTTTCCTATACAGGATTGCACCTAAATAGAGATTTACAAATACCGGTTTTGGTATAATAACCTGACATATCTATGAAACGAGCAAGTATTGTAATGGTGTACATATTGCTGTCCACTATTTTAGGAGTTTTGAATATTGCATGCTCTCCGTCGGAAGAGAATGGAGAATCAGAAAAGAAGGCAGAATCCTATATGCAGCCGGCATTTCTGCAGCCTGGTGACAGCATTGGGATAATGGTTCTGTCATCACCTATAAATACGATCAGAAGGAGCAAAGTGGATTCCATGATCAGGGTTGTAGAGGGAATAGGTGTAAAAGTGAGGCTTGGAGAGCATATCTTCAAAAATGAGTTTGCAGCATTTTCGGTATCGGACAAAGAGCGCGCTGAGGAGTTCATGGGAATGATCAGAAATCCCAATCTGAAGGCAATCATGTTCTACAGAGGGGGATATGGAGCCATTAGGACACTTGAATACCTTGATATGGAGGAGATAAAACGCAATCCAAAATGGATTGTAGGCTTCAGTGATGTGACAACTCTCCATAATGTATTGTCAAATCATGGAATACAGTCAATCCATGGAGGAATGCCAAGTTCATTCTGGCTGACAAAGAGGGAGAGACCAGACTCCACTCTTATAACTGTACAGAATGCTCTGTTTGGCAAAACAACAGGATATGAAATTGCAGCTCATCCATATAACAAGTATGGAGAGGCTGAGGGTATTCTTGCGGGAGGAAACATGACCCTTATTACTGCGTCAATCGGAACGCCTTATGACCTGAAGGTTGATGAGAATACTGTTCTCTTTATAGAGGAGGTCGGTGAAGGGTTAAATGATATTGACCGTTATATGCAGCAACTCAAAAAGAGTGGCAAACTTGACAAGATAAAGGCTCTTCTTGTAGGCAGCTTCACAAAAATCAGGGATGATGAAGACCCATGGAACATTGGAGCCTATGAGCTTATAAAGATGTATACCGACGAATTGGATATTCCTGTGATTTATAAGTTTCCGGCAGGTCACAGCCGTCCTAATTACGCACAATATCTTGGAAGAAAGGTGAAGGTAAAAGTTTGTCAGGATGGTGCAAGTATTGAGTTCCTGTAATCTAAAGAATCTGCGTAAGAGTTTGCCGTTAAAAAATTTATAATTGACAATTGGGCATTTGATAATAATTTGTAATTAAAGATTACATTTTTCTATAATTTTACTAAATTTGTATGCACTGTTGCCAGGATTGGCTCTGTTTGGCGGCCACGGCAGCATAATGAACTTGTAAACTTATTGGACTATGAAACGCATATTGGTTGTAGGAGCCGGCGGACAAATTGGAACTGAACTTGTTCCGCATCTACAGAAGAATTACGGAGAGGATAATGTAATTGCAGCAGACTTGAGACCCGAGATTGTAGCAAAACTTCAGCAGAAGTCAATTGCGATCTCCTTGGATGCACTTAATGCCGAGGCTTATGCCCAGGCGGTAAAAGATTATAAGGTTGATGCCATATTCAATCTTGTTGCACTTCTTTCAGCTACCGGCGAAAAAAATCCTCAATTGGCATGGAACATAAATATGGGAGCTTTGCTCAACTCGTTGAATATAGCCAAAGAGTATGATTGTGCTGTATTTACCCCAAGTTCAATTGGTGCTTTTGGAGAGAATACGCCACACCATATGACGCCGCAGGATACAGTAATGAGGCCAAATACAATATACGGTGTATGCAAGGTTTCCGGAGAGTTGCTAAGTGACTACTACTATACAAAGTTTGGAGTGGATACACGTAGTGTAAGATTCCCGGGTATCATTTCAAATGGAGCCATGCCGGGCGGCGGTACAACAGACTATGCAGTTGAGGTCTTTTACCATGCAGTAAAAACCGGCAAATACACTTGTGAGGTTCCTGAAAACACATATATGGATATGCTCTATATGCCCGATGCCCTTGAGGCAACAACCCAGCTTATGGAGGCAGACCCTACAAAACTCATTCATAGGAACAGTTTCAACATTACATCAATGAGTTTTACACCAAAAGAGCTTTTTGCCGAGATTAAGAAACGTATTCCTGAATTTACAGCCAACTACAACATTGACCCTGTAAAGGATCAGATTTCAGCATCATGGCCTGATTGCATGGATGACTCATGCGCACGTGCAGAGTGGGGATGGAATCCTAAATGGGGCATAAACGAGATGGTAGATGACATGTTGCGTGCGTGTCGTGAAAAACTTGCAAGAGGAGAATATTAGCAAACGCAGAATCATTTGGAGAAACAGAGACAAAAGGCTGGATCCGGAAAATTCCATGGATTCAGCCTTTTGATTGTTTGCAATGCAATATACAAGAGAGCAGATATTGTGCAACCTGCTGCGTACAATTGCTGTTTGAATGGGTCATATTGCAAAGGTGTGTTGCAAATACGTACATAAAGGAAGATTCGTGCTGATTTGAGGGGATGGCAAATGAGGTATTGTTATGAAGGGATTTAAGAATTAAATGAAGCAATAGAATTAAATTTACGGTTACAATCATTAAATTTGCAATGCACCATTGATTGCAAATATGAAGATTGAGTTTGAACATATAGCATCTTATGCAAAGGAGTTAGGCTTTGTAGCCGTCGGATATGCACCTGCCCACGAACTGGCAGATGAGATACCGCACTATTTGCAGGCTATGGATAAAGGTCATTTTGCCAGTCTTGAATATCTCAAGCGAAATCTTGAAAAGCGTTTCAATCCCCAGCTGCTGGTTGAAGGGGCAAAGAGTGTTCTTGTTTTTCTTGCACCATACGGGAAGGAGCGTGATACTGAATATATAGAGATTTCATTCCCTGCAAATTCAGACCTTCCTACAGATACTCCACATCGGGAAACGATGCAACCACAAGCTTTACAGAAAAAATCAATATCTGACGGCAAAACGGAGGGACCCCTACTGTTCAAAGTGGCGCAGTATGCCTTGGGAGAAGATTACCATAGAGTTATAAAGGGCAAACTCAATGCTGTGCTTGAAAAAATGAAATATGCCGATCCGAGCATCTGCGGACGGGTGTTTGTAGACACCGCTCCCGTTCTTGAACGCGCCTGGGCTGTCCAGGCCGGACTTGGGTTCATTGGCAAAAACAACCTCTTCATAAGCCGCGAGCATGGAATAAGAAACTTTATCGGTGTTATAATAAGCAATTACGAGATCCTGAATGAGCAAGAGGCAAGCAAGTCCGGCTTCGCAGGTGAGACAATTACAGAATCTCCTTCAAACCTGGAAAGAGGAGAAGTTTTGTCGGGAGTTAAAAAGGTAAAAGAGATTGGCAAAAAATATTGCGGCAACTGCACCAGGTGTCTTGATTCCTGCCCTACAGGGGCCCTATGCGCCCCCTACTCACTTGATGCAGGCAGATGTATATCCTATCTGACAATTGAAGAGAAAGGAGCTTCAATTGCTTCAAATATTGGAAATGCCCATTCACGAGATGGGTGGATTTTTGGCTGTGATGCCTGCCTGAATGCCTGTCCTTGGAACAGCCGCAACGGCAAGGGGTGGAAAGAGTTTGAGCAGAAGTGCACTCCTCTTGAGGCATCACACCTGAGACGAAGATAAGTAAAAGTAAGGCAAGCAAACAGATGACCTGCCGGCGAGAGGAGACCATTTGATTATTTGCCGATTCATTAAAAATTCATTACAGCATTAGATACAAATATTTGTTACAACATAAATAAAATATAGGTCAGATGGAATTTACAACAAGGGTCAATATAGAGCCAGCCGTACAAAAGATCAGTTACAGCAACCGGATTCTCATGATAGGATCATGCTTCGCCAATGAGATTGGCGAAAAGTTGAAAGAGTGCGGATTTGACATATCTGTAAATCCGTTCGGCACACTCTACAATCCGGTATCAATTTCAAAATCCCTCGCGCTGCTTGGTTCAACCAAACAGTTCAAGGAGTGTGATGTGATAGATATAAGCCGCCACTCTACAACCTTTGCTGTAGATCTGCAACAAAGTATGAAAGAAATTGGGTCAGATGCCCATAATAGGGCAAATCCGGGACGTTATTGTTCATTCTACCACCACAGTTCATTTGCAAAGGAAAACGCATCAGAGTTCCTGAAAAAGGCAAACGAGAGACTTGAACTTGAGCAGAAATTCTTTACAGAGGCTGATACTGTAATAATCACATTGGGCACAAGTTGGGTCTACAGGCACAAATCACTTGATACCATAGTCTCCAACTGCCACAAAATTCACCCCGACGAATTCAATAGGGAATTCCTGGAGTGGAACAAAACAGCACAAATTCTTAATGATATTGTAGATTCGCATCCCGACAAAAGATTTATCTTTACAGTAAGCCCGATCAGGCACCTCAAGGATGGTGCACACGGGAATGCAATAAGCAAAGCCTCACTTTTACTGGCCGTGGAGAGTCTGCTTGACAGCCACAGTAATGCTGACTATTTCCCTGCATACGAAATTGTACTTGACGAACTGAGAGACTACCGCTTCTATGCAGAAGATATGGTTCACCCCACTGCCGTTGCAGTAAAATATATATTTGAGAGATTCAGAGAGAGTTTCATCTCTGCAGAGTGCCTGCAAAAGATGGCTGAAATGGCTAAAATATCCCGCAGGAGGGCGCATATACCCATTGGAAAATAATACTCCTGACGGCTGATGCCTTAAATAAAAGAGGATGACCAAATGGCCATCCTCTCTTATTTTATGATCAAAAGATCCATCAATGTTACTCTGCCTTCTCTTCAGTTGCAGGAGCCTCAGCTGCTGGAGCAGCTTTCTTTGAGCGGCTTCTACGAGTTGAAGATTTTTTAGCCTCTTTCTTAGGAGCAGAAGCCAAAGCAGCCTCATTAAAGTCAACGAACTCAATGATTGCCATCTCAGCTGCATCACCTACACGGAAACCGGTCTTAAGAATACGAAGGTATCCGCCTGGACGGTCAGCAATTTTAGGGGCAATTACGCGGAACAACTCAGAAACTGCCTCTTTCTGTTTTAGATAGCTGAACACTGTACGACGAGAGTGAGTGCTGTCCTCTTTAGATTTTGTAACAAGCGGCTCTAGATATACGCGTAAAGCTTTAGCCTTGGCAACTGTAGTCTCAATACGTTTGTGTAGTACTAGAGATGAAGCCATATTAGCCAACAATGCCTTACGGTGGCCGGATTTACGGCCTAGGTGGTTAAATGCCTTATTATGTCTCATTTTAGCTTACTTTTTTTTCAATATTATACTTAGTTACATCCATGCCGAAAGACAACTTCAATCTGTCTATCAACATATCAATTTCAGTCAATGACTTCTTACCAAAGTTCCTGAACTTCATAAGTTCTGAACGCTGGTGTGAAACCAAATCTGCAAATGTCTCTATATCAGCAGCCTTCAAACAATTCAAAGCTCTTACTGAAAGCTCCATATCAGAAAGTTTGGTCAAAAGCAGATGGCGCATACGCAATGACTCCTCATCAAGTTCATTGCTTACAACCTCTGGTGCAGTCTCAAGACTGATCTTCTCGTCAGAGAACAACATAAAGTGGTGAATCAAGATCTTTGCAGCCTCTTTCAAAGCCTCTTTAGGATGGATTGAACCATCTGTTGTAATCTCAAGATTCAACTTTTCGTAGTCAGTTCTTTGCTCTACACGCCAGTTCTCGAAAGAGAAATTGACATTCTTGATAGGAGAGAAAATAGAGTCAATAGGAATAGTACCGAATGGTGCACCCTCAACTTTATTCTCCTCAGCCGGAACGTATCCTCTACCTTTATCAATTCTCATGTCAATTGACAATTGAACTGAAGGCTCCATTGAACAGATACGTAGCTCCGGATTCAATACTTTAAATGAAGACAAATGTTTTGAAATATCCTCAGCTGTGAAATCTTGCTTACCACTAACAGTTACAGTTATCACCTCGCTATCCTCTCCCTCAATCATTCTCTTGAAACGAACCTGTTTCAAGTTAAGAACAATATCTACAACGCTTTCAATAACGCCGGGAATAGTGGCGAACTCATGGTCTACACCGTGAATTCTAATTGAAGTGATAGCAAAACCCTCAAGTGAAGATAATAATATTCTTCTCAACGCATTACCGATAGTGATACCATAAGTCGGTTCAAGAGGTCTGAACTCGAATCTACCAAAGGTCTCGGTTGAGTCAAGCATTATTACCTTATCCGGTTTTTGAAATGCTAATATTGCCATTTTTATTCAGTTTTATTAGTGTTACGCTTAAAAGCAAGTTTTTTATTTAGAGTACAACTCAACGATCAACTGCTCGTTAATTGTTTCAGGGATCTCAGCTCTTACAGGAACATTCAAGAATTTACCTGAAAGTGAATTAGCATCCCACTCCAACCAAGAGTATTTGTTTGCAGAAGCAGCCAAGCTTGCCTGAATAACCTCAAGACTCTTTGATCTCTCACGAACACCAATTACGTCACCAGGTTTTACTAGCACTGAAGGGATGCTGTTTACCTCACCGTTAACAACAATGTGGCGGTGTGATACCAACTGACGTGCAGCAGCACGTGTAGGAGCAATACCCATTCTGTACACCAAGTTATCCAAACGAGACTCTAGAAGCATGATAAGGTTCTCACCCTTGATACCTTTCATCTTAGAGGCCTTCTCATATAGGTTGCGGAATTGTCTCTCCAACAAACCATAAGTATATTTTACTTTTTGTTTCTCTTTTAGCTGAGTACCATACTCAGAAGATTTTTTTCTCTTTTTAGCGAGGCCGTGTTGTCCTGGAGGGAAGTTCCTGCGCTCAAAGTATTTATCAGGGCCAAATATAGGCTCTCCGAATTTGCGGGCGATTTTAGTAGTAGGCCCAGTATATCTTGCCATATTAAATTACAATTTAAATTATTAGGAAATTATACTCTACGGCGACCTTTTGGTCTACAACCGTTGTGAGGAAGTGGAGTAACATCAACGATCTCTGTTACCTCGATTCCTGCACCATGAATGGTACGAATCGCTGACTCACGACCAGCACCAGGACCTTTAACATATGCCTTAACTTTGCGCAATCCCAAGTCAAAAGCAACCTTTGCACAGTCAGCTGCTGCTACCTGAGCTGCATAAGGAGTATTTTTCTTAGAACCTCTGAAGCCCATTTTACCAGCTGATGACCAGCTGATAACCTGTCCTTGACCATTGGTTAAAGTCACAATTACATTATTGAATGTTGATGAGATATGAGCCTCGCCATATGCCTCAACTTTAACAACTCTCTTCTTATTAGATGATGTTTTCTTTGCCATAATCTTAGGTTCTATTTAGTTGCTTTCTTCTTGTTAGCTACCGTTTTCTTCTTACCTTTACGGGTACGGGCATTGTTTTTAGTACTTTGACCTCTTACAGGAAGACCAATACGGTGACGGATACCTCTGTAACATCCGATATCCATCAGACGTTTAATGTTCAACTGAATAGTAGAACGAAGTTCTCCTTCAATTTTATACTCTTCTGCAATTGTTGCTCTAATTGCAGCGATTTGGTCATCTGTCCAATCTTGCACCTTAATGTTAACGTCAATACCGTTCTGATTAAGGATTTTTTTGGCAGAACTGCGACCAATTCCAAAGA
>JAFQHE010000063.1 GCA_017398125.1 Bacteroidales bacterium
GTCCTTTGCTCTACCAACTGAGCTATGGCACCATCTTTTCAATCTTCCAAGCGGGGGTGTTCCCGATTGGGATTGCAAAGGTAGGAATTAATTTTAATATTCCAAATTATTTTTGTCGAAATTATAGTTTTTTTGAGAGATATTTTGTCATAATTTTAAAAGTGGCTGATAATCAACACCTATTATTTATAGCTCAGTTCATGACAAGGATATAACCATTAAGGTAAGTTGCCAGCACAAGCCACAATATATAAGGGACAAAGAGAAATGAAGCTGTTTTGTTGAGTCTGTAGGCCTGTAAAGCGTAAAGAACTACCACCATATCAAGGGCAACTATATTGATGAAGCCCAGGGCCGGATTTTGCAGTTTGAAGAAGAGTATGCTCCATGTAAAATTGAGCAGGAGCTGTAGTACAAAATATCCGAGGAGCAGATTGAAACGCTTTGGAGGCAAATGCCATACTATTCCAAAGGAAATTCCCATGCATAAATAAATTATACTCCATGCTATAGGAAAAATATAATCAGGTGGGGTCACCGACGGTTTGTTCAGGAACTGATACCAGCCGTCAATGGAGTCAGCCTGAAAATAACTTGCTGTAATTCCTACACTGAAACAGACAAGTACTGAAATTAAAATTGACCAAAAATACTTCATACTGTGCTTTTTTCTGTATAAACGCATTTTTGGCCAATTTGGTTTAAAATTTAGCCTCAATTTTCAATTGAGGGGGAATTAAAAATGGATTCCCTGCCATGCAAAAGCCGACCACTAATTCTTCAAGGAATAGTTTACAGAAGTTACTACACGAATCTTCTTTATGTGGGGGGTATTGCTGTCACGGTCAGTAATTGTAAACTGGCCCTGGCTGGCCCACATTATCTTTCCAAGTTTGCTTTCTGAATCCTCTGCAAATTGCTGTGCCGCCATTCTTGCATTTTTTGTAGCCTCCTGAATCATTTTAGGCTTGAGGTCATTGAATGAGGTGTACTCATAAGTGACACGGTCATTATAGTTATAGTCACTGCTGCCCAAGACAATCCCCTCCTTGAGCAACTCTCCTTGTGAAGCGATAAGTTTGCGCACAAGATCAACTTGCGAAGAGGTTACTGTTATAACCATAGTTACAATATATCTGTAGGGTTTCTGCTGTGACATATAGCGTTCGGCCTGCAGGTCAACAGCTTTTGGTGCACCGGCAGATATATCCAACTCCACGATTCCATTACTCTTCAGATAATCGGTAACCTTACCTGCGGTAGAGCTGATTCTGTTGTAAAGTGCAGGCAAGTCATTTCCCATTTCACTGAAGACAATTGGCCATATCACCTTATTGGCAGGCACCTCAACCTCAGCCAAGCCCTTTACACTTACAATTCTATCTTTGTTTACAAAGTTGTCAATTCCCCCTTTGAGGAAAATTCCGAGCACTATAATTGCCACTGCAATTACACAAGCCTCCTTTAACCAACTGCTCTTCATAATATACTCTATTTTAAATTGTTTAATTATGTAACTGACCAAGACCCTACACTCACGCAAAACAGATCTCTTTTTCAGAAATCACAATGAAAGGGCCTTTGCTGACAAATAGACCTCAGACCAAATGAAGCCCTACTGTATTACCGGAAGCTTCTCCCTTGCCTCACTGGTAGGCATTGCATTGAAGTGCCACCACTCCGAAGGTTCAACTATCCAGCCGGCATGGGTCATAACCTCGCGTAACAATCTGCGGTTCAAAAGTTCCCTACGTGTAATCTCGCCATTCTCAAAAAGTTCCTGCTCCATATCTGATCTTGAACGGTCACCAAAGTAATCGTACTCAGAACCCATAGGAATAGGATGACCGGTACAGTCTACCAAAGTGACATCGACAGCTATACCAAAATTGTGCGGACCACCACCCCTTTTATGTGGGTTTGCCACAAAATCCTCAAGGTCTGTTCCCTCCACTACACTCCACATCTGAGCCTGGATTGAACGGGGACGTGCCGCATCATAAACTACAAGGTGAAGATCCATTCTCTTCTTTCTCAAATACTCATTTGCCTTTCTGAGTTTTTCCATGGCCTCAGGTACAAGATATGCCTCATCAAGATCTTCATACAATACCCTGCCCATAAAATTATATGGTGTCGCATATACCATATACACTTCAATTCCAGGAATTTGCTCAGCAACATTCTGTAGTCCCAACTCCTCAAGATGTTTCTCTATTTTTGATTTTTTCTGTCCCCATACCGATGAGGATGCAGCCAACAAAAGTACAAGTACCGCAAATAGCAACTTTTTCATAATATCTGAAATTTAAAATTATACAATATTAACAACTAACTGAACTCAAATGTACGAAAAAGGGATTTATAAATCAATTAAAAAATTATTAACTTTGATGTTCGGAAATAAAAGTTATTATGGCAGAGTTTGGATTCATAAAAGTGGCGGCAGCCGTACCTTCAGTAAGGGTTGCAGACTGTATTTACAATTCAGAGAGAATAATGGGCCTTATAGAGAGGGCTGACAGTCAGGGTGTTGAGTTTATAGTATTTCCCGAACTGGCCCTTACAGCTTATAGCTGCAAAGACCTGTTTCATCAGAAACAGCTGCTGGAGAGTGCAGAAGAGGCTCTTGCACAACTTGTGGGAGAGACTGCAGAAATGGATATTACTGTCATATTGGGAATGCCCGTAAGGAGAGGAACACAGATTGCCGATGCGGCAGTTGTCTTTGGCCAAGGCGAGATTTACGGAGTTGTTCCAAAAAGTTTTTTGGCCAATAGCCGTGAAGCGGGAGAAGGCAGATGGTTTACTCCGGCATGGCAGCTTAACGATGATACCGTAACTCTCTGCGGACAGGAGGTTCCAATGGGTGCTGACCTGATATTCAAATCTGAAAAGGTTACTTTTGGAGTGGAGATCGGAAGCGATCTCTTTGCACCTTTCCCTCCAGGCTCATACCATGCTATCAGTGGTGCCGAAATCATATTCAATACAGGTGCCGGCAATGAGCTTATCGGCAAACATGACTACCTGCGCGCATCAATAGCAAACCATTCAGCCAAAACATATTCGGGATATGTGTATGCCTCAGCCGGTTTTGGTGAGTCAACTACAGATCTTGTCTTCTCAGGCAATGCCATAATTGCTGAAAACGGTAAAATTCTTGCACAATCTCCTCGGTTTACAATGGAGGAGCAGTTGGCAGTATGCGATATAGACATTGATTATCTGAACCACGACAGAATGGTGGACTCCTTCACAAGCAACGCAAATCTGTCGGGAAGAGACTATAGGATTGTAAAGATTTTCAGCGATGGTTGTGCAGATAAAGATGGCTGTGAATCAGGTACTGCAATTGAAAGGATATACAATCCTATGCCATTTGTTCCGGATGATGACCAGATGGATGAGAGATGTGAGGAGATCTTCAATATACAGGTTTCAGCTCTTGCAAAAAGGTTGTTGCATACCAATTGCAAAAGTGCGGTAATAGGAATTTCGGGAGGTCTTGATTCGACTCTGGCACTGCTTGTTACTGTGCAGACATTTGACACTCTGCAGATTCCACGAAGCAATATTCTTGCAGTTACAATGCCAGGATTCGGCACAACTGACCGCACATACAACAATGCTGTTGACCTAATAAATGCTCTTGGAGTAACATTCAGGGAGATTTCAATTAAAGAGGCCTGCATACAGCACTTCAAAGATCTGCAGCATGAGATTTCTAACCATAATGTAGTGTATGAAAACAGCCAGGCCCGTGAACGTACACAGATACTTATGGATCTTTCAAACCAGGTAAACGGAATGGTAATAGGTACAGGAGATTTTTCTGAACTTGCATTGGGTTGGGCTACTTACAACGGCGACCATATGAGCATGTATGGAGTCAATGCCGACATACCAAAGACCCTTGTAAAATATCTTGTAACCTGGGTAGCAAAGTTCAGGAGCGACAAAAAGACCGGCGATACCCTTCTTGATATAGTTGATACACCTATCAGTCCTGAACTGATTCCGGCAGATGAACAGGGAAACATCAAACAGAAGACTGAAGATCTTGTAGGCCCGTATGAGCTGCATGACTTCTTCCTGTACCATATGTTGCGCTATGGTGCGACTCCTGAAAAGATCTACTTCCTTGCAAAGAGGAGCTTTGCAGGCAAATATGACAATGAGACCATCAAGAAATGGCTTACTACCTGCATCAGACGCTTCTTTAATATGCAGTTCAAGAGAAGTTGTCTTCCCGACGGCCCTAAGGTCGGATCAGTGGGTCTCTCTCCACGCGGAGACTGGCAGATGTCAAGCGACTCCTGCTCTACCGTATGGATGGAGCAGCTTGAAGATCTCGAATAGAGGAGCAACTGCCGTAAAAGATTATCTGTTACCGTACATATTGTTGTAGTAGGACTGGTATTCTCCGCTGGTGACATTGTCCATCCACTCCTGGTTGGCGAGGTACCACTTTACAGTCTTCTCTATACCCTCTTCAAATTGCAGGCTCGGCTCCCAGCCAAGCTCCTTCTGTAGTTTTGTTGAGTCTATAGCATAGCGCAGATCGTGTCCGGCACGGTCTGTAACGTATGTAATCAGGCCAAGACTCTCACCCTCAGGATTTCCGAGCAATCTGTCCACGGTTTTTATGATCACCTTTATGAGGTCTATGTTCTTCCACTCATTGAATCCGCCGATATTGTATGTCTCTGCCACTTTTCCTTGATGGAAGATAAGATCAATAGCCCTGGCATGATCCTCTACATACAACCAGTCACGGACATTCTCACCTTTTCCATATACAGGAAGGGGCTTTTTATGTCTGATATTGTTTATAAAGAGCGGGATCAGCTTCTCCGGGAATTGGTAGGGGCCATAATTGTTGCTGCAGTTTGTCACAATTACAGGAAGTCCATACGTATCATGGTAGGCCCTTACAAAATGGTCACTGCTGGCCTTGCTCGCACTGTAGGGGCTGTGGGGATTGTACTTTGTAGTCTCATAGAAGAAATCTTCACCATAGGCGAGATGGTGCTCTCCAGAAGAGGCCACTGTTGTAAATGGAGGTTCAATACCGTCGGGATGCGTAAGTTCAAGGGCACCATAAACCTCATCTGTAGAAATATGGTAGAAAAGTTTCTGCTGGAACCTCTCCGGCAACGATTCCCAATAGATCTTGGCAGCCTGCAACAGGGAGAGCGTACCCATCACATTTGTCTTGGCAAATGTAAAGGGATCCTTTATGCTGCGGTCAACATGGCTCTCGGCCGCAAGGTGAATGACACCGGTCACATGCTCGCTCTGCATAAGTTCAAGAACAGACTCAAAATCACATATATCCATCTTTACAAACATATAGTTGGGCTTCTCTTGCAGATCCTTGAGATTTGCAAGATTACCGGCGTACGTAAGTTTGTCAAGGTTTATAATCTTGTACTGCGGATACTTGTTTACAAACAATCTTACCACATGGCTACCTATGAAACCAGCACCGCCTGTTATAATTATTGTTTTAGTATATTCTGCCATTATCTGGTATTTTTCAAATTTGATATACAGAGTTTCAGGGAGTCTGTCCAATAAGGGATATCCACTCCAAATGTCTCTTTGATTTTTGTTTTGTCAAGCACTGAGTAACTTGGTCTTTTTACAGGACTCGGGAACTCGTTTGAGTGGCATGGCTGCACATCACAATCAGCAGTTCCGTTGTATTCAGCAATCATCTTTGTAAAATCGAACCAGGAGCATACCCCCTCATTTGAGTAGTGATATATTCCGGTTTTCGGATAATCTGCATGGTTAACGGCCACTCCATCCTTAGAATCATGCTTCGCGTGTAAATATGATTTGTAATCATCAATTACCACCGAAATGGCTTTTGCAAGATCAAGTGCATAAGTAGGTGTGCCGACCTGATCAAAAACCACCTTCAACTGGGGTTTGGTTGCTGTAAGGTTCATCATTGTTTTGCAGAAATTCTTCCCGAATTCTGAGTATAGCCAAGCTGTACGGATTATCACATAGTTGCCGCCGACTGCCATTATATTCTGCTCCCCATGGAGTTTGGTCAAGCCATAGACTCCGGTTGGTGTACCCTGCTGCTCCTCTTTACATGGAACATTATATGGTTCCTTGCCAAAAACATAGTCTGTTGAGATCTGGACAAGCAGTCCTCCCCTCTTCCTTATTGCCTTTGCAAGGTTTTCAGGAGCATGAGCATTAAGTTTTTCTGCCAATACCTGATTGCTCTCGGCACCGTCGACATTGGTATATGCTGCACAGTTTACTATTACATCCACGTCATTCACAGTCACCATTTCAGATACTGCTCCAGCATCTGTAATATCAAGGTAAAGAGTCTCGGCACCTTCTGTCTGGTTAACATCCGTAAAAATATAGTGGTCGCCACTCTCTTTGGCAATTATTCTCATCTCATTGCCAAGTTGGCCATTGGCACCTGTAACCAGAATGTTCATACTAATAGAGTTTTTGGTTTATATCAAAAAGCCATTGGGCATCCCTCAGTTTTGGATGCAATTTATCCTTCTCACTCAAAATTATCTCTTCTGCAGGAATCTTCCAATCTATCGCGAGATCCGGATCATTCCAGATAATTGCACCTTCAGATTGTGGTGCATAGAGATTGTCACATTTATACTGGAAAATTGCCTCATCACTCAACACTGCAAAGCCATGGGCAAATCCTCTTGGTATAAAGAACTGGCGATGGTTCTCCTCAGTAAGTTCAACGGCCACATACTTTCCAAAGGTGGGCGAACCCCTTCTTATATCTACAGCCACATCAAGCACTGCCCCCTTGACGACCCTCACAAGTTTGCTTTGGGCATGGGGAGGTTTCTGAAAGTGCAACCCTCTCAAGACACCATAAGATGATTTGCTCTGGTTGTCCTGTACAAAATCTATATCCATTCCTGTCTCCTGACAGAAACGCTCCTTGTTGTAACTCTCATAAAAGTATCCTCTCTCATCACCAAATATCTTTGGTTCAATGATAAATACCCCATCAATATCTGTCTTTATAACCGCCATCAGCCACTATTGTTTACTATCTGTTGTTTACACGTTCTATCAGATTCACCAAATACTGTCCGTACTGGTTCTTTAACATAGGCGCTGCCACCTCTCTTAGTTTTTCCTCTGTTATCCACCCATTTCTGTAGGCAATTGCCTCAAGACAGGCAATCTTGAGTCCCTGTCTCTTTTCTATCACCTCAATAAAGGTAGAGGCTTCGCTCAATGAGTCATGTGTTCCAGTATCCAACCATGCAAAACCCCTGCCCAACAGTTGTACCTTAAGCTCTCCACTCTCCAGGAAACTCTGGTTTACAGATGTTATCTCCAATTCACCCCTGGCCGACGGCTTGACATTTTCTGCAATTTCAACCACCTTGTTTGGGTAGAAATAGAGACCCACCACAGCATAGTTTGACTTTGGCACCTTCGGCTTCTCCTCTATGCTCAAACATTTGCCATCGGTGTCAAACTCAGCGACACCATAACGCTCGGGATCGCTTACCCAATAGCCGAACACTGTAGCTTTAGCATCTCTCTCCGCATTTTCAACAGCCTCTCTCAACTTTGAAGTAAAACCGCTTCCGTAAAAAATATTGTCTCCGAGCACCAGACATACAGAATCATTGCCAATAAACTCCTTGCCTATTATAAATGCCTGGGCCAACCCCTCGGGACGCGGTTGCACGGCATATTCAAATCTTACACCATAATCACTTCCATCACCAAGCAGACGCTGGAAGGCTGGCATATCTTCTGGAGTTGTTATTATAAGTATCTCCCTTATTCCTGCCAACATCAGAACAGATATTGGATAGTATACCATTGGCTTGTCAAAAACGGGAAGCAACTGTTTGCTCACCCCTTTGGTAATTGGATACAGGCGCGTACCCGAACCTCCTGCCAAAACTATTCCTTTCATACTCGCTGCAATTTTAGTAAACTATTAAAATCTGTAACCAAGAAATATACCACCCTTATATAAGGGCAACCACTCGGCACTGGCATTCCTGTCAACATACATTTCATACGGATCCTCTTTGCTATCCCTCCGGTATCCCTGATAAACAGATTGCTGAAATCCACCGCCCCAGACAACTTCAATTGACCAGTGATGATCTATATTCCATTGATATCCCAAAGTAATACCAGCCATTACATTACTTCCATGCTGGTAACAATCCCCTTTATACTCATCTGTATACCTCAAAACCAAGCCTTTATTGAGTTTATACACACCAAATCCCACATTTGGAGCCACATAGAAACCACTGAATGCGGCACGGGGATAGTACCTGAATTCCAATGATCCCGATCCCAACACAAAAGGTTTCCCTGTGCCAAGGAAATCTGTGGTATAAAAAGAACCGAAGGCCTCCATCTGCACAGTAAAGTTCTTCATAACCTTAAACTCAACAGCAGGATTCACAATCCCTATAAGCACAAGAGAGTTAAGCTTTACATTCAACCTGTTCTCTTCAACTTTGGCTATTCTGTACAACCGCTTTGTTCCGTTGTAAATATCACCATCAAGCTCCTTGGCAGACAATGGAGAGCAAACAGCAACAATACCTATCAACAAAAACAAGAAATGTTTGAGTTTAAATAGCGCTTTCATCATTAACATCTCCAATAAACTTTACAACACCTCTGTACAACTCATACTTTTCATTGGTCTCACTACAAAATGCATATGCAGGCACCTCCTCTCCATTGCCGTCAAATTTCAATTTACATCCGTTACGGCTCATCCACCCTGCAAAACGTGCAGGATTCCCCACAAGCATCGCGTATGGTTGCACATCCTTGGTCACTACAGCTCCAGCTCCTATAAAGGCATACTCTCCAATATCATGTCCGCATACTACAGTAGCATTTGCACCAATAGTCGCCCCCTTACCTACATGAGTCCTGGCATATTGGCCTCTTCTGTTGACTGCGCTTCTTGGATTTGTAACATTTGTAAATACACATGATGGTCCAAGAAAGACATCATCACCGCAGGTGACACCTGTATAAATGCTGACGTTATTTTGAACCTTTACATTTGTTCCCAATGTCACATCTGGTGAAATGACCACATTTTGTCCTATATTGCAATTCTTCCCGACAACCGCGCCGCTCATAATATGAGAAAAATGCCATATACGCGTTCCTTCTCCTATTGTACAGGCTTCATCAATAACTGCTGTAGGATGTGCAAAGTAACTCTTCTCTTCCATGACTACAGACTCCAGTAATCCATATCCTTAATTCTGTTTCTGTACAATCCCTTGATGTCAGCCAATATTGCATTCGGCACATTGGCTACCAAAGACTTATAAAAATCTTCATCCAGATTCTTATACTCATCATGGGCTACAGCAACAATTACCGCATCATAATAGTTTTTTGGCAATTTATAGAAATCAACCAATTTGACTCCATATATCTTTTCGACCTCTGCCGAATCTGCCCTGGAATCAGTAACATCAACATGGCATCCATAATCCTTAAGTTCATTGACAATATCCATTACTTTTGTATTACGGATATCAGCAACATTCTCCTTGAATGTGATACCAAGTACAAGATATTTGGATCCTACACTGCCTACGCCTAACGAAATAAGACGTTTTACAAGTTTTTTTGCTATATAGCCACCCATTGTATCATTTATGAAACGGCCGGCAGATATAATTTGAGGATGGTATTTCTTCTCCGCAGCCTTATGGACAAGATAGTATGGATCCACTCCAATACAATGTCCACCCACAAGTCCGGGATAGAATCTCAAGAAATTCCACTTTGTGCCGGCAGCTTCCAACACATCGTAGGTATTGATGCCTATACGGCTGAAAATGATGGACAGTTCATTCATTAACGCTATATTTACATCCCTCTGAGTATTCTCTATAATCTTGGCAGCTTCGGCCACTTTTATGCTTGGAGCCCTGTGCACACCAGGTTTTACAACCAACTCATACACCTTGGCAATAACATCAAGCGACTCATCATCGCACCCCGAAACAATCTTGATGGTATTTGGAAGAGTATGCACCTTCTCGCCAGGGTTAATTCTCTCTGGTGAATATCCTATCTTGAAATCCACACCGCACTTCAAGCCGCTTATCTGTTCCAGCAATGGCAAGCAATCCTCTTCTGTACAGCCAGGATAGACAGTTGATTCAAACACAACATAATCGCCCCTCTTCAACACCTTTGCAACACTTTCGGTTGCTGCCAAAAGCGGATTGAGGTTGGGCTTGTTGTGCTCATCTATAGGGGTAGGAACCGCTACAATATAGAAATTGGCTTTTGACAATCTCTCCAAAGAAGAGGTAAACTCTATATCACGATTTTCAAAAGCATCGCTCTGCAGCTCTCCACATGGATCAACTCCATTTCTCATCTTTTCAAGTCTCGCCTCATTTATATCATATCCTATGACTGAGACTTTCCCCGCAAATTCCAATGCCAGCGGCAACCCGACATACCCCAAACCAATTACAGCCAACTTGCACTTCTTGTCAATCAATTCATTATACATCATATTGTGATTTTATAAAAAACTCCTTTATTTTTTCAATTATGAAATCTTGCACCTCTTCTTTCAATTCAGTATGCATAGGCAACGACAATACACTCAAAGACAATCTTTTTGCCACATCCAACTTCTCCGCTGGAACTGCAATATCCTTGAAGGCCTCCTGCTCCTGGAGCGGAAGCGGGTAATAGACCATACTCGGTATACCATGTTCTGAAAGATAATTTTTCAATTCATCTCGTACAGATACGAATTTACTCTCCTGAGATGCCCCGGTGCTATGATTATCCCTGATAATGAGTGTATACTGATGATATACATGACCTCCATCTCCAGCTTCCAAAGGTGTTTGAAAATACTTTTCTGTAGGGTCAAATTCCTTTAACTTGTCGGTATAATATTGAGCTGCTTTATATCTCAGAGCACAGTATTCATCCAGATGCTGGAGCTTTACATCAAGAATTGCAGCCTGAATGGTATCCAACCTTGAATTGCAGCCTATTACACTATGATGGTACTTTATCCGTTGTCCATGATTGGCTATCATACGTAACTTCTCTGCCAAATCATCATTATTGGTCATTATGGCACCGCCATCACCATAGCACCCAAGATTCTTTGATGGGAAAAAAGAGGTACAGCCAATATCTCCAATGGTGCCATTCATTCTTCGGTACTCACCGACAGTACCATCTTCGCCATCGGTTTCCTTGATTGTGCTCCATCCTCCCAGTGCTTGGGCATTATCTTCGACCACGTAAAGTCCATGTTCTTTTGCAAAAGCCATAATTTGTTGCATATCACAGCTTTGTCCAAATAGATGAACAGGAACAATAGCTTTTGTTCGTGGTGTCAAACCTCTCCTAATATTGTCTATGGTTACATTGAATGTTCTTTCATCAACATCTACCATTACAGGAGTCAACCCCAAAAGCCCAATCACTTCAGCTGTTGCAACATAAGTAAATGCAGGCACAATAACCTCATCGCCCGGTTTTAACCCTAAAGCCATCAAAGAGATCTGCAAAGCATCAGTACCATTTGCACACGGTATTACATGCTTTACATTCAGATACTTCTGAAGATTTTGACAAAAGGTTTTTACTTGAGGGCCATTTATAAACGCACAACTGTCAATAACAGAAGCAACAGCCTGATCTACAGAGGATTTAATCCTCATATACTGTCCCTTCAAATCAACCATTTGAATATTCATATCGTTCAGGATAAATACAAATTATAAATAATTGGTTTACCATCCAAAAGGATGCGGTGACAATGGCAGTTTTGCCAACGGATGATAATCACCCTTAAGACCTATTGGAGTAGAGTTCCTTATGTCACTGACAATCTGAATACAATTTCTTGCTTCAGATATTCTGAATCCTCTACCTGCCATAATCTCCTGATAACTCTTTGTATGCAGCTCTGTAAATCCGGCACTGAATTCAAACTCCTCCCCATCAATCATAATTGTCCTATAGGTTCTTTTCTCACCCTGAACTGCATTCTCAGGCAAATTATCGGCATTTATGCTCAAGAAATATCTGACCCTTGCTTTTTCCAGTCCAAGATAACCTGCAACCCTATCATGACTCATAACATGTACTATATTCTCCTTGACAGGTCCAAAAATCCATTGCAGCATATCATAAAAATGCACACCTATGTTTGTAGCCACACCTCCACTTTTATGCACATCTCCTTTCCATGATGTATAGTACCACTTGCCTCTTGAGGTTATATATGTGAGGTCAACATCATAGACTTTGTCTGCAGGCCCCTCTTCAATTTTCTTCTTGAGGGCAACTATAGAGTCATGCAATCTGAGTTGAAGGATATTATAAGCCTTGCAGCCTGTCTCCTCCTCCACTTTCATCAAAGCATCTATGTTGTATGGGTTCAAGACGACAGGCTTCTCACATATAACATTGGCACCCAATCTCAAACCATATCGGATAAAGGCATCATGAGTATAATTTGGAGTACATATTGAAAACCAGTCTATGCCTTTATCGGTTCCCTTTATCTTATTGCAGAATCTGTCAAACTGCTCATGTTCTGTAAAAAATGAAGCATCAGGGAAATGGCTGTCCATTATACCGACACTATCAAACTTGTCATACGCAGCGACAAGTTCATTCCCTGTATCCTTTATTGCACGCAAGTGACGAGGTGCTATATACCCCGCAACACCAATCAAACCAAAATTATACATTTGCTACTCCCACTTATTCAAATATTTAATATCAAAATTGCTCTTGAGAAAATCAAAACCAAATACAAGTCCACATGCAAGAGCCCCACCAAAGAAAGTGAAGGCAAAAAGTATCATGGAGCGTTTTGGTTTGCTCTTCTCCAACGGAACTGTAACCGGTTCTATTATTGTAAGTATCGGTGTGTTCTCCTTGACTTTAATCTCTGCCTGAATTTTCTGTTTGGATAGTTCAGAGAATAGAGAATATGCCACGTTATACTCATTTCTTATATGCTCCTCCTTAGTTGCAGCAACTGCACTTGAAATGGAGCGGTTGGCATCCTTGAACTTGGCATACTCCTCATGTTTCTTTGAATACTCAGCCCAAGCTTCATCATATCGTTGAGATATAAACTCATACTCCGAGGCAGCTTTCTGTATCTTGAATTCAGTCACATACTTTTGCAACAGTTCAACCATACGCTCCGCCACCTGAGCTGCAGCCAAAGCCTCGGGCATATTTGCCGAAAGTGTTATATATCCCTCCTTTTCATTTATATTAACATTGGTCTTTGCCCTCAAGATTTTTATACAACTCAATTCTGCCCTTGTAAGGGTCACCAACTTTGCATCATCCTCCAATGTTGGCTGAGCCTCAACTTGTGTATCACTTTTACTGATGGCGCCCAAAATCAGCCCCGGAAGACCTATTGTGTACTTTTTTATTGCACCTATAAGTGAGAATTTCCTGTAATCAGGATTGGTATAATAATCCAACAAAGTTACTGGCTCATCATACTCTTTAAACTTGATTGGGGTATACACAAGCTCTTTCTGAAGATTTGTATTGTTCATCACATTGGAATATACCAATGGCGACAAAGTCTCCCCGCCTCCTATATTTCCTAACGATATGCCTGCAATGGAAGCCAATGAACTCAAAGAGCTGCTCGCTCCCTTTTTATTTATCTGTGGGACAACCGTACAGGCTGCAGTATACTCTTTTGGTGAAAAAATTGCCACGAACAATCCCAAAACAACAAAGAGAGAGGTTATCTTTATTATAAACATCCGCTTTTGCCACAGCCTCTTTACCAGTTCAATAATATCAATCTCCTGCTCTTCCATATTGTTGTTCAACTCCCTGTTAGAAACATTACTCTCCATAATTACTTTTGCTATTTTGTTATGTTGACAATTGTTGCCACCATTGCAGCAAGGCTTGTTGCCGATGTTGCAAGAGACATAATGGCGGTTGCAGTCATCGGATCCCTCTTTCCTCTCATAGGAACTATAATCTCAGTTCCCGGCTGTACTTTAAACTCTCTTGAACCTTTTGCAGCAACAGATCCATTCATGTGAACCATATATACTTTACCCTTTACCGCCTCTTTCAAATAGCCGCCGGCTCCATTGATATACTGCTTATACCCCATGGACTTTTTGAATGATACAGTATTCGGATAAAGTACACCACCGGAAATCTTTACTGTATTATTATACTTTGGAACAGAGATAATATCGCCTGCCCTCAAAACGACATCCGCATCTGAACCTGGAGCAGCCATAGCGGCAACCAGGTCAATTGCTATTGTGAAACGGTCTCCAACATTCATCTGATCAAATGTAGTGCTGTCTTCGGCATGTTTCTTGGCTATATCCATTGCGACCTCCAGTCTCTGCTGCTCCTCAATGGTGAGAACCCTTGTAAGTTTTGCACCAGGCACATAAGCATCACGGTTAAAGCCCTCTGCCTTTTTCACAATATCTGAAAGCCTTACAGTGTTTTTCTCCACGACATAAGTTCCGGGATAGTTTACCTGACCAGTAATAGTGATACCCTCTTGAGGTTTGTAGTAAACCGATTTCCTGACAAATACCATATCAAATGGCTGCAGTTTGGTATCTGCGTGTGACGGGTTTTTCAAAAGATTGAAAGACATGAGGATTGCAACAGTATCAGAAAGGTGCCTTACCGACTCCGGTTGTGATTTTACATCAATTCTGCGTGCAATATCAACCTTCTCCAAAGTGGCCGCATTAGTCATACCTTGTGCCATAAGTATTACATCACCCAAGGTCATTCCCTCCCTATACTCAAACTCACCAGGACTGTTTACCTCACCTCCAACAGTAATTGACTGATAAGGTTTAAGCTCTCCTATTGTGAAGATATTAATCTCATCATCAGGCATAAGCAAAATATTCTCTGCACCAAGAATTACATTTTTCAAAGAGAATGACACCTGCTCTTTGTTTCTCTCCTTGCCAAGTCTTGCAATATATGCTTTGTCGAGATATGCATCCTCCCTCAATCCGCCTGCAGCAACCAGAAGCTGTTTGAGATTTGTCAATGTATCATTAATGGAATAGGTTCCAGGACGCCATACAGGACCGGTAATAGTCACTTTATTTGCAAATCTCATATCGTTTGAACGTACAGATACAGTATCACCATCCATCAATTTGAACTGGGAAAAATTATGCGCATCAACATTGAATGTGCGGGAAACAGGACCCTCAACAGCACCATCCATCTTTTGTCTGTTCACTTGCACTGCTCTAGTATAGGCATCCTTTGCGAAACCTCCGCTATATTCCAGAAGTTCCTTAAGAGTCTCACCTGACTTAAGCTCATAACTCATAGGGCGTTTTACAGCCCCCTCAACCACAACATGGCTATTATATGGTCCAACTATCACAACATCATTGTCTTCAAGTCTTACATTACCGCCAAAATTGCCAGTCATAATATAGTCATACACATCAAGAGAGCCTACAAGTTTATTGTTTCTGTATAATCTTATATCTCTGACTGTTCCCAAATCCGTAGGACCGCCGGCAAGATAGAGTGCAGATGCAATTGATGACAGTGACGGTAGAGTATACGAACCGGGTTGGGCAACATCACCCAAAACATTCACGGTAACACTTTTTATTCTTCCAAGTGAAAGTTTCATGTATGTATCCGGAGATTCATCATTCAGTCCTGAATAAATTTTTGAAAGATAACCCTTCAAGTTTTTCTCTGCCTGTGCTACTGTCTGGCCATAAATGTATACGGGACCAAGATCAGGTATATTGATACTGCCATCCGGTGATACTACCGCGCTGATATTGGTAACTACA
>JAFQHE010000064.1 GCA_017398125.1 Bacteroidales bacterium
ATAATACTTGATTTTGCAATGTGGAAATGAATTGCTCCTCCATATGCCGGTTGTGTGATGCTTATAAAACAGAAAAGCCCAACTTTTCAGTTGAGCTTTTTGTGCGGGCGAAGGGACTCGAACCCCCACGCCTCTCGGCACTAGATCCTAAGTCTAGCGCGGCTACCAATTACGCCACGCCCGCAGGTCCGTGATTGGGATTGCAAAGGTAGATATATTTTTTACAAATGCAAACTTTTTTAATATTTTTTTAGCAGTTATGGTTAAAATTTGATTTCGGAGCCGGTGCCGAAGAACTCAATACTGGGAATTTTTTTTGCCAGAACTTCCTTGGCCCTGTCGCAAGTGCAGTGGCCGGTGATTATCCTCGGAATGGTAGTGGAGGTTTCTGACCCATAGCTGTTGCCATTATGGCCGAAGGCCTTGTAAAGTTCAGTTGCAAAGGTTTCAACTTCTGTTTCAACCTGTGGCGAATCGATAAAATGCAATCCTCCAACAAATGCAGAAACACTCTTTTCTCCTGTAAACGCCATGCATGATTCCATAATGTTAAGGGCTCCACAATGTGAACAGGATGAGATGATTACAAGTCCTTTTTCAGTTGTGGCAGCAATTGAGAGTTCATGCCTGAAGTCATCAGGAAGCAGATGTCCCGGATCTGCGGTGAGGTAGGTGAGCCCCCCGGTTGCCGGCTGTTTTGTAAGGTATATGTTGCCGTAAGGGCGTGACCATCTGTTGCAGGAGTTGGCCACTATTGCAATTGAGGGTGTTACCCATCTTCCCGACAGCCTTCCTTCCTCCTGCGGGGCATTGGAGTTGTGTGGCGCTCCATCGGGATGACTGTTGCCAGCCCCTTCAATCATTATGAAATTCTCCTGGTACTCCTGTAACAGCGAGTGCTCTGTACTCATGGCCCTCCAATAGCCCCTGCGTCCCGAAAAGTAATACTCATTGAAAATTAAGGGAGAGGTGTAGATCTTTTTGTCGGGAAAATTATTGAGCAGATGCACAAGACCTCCTGTATGGTCGGAGTGGCCATGTGAGATGAATGCAAAGTCAATCTTGTTCAAATCAATGCCCATCTGCTCAGCATTTTGCAGGAAAGCATCAGAGGCTCCCATGTCACAAAGGATTGAGGCCTCCGGTGTCTCTATGAGCATGGAAAGTCCGTGTTCACTTTTCAGTGGTGTGGAGGTGCGGTTGTCAACCAATATTTTAATGGTAATACCTTTCATTACATTGGTTTTGTTATGGTCTCAAACCGCTACCGCCTTGGAGCGTTATGGTCTCTCCGGTGATGAATGAGGCCTCTTTTGATGCCAGAAATACACATGCGCGCCCAATGTCTTCAACGGGGTCTGCAAAACGCCCGAGCGGAATATCCTTAATTGTTTTTGCGTAGAGTTCCGGATAATGCTCCTTCCACTCCCTGAGGCTCTCGGTCATTGCCAAAGGGCATACAACATTAACCCTGACACCATCTGGCCCCCATTCTGTGGCAGCCACGCGTGACAGGCCTCTTATTCCCTCTTTTGCAGCAGCATATGAACTCTGGCCCGGTTTGCCGAAGAGTCCTGCTCCAGAGGCAAAGTTTATTACTGAACCGCCGCTCTCCTTGAGATATTTGAAACACTCCCTCATATAAAAGAAGGCAGCATATACTCCCGACATGATGGCCAAATCAAAATCTTCCTTGGAATGTTCCACCAATGGCAATCCCGACTTTGAGACCTGGGCATTGTTTATGAGTGTATCTATTCTTCCAAAGGTTTCATATGTTTTTGATACGGCGGCTTTTACAGCCTCTTCATTTGCACCGTCGGCTACAATTGGCAGTACCTTTATGCCCCACTCTTTCTGAAGTTTGGCGGCAGCCTCTTCAAGCCTGCCCAAGTTTCTTCCTGTAATGGCCAGATTACTGCCTTCTCTTGCAAAGGCTGTTGCAAGTCCAAAACCTATACCCTTACCGCCTCCTGTTATAAGGGTAACGTTTCCTTCGAGTCTTTTCATGGTTGTATTTACTCTGTGAGTATTTGTGATGTATGGTTTTTGGTATCTACTTTTTCAATAATCCTTTCCAGGATACCCTCTTCATTAAAAATGAATGTGAGGCGCATTGTCCCCATATAGGTTCTGCCGTAGAGTTTCTTTTCACCCCATACTCCAAAATCCTGCTGCATTTGGGTTGTGGTATCTGCGAGCAGTGTGAATGGCAAAGAGTTTTTTTCAATGAATTTGACATGCGAGGCCGCACTGTCTTTGCTCACTCCAACTACATTATATCCTGCATTTACAAGGGCCTGATAGTTGTCCCTGATGTTGCAGGCTTGTGCAGTGCAACCGGATGTGTTGTCTTTGGGGTAGAAGTATATGATTGTCTTTTTCCCTATGAAATCTTTGGAACTGACATTGTTGCCGTTTTGGTCAACAACTGAAAACTCTGGCATTTTATCTCCAATTTTAAGCATAATTCCGTCTCTGTTTATTGTGTCGTTAATATTTGCTGATTAAAACAATAGGCTCCTGATGTTGTGCCGGTGCCTATTACAAACAAAATTAGCAAAAAATAGGTTGAGTGGAGAGGTATGATTGAAATCTTTGTTTGTTTTATTGAATTTTTCTACTTTTACACATATATGGGGTTGCTGTTTTTGTTATGTAATGTACTGTCAGGCAACTTTTTGGGTTGAAATTTTAAAATATTTTATAATGAACGGTTTGTACTTTATGAAAAGATCTTTCTCTCTTTTGAGTTTGTGTATAGGACTCTCTTGCGCCCATTTTTCTTGTGCTCCAAAAGAGGAGGCGGTTAAAAATGTGATATACCTTATCGGCGACGGTATGGGCTTTGGGGCAGTCTCATCATTGTTGCTTACTGAAGATTCGCTCACCGGATTTGAAAAGAGTGCGGTTGTGGGATTTTCAGAGACATCTTCGGCAAACAACTATGTTACTGATTCTCCTGCAGGTGGAACGGCATTGGCTTGTGGCGTTCGTACCTCCAATGGCAGGATAGGAGTGGATATCAATGGCGTTCCTTTGGAGAGTGTTCTTGTAAAGGCCCAGAAAATGGGCAAGAAGAGCGGTATAGTTGTTAATACAACACTTACGGAGGCTACTCCTGCTGCTTTTTATGCTCATGTATTTGACCGTTCGAGGGGATTTGAGATTGCAGACCATTTTGTAAAGAGCGGTGTTGATGTGGCTATAGGCAGTGGATTGAGTGCTTTCATAAACAGACCTGATTCGGTAGATCATACAGCTACCCTTATAAATAATGGTTATGATGTCTATCTTACCTGGCCTGAAGTGCTTTCCAGCAAATCTGAAAAGTTTGTGGGTATATTGCCGATGGATGCTGTGCATAGAAAGAACAAAAGTAGTGTGAGGGCAGGTGCTGCCGATGGTGCAGAGGTATGTCTTGCTGCGAAACTTGCTGCGGAGTCAGGCCTGCAAGGTTCAGATTCATCGGTTGTGGATGCTGGCAAAGAGCCGGAACTATATCTGGAGAAGGCTGTTGCAAAGGCTTTGAACCTTCTTCACAATAAGGGCAAAAAGGATGGATTCTTCCTTATGATTGAGAGTGCCATCATTGATGGCTACGGTCACAACAATGATTCAGAAGGTATGATAGCCGAGATGCAGGAGTTTGACAGGACTCTCCAGTTCCTTGTAAAGTATGTAGATAAATATCCCAATACATTGCTTGTGGTAACAGCAGATCATGAGACAGGTGGAACATGTGTGGCCTATAATGAGCATACCCCTGGAGTGAAAGATACTGTTAAGCTTTCATTTAAAACAAAAGGACACACTGGAACTGTTGTGCCCGTATTTGCCTATGGTGCAGGTGCCAGATATTTTGGCGGAGTCATGAAGAATACAGATATTCCATGGCGTTTGGAACTTTTGATGAAACGCGATTAACTTTATTTGTCAGTGATTGGAAGTTGGGAGTATGAAACAAAAGGCATATTTTGCAGGTGGCTGTTTTTGGGGTGTCGAACATCTGATGCAACAGCAGAAAGGGGTTATAAGTGTGGTTTCGGGATATATGGGAGGCCATATGGATAATCCTACTTATGAGCAGGTGAAGAGTCATGCTACTGGTCATGCTGAAACGGTGGAAGTCCTTTATGATTCATCTTTGGTAAGTTACGGGACTCTCCTCAGGTTGTTTATGGAGATCCATGATCCTACCCAGCTCAACCGTCAGGGTGTGGATGTGGGGTCGCAATATCGTTCAGAGATATTTTATCAGACAGAGCAGGAGAGGTGTGAGGCTCTTGATGTAATCGGGATTCTCAGGAAGAAGGGGTATGATGTCGTAACACGGGTAACGCCAGCCTCAAAATTCTGGGTGGCGGAAGAGTATCATCAGGACTATTGTATGGCTCACAATATTGAGCCGGAATGCCATGTGCGGGTAAGAAGGTTCTGATTGGCATGAATTCTGCCTGTAATAAAATATCCGATGTATATTGATTATATAGTTTGTAGCCGTTGATAAATGGATGGCGATGTTTGTTGATGTTTAAGTGAATTGGGAAAATTATGTGTATGCCAAATCAACGAAGCGGTTTAGGTGTGCCGGTTCAAACAAAAATTAAGATATTGCGTCTTATGCTGCTCTATTGCAGTCCGGTACTTGTTTTCTCAGGATTGGTGACTCTTGCCATATCCGCCCTATTATTGCTCGTTGGCAAAGAGATTCTTGTTGATCTCTTCTTTATGGTAACCATTTTGAGATATGCCATTGTAGCGGCCGTTACTTTACTCTTCAGGCTTACTTCATCCAAGGCTCAGGAGTGTTTCTATATCAATCTTGGCCAGCACCCGTCAAAATTGCTCAAACTGGCATTGGGACTTGATTCTGTGATTTATATAACTTTTTGTCTGACAATAATTTTCATACGCTATGCAATTGCATGACAAAAGCCTCTCTCCAGAAAATGCAAATGGCTTGAATTCTCCTCTTGAAAACACTCTTCTTGCCGACAGCATCCGTCTTTCATTCGGAACCAACGATGTCTTGAACGGGGCATGGCTCCACTCAAGGACCGGCAAGGTTACAGGTCTGCTCGGCAGGAACGGAAGCGGAAAGTCATGTATGTTCAGGGCGATAATGGGGGCACTTAAGACACAGGATCTGTTTGTTAAGGTGAACGATGAGATAGTTACAGGTTCTTTACATATGGGCTCTTACATCAAATATCTGGCGCAGAAACCCTTTCTTCCCAGTCGTATGAGGCTTGGGAAGGCATTTGACTTTTTTGATGCCGACTATGACTCTCTGGTTGTGGAGTTTCCGCAGTTTGAAGATTATAGGCAGACAAAAGTTGGTGAACTGTCGGGAGGCGAGGTGAGGATAGCAGAGATATGGTTGTGCCTTTGCAGCAACGCCCCTTTCTGTATATTGGATGAGCCATTTTCATATCTTGCACCAGTTGCTGTTGAGGCTATTCAGAGGCTTATTCAAAGGGAGAAGCAGAACAAGGGCATAATTGTTTCTGACCATAACTATGAGGCTCTTCTTGAAGTGGCAGATGAAGTACTTTTGCTTTCCGACGGTTATGTACATCTTATAAAGGAGCGTTCTGATCTGGTGCGCTATGGATATTTGAGAGGTTAGCAAGGTTCAACTCAATAATTTTTCCAGAATTCAATATTTTCTTTTTACAAAAGGGTAAATTTTACTCTTTTGCATTGGTGCTCCGCTTGTATGAGGTAGTTTTGCCGGTGTCGAAATCTTCAAAATCTGGCAGATAGGATTTGCTGTAGGCCCACTTTGATTCACAGTAAATTATTTTGAGCTTCAGCAAATCCACTGCCAGTCATTAATCTTATCAAATAATAAATTTTATGGAAACGAGCAGAAGCAAAGAGCATGGTATAGAGCAGGGGATTGAAAAGGGAATCGAACAGGGGATTCAGCAAGGCATAAGTCAAGGCTTGATTGAGGGCCGTGCGGAAGGTATGGCTCATAGCAAACGTGAGATTGCCAAATCAATGAAGGCAGATGGCATACCATCTGAAACCATATCCAAATACACCGGATTGACAGTGCCAGAGATTGGGAATTTATAGTGTTTGTATATATTTTTAAGGCCAGGAAGTGCCGATCTTGCGGATTCGCTTTTGTCTGCCGATATGGTGAGTGGGGCGTGGAAAAGCCCTGAAATAGCATTGCTATAATAATAACAGTCAAGAATATTCAGATATAAATTGTAAGGTCGTTAATAAATGTCAGTATCAGAAAGAGTGAAATGCAGATGACAGTTATTGTTAAGCTGCAGGCACCTAAGTGTACACGATGTTTTATGGATGATATTTTAGAGGTTAATGATTTGCAGAGGTATGAAAATAGACAATAATCGTTAAATTTGCCCTCCGAAAAAGAGAAAGATGCTTATATGAACACAATCTGGATAGTGATGCCCATCCTGATTCTTCTGATGTTCCTTTTGGGAACGGAGCTCAATGGTGAGGCATTCAAAAATGTGTTGCGCAACCCAAAGGCTGTTATTCTTGGAATGATTGGGCAGATTGTACTATTGCCGACCATAGCATTTGTTTTGGCTTGCCTGTTGGATATGCCCCCAATCTATTTTTTGGGATTGGTGCTTGTTGCCTGTTGTCCTGGAGGAAGTTCCTCCAATGTCTTTTCTATGCTTGTAAACGGTAATGTGGCATTGTCTGTTACACTTACGGCAGTAAGCAGTGTGCTTACACTTTTTACGCTTCCGCTCATTATGGAATTTGTATCAAATTTTGTATCGCACAGTGCCGGAGTATCAATTGAACTGCCTGTCGGGAAATTGCTGATGCAGAACCTTGTGCTGTTGTTTGTGCCACTAATGGCCGGCTGGTCCTTCAGATATTGGAAACCTGCACATGCTGCTGTAGTGGGTAGAGTGCTTGGTAAAATGGCATTTCCTGCTCTTATGACACTGGCTCTGCTCTTTTTTCTGCAGTACACACAGGAGATAATTGCAAATTTCCATCTCATAGGTCTGGCATGTGCCCTGCTGATTCTGGCAAGTATGGCCTGCAGTTCGTTGCTTTCAAAAGCTGGCAGGCTTACCGATGCTGCACGCCGTACCATCATTATTGAGGTGGGAATGCAGAATGCGGCCCAGGCCATTGCCATAGCCTCTTCTCCATTTATCTTCAATAGTGGGGAGATGGCTATTCCAGCAATCATATATGCTCTATTGATGAATGTAATATTATTGCTGTATGTGCTTAAGTTCAAATATTCTAACAAAAGGAAATGATTTGTATGGCAAAGAAAGAGAATATTAGGAGCCTGTTTGACAATATTGCGCCCGATTATGACAAATTGAACCACATTTTGTCGCTGAACATTGATAAGGGGTGGAGAAAAAAGGCTGTACGTGAAATTGCTGATGTGCAGCAAAGAGTGCAGGTATTGGATGTGGCCTGTGGTACAGGTGACTTTACCATAGAGATTGCAAGAAATGTGGCAGAAGGGAGTAAAATTATTGGTATTGACTTGTCGGAGGGCATGATGAAGGTCGGACGCGAAAAGATTGCCGCTTCAGGAGTTGATGCATTGTTGGAGTATGGTGATTGTGAGGCTTTAGACTATCCCGAAAACAACTTTGACCGCATATCTGTAGGTTTTGGTGTACGCAATTTTGAGCATCTTGATCTGGGACTTAAAGAGATGTGCAGGGTGCTAAAGCCTGGTGGCAAACTGGTTATTCTGGAATTGTCTGTGCCTTCAAATCCCATTATCAGGTGGTGCTACAAACTCTATTTTCTGAATATTTTACCCATGATAGGCGGAATGGTCTCCGGCAACCGTGGCGCATACGAATATTTGCCGGCATCGGTGCTGAATTTTCCTGCTCCCGACAAATTTATTCCAATGATGCGTGAGGCCGGCTTCTCTGAGGTGAGGCATCGTGCATTGACATTAGGCGTTTGCCGTATGTATATCGGAATCAAATAATCTATTTCAATATGGTTAAAAAATGGATAGAGGCAATGCGTCTGCGGACACTTCCGGTAAGTGTGGCAGGAGTGGTTGCCGGATGCGGATGTGCAGTTTGGCAGGGAAAGTTTGATATGATACCAGCCCTCTTGTGCTTGCTGTTTGCTGTATCTGCCCAGATAGCGTCAAATTTCGGTAATGAATATTATGACTTCAAGAATGGAATGGACCGGAAGGGACGTGATGGATTCAGAAGGGGAGTCGCTGAAGGTGACATCTCTCCAAAATCAATGAAATATGCCACTTTCATAACTTTAGGTATATCTGCTGCAATAGGATGTTCATTGATGCTTTATGGAGGTCTGTGGCTCCTTCCTGTGGGAATTGCCATTCTGTTGTTTGCTTTGGCATACAGCGCAGGTCCATACCCGCTTTCACATCATGGGCTTGGCGATATTGCTGTTGTAATATTCTTTGGAATAGTCCCGGTAACATTTACCTGTTATCTGCAGACTGGAGGGTGGAACGGTTTTCCGGTATTGCTTGTTACCTCCGTTGCAATAGGGCTGCTTGCTGCTAATGTGCTGATAGTGAACAACTATCGTGATAAAGAAGATGATGAAGTAGTAGGGAAACGTACTACTGTGGTAATTTTTGGACGTAAGGTTATGGGATATGTATATCTTTTCTCCGGCATTTTTGCCATGGCCATTATGACTCCACTATGGCTGCAGTTGCCTGTATGGGCTCTTCTTCTTCCTTTGACATATTTGATGATGCATGGTGTCACATGGCGTAAATTGATAAGCAGCAGGGGTGCGGCACTCAATCCTCTGCTTGGCAGGACAGCCCTGAATCTGCTTGTTTTTGCCCTTCTCCTGTTGGCACTATTTGAGGTCGCCGGCAATGTCACTTTTTTGTAGGAGTTTTGCACAGTTTCGGCATAGTATTATGCTGAAGGGGATAATTGCCCATCTCTCAAAAACCTTGTGCAACAGTTGATTTCAACTCGCCTTCAATCCTATAGTGTTTTCCCTCAATATCATCATTGCCCTGCAATACAAAATTGCCACTATATATTTTATTGGTCTGATTGAATTCTGTGAATCTTACTATTCCCGACAGTGAGTGCGGTGTTTCATATGAACTGCTTGTAATATCAGAGTATTTTTTCAGCACAAGTATTCCTGACGGATACATTGAGGAGGTCTCTTTCGTCTGAAATTCCAGGTAGTCATCAGCAATATTCTCCTCTTCTCTGCCTGTAATATCGAAGTTCGGGTGGCAGTATATCCGGTATTCCTTATTTAGGACTGGGAAGTTTTCGCCATCGGCGAAGGGAATACCGCCAAACAGGTAATAACACATTTTGCCATTGGCATCAGATAGTTTAAACTGTATGTATGCCAGATTGTTGTTTTTGCCTATAAAGATTCTCTCTTTTATTGCAAAAGGGTATCCTCTTCTTGCCAATTCTTCCCTTACGGTTGTGGCATCCTTATATTCCTGACCGTTTATTGTTGCCATGCAATATGTTGTCTTTATATCCAGGATGTTGTTCTTTTCACAACCTGGAGCCGCAAAGGCCAAAAATGCCAATATGCATAATATCCTTAACTTCATTCTCTGCAGGATTACTCTATTACAAAATTATTTTTTTTTATTTGTTTCAAGGTTTGTACCTTTATTACCTTATAAACGAAAAAGGAAGATAATTTGCTGACAGAAAGTCATTGACAAATCATCTTCCTTTTTGTGCGGGCGAAGGGACTCGAACCCCCACGCCTCTCGGCACTAGATCCTAAGTCTAGCGCGGCTACCAATTACGCCACGCCCGCAGGTCCGTGATTGGGATTGCAAAGGTAGATATTTTTTCTGCATCTCCAACAGATTTTTACTTTTTTTGCAAAAAAAAATCTGGCATTGACTTGAGAACTGCAGAGTCTGGAAGGTGGTGGTATCTGCAATGATTATGCGGCGGCATAAGCAAGAGTGATCTCCGGCCTTGTCGGTGAAGAGTAAATACTATAAGAGGCAATTTATTTTCTGACCCACTCTGCAATCTCTTCAGAGGGTGCTCCATTTAAAAGTTTTGCATCCTTGAATTCCAATGTAGGGTAGCTGTTCTGCAGATTTTCAAGGGCACCCGATACAGGACTGCTTCCAGATGTGGCAAACAGATATATCTTTTTGCCCGACAAATCGTATGTTTCAATAAATGTGTTTATGATTCTCGGTGCTGTGTACCACCATATTGGGAATCCAATGAAGATGGTGTCGTATTTTTCTACATTGTTCAAATCCTTGATTATTTCAGGTCTTGAAGCCTTGTCGCACATCTCTGTGGTTGAACGTGAATTTTTGTCTCTCCAGTTAAGGTCAGCCTCACTATATTTGACCGACGGCTTTATTTCATAAAGATCCCCGTTGCAAATTTCGGCTATCTGTTGTGCAACCTTTGCTGTAGTGCCGGTCGCAGAAAAATAGGCTACAAGTGTTTTCATATCATTACTGTTTTGTTTTCTTTCATTCTTAGCTGTTCCGTTCCCTTGAGCATATGCCGAAAAGGAGATCAGGGCAATGGCAATGTAGAGTAATATGCGTTTCATAAGTTGGTATTATCAATTGAATATCATGCTTGACAAGTAACAGATGTTACTGCTTCCAAAGATAATAAACAATTCTCAAACTATTTGGTTGTTACACCTATAAATTTTGCTATTCTGCAGTAATTTGCTAACTTTGCGCGTTCCGAGAAACCGGCCTCCCTTGCCTTTGTCGGAAAAATAATATTGAAAATTATAAAATACAGATACAGATGAAAATAGAACAAGTTAAAGTTGATGATTTGACTCTACAGTTGAATCTTAACATTGAGAAAGCAGATGTTGCTGACAAAGTGAAGAAAGCTCTTAATGATTATCGCAGAAAGGCTGAGTTGAAGGGTTTCCGTAAAGGTATGGCCCCTATCTCTTTGATCCAGAAAATGCATGGAACACAAGCTTTGGTTGAGAGTGTTAATGATAAGATTTCAGAGTCTTTGCAGAACTATATTGTAGAGAACAAACTCAATATATTGGGAGAGCCGCTTCCAAATGATGAGAAGCAGCAGGCTATTGATTGGGAGAATGCAGAGTCTTACAACTTTGTATTTGACATTGCTTTGGCTCCTGAGTTGAACTTTACACTTTCAAAGGATGACAAGATCGTTTCATACGAGGTTGAGGTATCAGAGGAGTCAAAGAAGACCTACAAGTCAAATATGTTGAAACAGTATGGTAAACTTGAGAACACAGATGAGATTCATGAGGATGATTTCATCATTGCTGATCTTGAGCAGGAGGGTATGAAGATCGAGGGTACTTACATTACTCTAAGAACTATTGAGGACAAAGGTTTGTTCCTTGGCAAGAAACCTGGCGAGAGCTTTGAGATTGATGTGAACAAGACTTTCACAAATGAGACTGACCGCGCTGCAATGTTGAAGGTGAAGAAAGAGGAGTTGGCCGACCTTAACCCTATGTTCACAGTAACTATCAAAGAGGTAAAAACTTTTGTAGAGGCTGAGCAGAACCAGGATCTTTATGACAGATTGTTCGGTGAGGGCGAGGTTAAGAGCGAGGCTGAGTTTGACGTTAAAGTTGAGGAGAGAATCAAACAGGAGTACCAGAACGAGAGTGCATACCGCTTTATGTTGGATGCAAGGGAGTATCTTTTGAACAAGACAAATATCCAGCTTCCAGAGGAGTTCTTGAAGAGATGGTTGTATGTAATCAACGATGGCAAATTCACAATGGAGGAGATTGAGAAGGACTTCCAGTTGTTCTTGAAAGATTTCCGTTGGCAGTATATCCGCCAGTACATCATGAAGGAGCAGAAGATGGAGATCAAGAGAGAGGATGTTATGGCTGTTGCCAAGAAGATTGCTGCAATGCAGTTTGCAATGTATGGTTTGAACAATGTTCCTGAGGAGCAGTTGGAGACTTATGCAAACTCTTTGATCTCTAATGAAAAAGAGGGCAGAAGAATCTATGAGAAGACCGAGGAGGATATGGTTCTTGGCTATGTTAAGAACACAGTTACCTTGGAGAACAAGTCTATCTCAATTGACGAACTTCAGAAATTGAACAACTAATTGGGCTGGCTCTTTTAAAAGAGTTGCAATCAAATAACCAAAATAATTGGCCGGGTCACATCTTTGGTGTGGCCCGTTTTTTTTTTACTCTTTTAAATCAAGACCAATCCACTCTTTTTGATTAAAATCCATACCATCCAATAAAATACATCCAGGAACCACTCTTTTCTTTCTATATATTCTTCCAGACAGTTCCCATTTCTCATCAATGGCATTATGCTTGCAATACCATTTGTCGGGATTATCAATTTTTAAAACAACAGTTGATATTATGGATAAGAAATTACTCTTGATTTTTTCTCTCTTAGTGGCGTGTTGTGTTTCGGTTAATAGGTTATTTGCACAGGAGATAGAGCCTGCAGAGCATCTGGTAGGGCAGGGCAATTTTTTTGTTTTTGATGAGGATATGGATGCTGTAACAGTTACGGCCCGTAAGAAAAGTTCTTACAAACGTATTGGAAGAGAGGTGAAGAGAGAATTGATTGAACGGTTCAAACAGAGACTTAAAGAGGATTTTCCAAATGTTGATTGCTCCTATGATGCAGTATCTGATTATGCGCTTTATCAAGATACTTTGCTTATGACAAGTGGACGCCTGGTTGGAAATTTTGTAGAAAAACCGGGAGGTAGCACCAAGGGAAAGGATACTCTCATTGTAGTAAAAAAGAGCTTGAATGAGTATATAGACCAACGTATTGCCAATAACATAAGGGATATAGAAGAGGGGCAGGAGATTCTTGGCAACAGGGAGGCCTTTGCTGAGCAGATTCACAAGATGTTGTGGGGGGTATCACCATATAAACTGCTTCAAATGGTTGGGCAGATTGAAGGTAAATGGGATTATATACCCAATGATAAGAGTACTGCCTATATTACTTTTCGGGGACATAAGGGCTTCATGGGCATATATAGAGTCGAGTGGAAAATAAATTTTCTTGTGGACAGCAACAGCCTTCAATTGAGACAATTGGTGGAGAGCTTATATTTTAAGGCAAGTGTGCCGTTTGGTGTAAGTCTCGACAAGCAGACTGTCGAAAATATAAACAGGTTCAATATTGCATACAGCAGTTTTGATTCATTCAAGTTCCGCAGAGGTTATGCGGATTTTAAACGCAAAGTCGAATATTCTGACCGTGATATTTTTGTAGGGCCTATAAGAAAGCCGCTGTCAAAGAGTATAGATATGAAGATGGAGGTTGAGGCAAAAAAGAGAGAACCTCTTTTATTGGAAGCACTTTGCCGTATGCAGGTGCGATAATTATAGCCATTTGGTTTCTTTTGGCTGAATAAATTATTATATTTGTTAATTATTTTAAAATCTGTTAAATATGGCAAGTGAGTTTGAAAAGTTTGCTACCAAGCATTTGGGAATCAGTTCCCTATCTCTACATAGATTCAATTCGATAAACGCAGCATATATCAATCCGTCAATTATTGAGGAGAGACAGATGAATGTGGCCGTTATGGATGTGTTTTCACGTTTGATGATGGACAGGATCATTTTCCTAGGAGTTCCGATTTCTGACGATGTGGCAAATATTATTCAGGCCCAGCTTCTTTTCCTTGATTCTACAGATTCAAAATCAGATATACAACTTTATATCAACTCTCCTGGCGGATCGGTTTACGCAGGATTGGGCATTTACGATACAATGCAGCTCGTACAGTCAGATGTTGCAACTATCTGCACAGGTCTTGCCGCATCAATGGCTTCTGTACTTTTGACTGCCGGAACAAAGGGCAAGAGAAGTGCACTTCCGCACTCAAGAGTGATGATTCATCAGCCTCTTGGTGGAGCCGAAGGACAGGCATCTGATATTGAGATTACAGCGCGTGAGATAATCAAATTGAAGAAGGAGCTTTATGAAATTATCTCTATCCATTCAGGCAAGCCAATTGAACAGATTGAGAAGGATGCCGACAGGGATTACTGGATGACTTCTGCGGAGGCCCTCCAGTATGGTATGATTGATGAAATTCTCGGTAAAGGGGGCAATAGGGCGCAGAACCGCTGATACATCATCCGGCATGGGTTCTCTGGGAACCCTACTTTAAAGTGATAAGTAATGAACATAATAAAAGAATAAATATATAGAGGGGAGATGGCAAAGAAACATAGTGAGGATTCGGGTGTGATATGCTCATTCTGCGGCAGGTCAGAGAAGAGTGTGAAGTTGCTTATGGGCGGAATGTACGGCTTTATTTGCGACGAGTGTGCAGCGCAGGCAAATGAATATGCAAAGGAGCAGTTGGCCCAAAAGAGTAAAGCTGTTGCCGGAAAGGAACTTAAACTACTTAAACCAAAGGAGATAACAGAATTTCTTGATCAATTTGTAATTGGTCAGGAGGAGGCTAAGAAGTTCTTGTCGGTAGCAGTATATAACCATTACAAGAGGATAAATTATTTGGCTTCCGGCAAGGGAAATTCCAAGGCAAAAAGTGACAGCGCAGATGAGTCTCTTGATCTTGAAAAATCAAATATACTGCTGGTTGGTCCTACAGGTACAGGAAAGACCCTTTTGGCAAAGAGCATTGCAAAGATGTTGAATGTGCCCTTTGCAATAGTGGATGCTACAGTGCTTACAGAGGCCGGTTATGTCGGTGAGGATGTTGAGACAATCCTTACAAGACTGCTTCAGGAGGCAGACTATGACGTGGAACTGGCCCAGCGTGGAATTGTATTCATAGATGAGATTGACAAAATTGCGCGTAAGAGTGACAATCCGTCAATCACGAGGGATGTCTCCGGTGAGGGTGTGCAGCAGGCGATGCTGAAACTGCTTGAAGGCAACGTCGTGAATGTTCCTCCACAAGGTGGCAGAAAACATCCGGATCAGAAGATGATAGCAGTTGATACCACAAACATCCTCTTCATCTGTGGAGGTGCTTTTGAAGGAATCGAACGTAAGATAGCACAGAGACTGAATACCCAGGTGGTTGGATATGGTGCACAGAAAAAGACAGAGCATATAGACAAGAAGGATCTTTTGAAGTATGTCGCTCCTCAGGATCTGAAGTCATACGGACTTATACCTGAAATTATTGGACGTTTGCCGGTGCTTACCTACCTTCATCCTTTGACAAAGGAGGCTCTGCTTGATATTCTTGTAAAGCCGAAAAATGCTATAGTAAAGCAGTATGAGAAGCTTTTTGAAATGGATGGTGTCAAGCTTACGATAGAGCAGGAGGTGCTGGAATTCATTGTGGATACAGCTATTGAGTACAATCTGGGAGCAAGGGGATTGCGCTCGATATGTGAGGCGATAATGCTGGATGCAATGTACACTGCCCCATCAGAGAAGAAGAAAACTCTTGTCATCAGGCTCCCTTATGCAAAAGAGAAGGTGGCCAAGTTTACAGGTTCGCTGATTAGCTGATGCATGGAGGATTTAATTGTCGGGAAAATTATTAGGAAAAAACAGATATTATGAAGAGTTATATTGAGAAGAACAAGGAGAGATTCCTGAGTGAATTGTTTGAGATTTTGAGGATACCGTCAATCAGCTCAAGTGAGGCGAACAAGGCTGATATGCAGAGATGTGCAGAAAAACTTGCAGAGCAGTTGCTTGCAGCTGGAGCAGATTCAGCTGCAGTATACCAGACTGCCGGACATCCGGTGGTTTTTGGAGAGAAGAAGGTTGATGAGAAACTGCCTACAGTTTTGGTTTACGGCCACTATGATGTGCAGCCTGTAGATCCCATTGAATTGTGGAAATCACAGCCGTTTGAGCCTGAAATAAGGGATGGAGCAATCTATGCCCGTGGTGCGAATGATGATAAAGGCCAACTTTTTATGCATGTGAAGGCTTTTGAGTATCTTGTAAATGAGGGAAAACTTAACCATAACATCAAGTTTATTCTTGAGGGAGAGGAGGAGATAGGTTCTCCAAGTCTTGGTGCATGGGCGAAAGAGCATAAAGAGATGTTGGCATGTGATGTAATTCTTGTTTCTGATACCACAATGATTTCGGACAAAGTGCCTTCAATCAACTGCGGTATGCGTGGCCTTGCCTATGTGGAGGTTGAAGTTACAGGCCCTAACAAGGATCTTCACTCAGGCCATTATGGCGGTGCTGTATATAATCCAATCAATGCTTTGTGCAAGATGATCGATTCATTGATTGATGATAAGGGCCATATAACCGTAAAAGGATTTTATGACAAGGTCGTTGAATTGAGCGCAGAGGAGAGGGAGATGTTTGCACGTGCTCCATTTGATATGGAGGAGTACAAGAAGTCGCTTGATATTGATGAGGTGAAAGGTGAGGAGGGCTATTCAACACTTGAGAGGACAGCAATCAGACCTTGCCTTGATGTAAATGGAATTTGGGGCGGTTTTATTGGTGAAGGTGCAAAGACTGTGCTACCTTCAGTGGCTCATGCAAAAATATCTATGAGACTTGTTCCAAACCAGGATTGCAATGAGATTGCCAAACTGTTTGAGGAACATTTCTTGTCAATCGCGCCTAAGGGTGTAAAGGTAAGGGTCATTCCTCATCATGGTGGAAACGGATTTCTTATCCCTGTTTCATCAAATGCCTACAAGGCGGCAGCAAAGGCTATGGGAGAGGTCTATGGCATTGAGCCTGTTCCGAGCAGAGGCGGCGGAAGTATTCCAATCCTTGCAGATCTTCAGCAGATTCTCGGTGTGAATCCTCTGCTTATGGGATTCGGCCTTGAGCGTGATACCATCCACTCCCCAAATGAGAGCTATCTGTTGGATCAGTTCTATAAGGGAATGGAATCAATTGCTTTGTTCTACAAGTATTATACAGAATAGAGTGAAGTAGGGGGGATCCCCTCCAATAGAGTATGAAATAGAAAAGTTTAGAGAAAGATTATGAATTATTCAGAATTATATGAGCAGATAAAGGCAAAGAAGAGTTTCTTGTGTGTCGGTTTGGATTCTGACCCTAAATTGTTGCCTGATTGTGTAAAGGAGAAGGAGTTCCCTATTTTTGAGTTCAACAAGGCTATAGTTGATACTACTGCAAAATATGCGGTGGCATATAAGCCGAATCTTGCCTTTTATGAAGCGGAGGGCGTTTTAGGTTGGCAACAGCTTGAGATGACCGTAAAATACATAAAGGAGAAGTATCCGGAGATTTTTATCATAGCTGATGCAAAGCGTGGTGATATTGGAAATACTGCAAACCTTTATGCGCGGGCGTTTTTTGAGAGGATCTCTTTTGATGCTGTTACACTTGCACCTTATATGGGAAGTGATTCGGTAAAACCGTTTATGGAGTATCAGGGCAAGTGGTCCATTATACTTGCACTTACATCTAACAAGAGCGCAAATGATTTTGAGCAGCTAAAACTTGATAGTGGGGAGCCTTTATATGAGAAGGTTATCAAGGAGTCAATGACATGGGGCTCAAAAGAGAATACTATGTATGTCTTGGGGGCAACCCGTCCGGAGAAACTTAAGGTGATCAGGGAGTATTGTCCTGACCATTTCTTCCTTGTTCCTGGCGTAGGTGCCCAGGGTGGAACTGTCGAGGATGTGGCAAAAAATGGAATGAACTCCCATTGTGGTCTTCTTGTGAACTCTTCAAGAGGTATCATTTTTGCTGACAAAACAGAAAATTTTGCCGTTGTTGCAGGCGAAAAGGCACGTGAACTTGCCGATGAGATGGCAAAATTCCTATAGTCTGAATTTGATCCCGGTAATAAAGAAGAGGGTAGCTGGTCTGTTCAGCTACCCTCCTTGTTTTATAGGTGCTTTTTACTTTGCACCAACTCTCTATTGACACATCGTCATTTACAATTTTGCAATTATTGTTTCGCAAGCCCTGACCTTATCGCCAACTTTCACCCTTATCTCAGAGTCAAGAGGAAGGAACAGGTCAACGCGTGATCCAAATTTGATAAAGCCTACCTGGCTGCATTGTTCAGCTCTGTTACCGGCCTCAGCATAACATACAATCCTTCTTGCTATATAGCCGGCAATCTGTCTGAAGAAGATTGTTTTGCCCTCTTCGGTCTCCACTGCTATGCTTGTACGCTCATTCTTCTCAGAAGCTTTGGGGTGGAATGCCACAAGATATTTTCCGTGATGATGCTTGCTGTATAGAATTTTACCGGCAACCGGATAATAGTTTACATGCACGTTGAAAACGCTCATAAATATGGAAACCTGCATGCATCTGCCTTTTATGAACTCATTCTCTTCAACCTCCTGTACAATTACAATCTTGCCGTCGGCTGCGGCCATTACAAGATCCTTGTCCATGACAGATACCCTTTTGGGAACTCTGAAGAACCTTACGATGAAAAGGAAGAAGATGACTCCAATGCCGGTGGCAATCTGTGAGCCAGTTCCCCATCCGAAGAGTAGAATGATACATAAAACAATTGCGGCTACAAGAAGAAAAGAGTTCCTTATGATGCCGTATCCTTCTTTATGAATTCGCATTTGACTATTGTAGGTATTAGTTTAGTATAAAAAAGTACAAGTAAATTACAGCGGCGGGAAATGCCAATAATGCCCCATCAAATCTGTCAAGCATTCCTCCGTGTCCAGGCATTATGCGTCCGGAGTCCTTAACTCCGAAGTTACGCTTGAATTGGGACTCTATCAAGTCTCCCCAAACGCCAAAGATACAAATAATAATCGCAAGTCCAATAGTCCCTATTATACTAATTTGCTCAAACAGTATATTTCTGATTGCCAGTGCTGCCAAAATAGTACATACAAGGCCGCCCCAGAAACCCACCCATGATTTTTTTGGTGAAATTGAAGGGAAGAGTTTGCTGCCATATTTTTGTCCGATGGCTGTGCCAAGACAATATGCTCCCACATCATTGGCCCATAAAAGTATCAGCATGCCAAGCAGAATTTCGCCTGAATAGGTTAAAGGGGTATCGATTGTGGCTGATTCTCCGGCTGCACCCTCCAGAACAATGAAGTTGCAGAGACTCATAGGAACAGCAATATAGAGTATGGCAGTCACAGCAAAAGGAATAAATTCATATCCATTGTTCATACGCACCTCAACTCCATCTTTACCAACTTCCCTTTTGTGGATATTGAACTCACCGGTGTAGAGGTTGGCTATAAATATTGCCATTACAGGAATCAGGGAGAAGAGCAGAATGGCAGGGGATATTCCATATCTTACTGAGACAAGCAACAACAGAAAGAAGGATACTCCTGCTAAAACGGCCATTCCCTTCTGCAGAGGATATTTTTTGCCGATACTTATATTCAGGAATTCATTCATCATTGCTGCAATAATCACTATCATTATAGTAGAATACGATTGTGTGTTCCATAGGAAACACACAATCATAATAATTCCAAAAATAACTCCGCTTGCAGTGCGGATCAGAAAGTTTTTCATCTCTTTCAGGTATCGGTTTTTCTGCAGTTATTACTCTTCTGTCTCTCTATTTTGCTCTATTGACGTACCAGATTCAGTTGAAGTGCTCTGTTCAGCCGGAGTTGTCTGCTCCTGCATCTGTTCACCATCCTTTTTTGGACGCGCTCCAAAGATCCTCTCCATATCTTCCGTGAAGATAACCTCCCTTGAAAGCAGCAGCTCTGCAAGCTGGGTAAAACCATCCATATTTGCTTTAAGTACCTCTATAGCCTGAGTATGAGCCTTGTCAATTAAAATTTTAACTTCGGCATCAATCAGTTCGGCAGTCCTTTCACTATATGGTTTATTGAAGTTGTACCCAGAATCCTGGGAGTCATAAAAGGAGATATGACCTACCTTCTCACTCATTCCAAAGTAGCTGACCATTGCATATGCCTGCTTGGTAATCTTTTCAAGGTCCGACAATGCACCGGTTGAGATTTTGCCGTTGATAATCTCTTCAGCGGCACGTCCACCCATTGTGGCAGCCATCTCATCCATCATCTGTTCTGTAGTTGTAATCTGTCTCTCTTCAGGAAGGTACCATGCTGCACCCAAAGCCCTGCCTCTCGGTATGATTGTCACTTTGAGTAGCGGATTGGCATTCGGTAACAGCCAACTTACAGTGGCGTGTCCTGCCTCGTGGTAGGCAATGGTTTTCTTCTCCTGAGGTGTAATGATTTTGCTACGCTTCTCAAGTCCGCCTACAATCCTGTCTATCGCGTCAAGGAAATCCTGCTTTTCAACATACTCCTTGTTCTTTCTTGCCGCAATGAGGGCGGCCTCATTGCAGACATTTGCAATATCTGCACCTGAGAATCCCGGAGTCTGTTTCGAAAGGAATGACTTGTCAAGATTCTTGTCAAGTTTCAACTTTTTGAGGTGAACCTCAAAAATCTCCTCACGCTCCTTAAGCTCCGGCAAATCCACATGAATCTGACGGTCAAACCTGCCGGCACGCATCAAGGCCTTGTCAAGAATATCTGCTCTATTTGTTGCTGCAAGAATAATTACTCCTGAGTTTGTACCAAAACCATCCATCTCTGTAAGTAGCTGGTTAAGGGTATTCTCCCTCTCGTCATTTGATGAAAATCCTCCATTCTTGCTGCGGGCCCTACCCACTGCATCAATCTCATCAATGAAAACAATGCAAGGGGCCTTTTCTTTGGCCTGTTTGAACAGATCCCTTACCCTTGACGCTCCAACTCCCACAAACATCTCCACAAAGTCTGAACCTGAGATTGAGAAGAATGGAACATCAGCTTCACCTGCAACAGCCTTGGCCAACAGTGTCTTTCCAGTACCCGGAGGGCCTACCAAAAGTGCTCCTTTAGGTATTTTGCCTCCTAAAGTTGTATACTTCTTTGGATTCTTAAGGAAATCAACAATCTCCATTACCTCAACTTTTGCCTCTTCAAGACCAGCCACATCCTTGAATGTAACTTTTGTGTTATTGTCTTTGTCAAAAAGTTTTGCCTGAGATTTTCCGACATTGAAAATTCCTCCACCGCCGGCTCCACCGCCCATTCCTTTTGACATTCTCCTGATCATGAAGAACCACAATGCAAGGATCAACAGAGGAAATATCAGCCAGTCAATGATTCTGAAATAGTTGGTCTTCTCCTCTGTCTCTATCTCAAATCTCTTCTCTTGCGGCAGCTGTGCCCTTGCCTCCTCCAATTGGGTCTCAGAGTCAAAATTTCCTGAAACTATAAAATAGAAATGGGGAGAATATTTTGGTTCTCTTCCTCCAAAGAGATTCTTATATTTTCCAAGGCTGTCTTTTTTGATTGTAACCTCAGCCTTGTTGGCATTAGTTATGAATTTGACCTTCTCCACATCACCCTGGGGAATCATCTCCTCTTTAACCTTGTACCACTCTGTCTTAAGTGGATCCCCCCCCTGGTATCCTACAAAATACATATAGGCTATCAGTCCCAACAACGGAAGGTAAATCCACATTACATTAAATTTGGGCGGTTTTACTTTCTGGTTTGGGCTCTTCCTGTTCTCTTTTTGTGTCTGCATAATAAACTCCTGAAACTCCTTACTCTTCGTCGTATTTTGTTATTTTTGCGTCTGCCCACAAATCCTCAAGGCGGTAGAATTCCCTGTACTCTGTCTGGAATATATGTACAACAATGTTTGAGAAGTCAAGTATAATCCAGAAGGCATTCTCCTTACCCTGCATCCTCATCACTTTTCTGTTGCATTTTACAATCATCTCCTCCTCAACATTGTCTGCGATGGCAATAACATTTGGTGTTGAATCTGCATTGCAAATTACAAAATAGTCACAGATGCTTGTACCAATCTCCCTAAGATCCATCGAGCATACATTCTTGGCTTTTTTGTCAAGCATTGCCTCTACAATTGTTCTTACCTCAAATGCATCAGTATCAATAATTTTAATTGTATTCTCCTCTTGTGGTACAATCTCCTTTACTGCTTTCTTTCTTGTTGTACCCTTTTTTTCTGTGCTTTTGACAGCTGTCTTCTTTACAGCTGCAGTCTCTTTTTTTGTAGCCACTATGATATAATTTGTTAAAAGTTATTAAGAATCCCTATTTTTGTAGCGACAAAGCATTTGTCACCAACAATCCTACAAATATACTGCAAATTTTTAGCCAATACATCAGATGTACGAAAAACTTGACATAAAATGGTATACTACCATAGATTCGACCAATATGCAAGCAGAAAGGGAGATTGCTACTGCAGAGGAGGGAACCGTATGGGTGGCTGATTTTCAGACATCTGGCAGAGGTCAAAGGGGTAATGTATGGGAGAGCTCGAAGTGTTCAAATCTTATGTTTACCATTCTTCTGAAGCCGGATTTCCTTTTGGCACAGGATCAGTTCATAGTTTCTCAAACAGTGGCCTTGGCTGTTGTCAATTATCTGAAAAATAAGGGATTGAGTCCAAAAATCAAATGGCCAAACGATATTTATTGTGGCGATAGAAAAATTTGCGGTATACTCATAGAGAATTCAGTCTCAGGTGCCAATTTGTCAGCAAGTATAGTAGGGATTGGGATAAATGTAAACCAGACCCGCTTCGATTCTGATGCCCCAAATCCAACATCACTATTGCTTGAGTCAAATAAACTTCTGCCCGGTGATTACACAAATTTGAAGGAGTACGACCGTAAGGAGGAGTTGTGGGCCATTCTTGAAGAGATAACAAGATTGTATGAGCTGCTTGTTCAGGGCGGTTGTGAGAGTATAAGGGCTGAATACCTTCAGGCAATGTACAGAAGAGACGGGTACTATAAATTCAAAGATCTCCGGCAGGGGAGCGAAGGTGAGGTGTTTGAAGCCAAAATTATTGCTCCCGACAGATACGGCTGCCTCATCCTTGAGCGGAGGAACGGTACACGCCACAATTACTCATTTCAGGAGATAAGATATATCATTTGATGGAATCGGTAAAAAGGAAGACTCCCACTGTCAGACGGCAAATGGGAGTCTCTCTCTTTTTCTGGTATGGGATGACTTATAGAAATCAGCCCTTAATAAGTTTGACTGCTTCTGTAGGGTCTGCAGCTCCAAATACAGCACTTCCCGCAACAAGTACATCGGCTCCTGCCTCTGCAAGCATAGCGGCATTCTTGGTGGTTACGCCACCATCAACCTCAATGAGACAGTTGCAGTTATTCTTAACGATCATCTCTTTAAGGCGTTTTACCTTTTCTGTAGAGTGTTCTATAAATGACTGGCCTCCAAACCCCGGATTTACTGACATAAGGCATACGAAATCAAGGTCACACAAAATATCTTCAAGCAAAGATACCGGAGTGTGCGGATTCAGGGCAACACCTGCCTTCATCCCAAGATTGTGTATTGCCTGAATGGTTCTGTGAAGATGGGTACATGCTTCGTAGTGGACGCTCAACCACTCAACTCCCATATCCTTGAATTGTGAAAGGTATCTGTCGGGATCTACAATCATAAGGTGGGCATCCATAGGTTTTTTTGCTCTCTTGGCTATTGCCTTCACAACAGGGAATCCGTACGATATGTTAGGTACAAATACGCCATCCATAATATCAAGGTGGAACCATCCTGCTTCAGACTGGTTTACCATCTCCACATCCTTGTCAAGGTTGCCGAAATCTGCCGACAACATCGATGGGGCAACAATTATACTCATAGTCAAGTTCTGTTATTTAAGGTTAATAAGAATCTCTTCAAGCAATTTCCTGAATTTGTCCAATGATGCAAGTTCAAGACGCTCTCCCGGAGCATGCACACCACGTAGGGTAGGACCGAAGGAGATCATATCAAGGTTAGGATAGATGTCAAGGAACAGACCGCATTCAAGGCCGGCATGGATGGCCCTTACTACCGGATCTGTATTGAACAGCCTTTTGTATGCAGCCTTTGAAACTTCAAGAAGTGGAGAGTCAAGTTTAGGTTGCCAGCCTGGATATTCATCATTGTGCTTAACAACTGCACCGGCAAGTGCAAAACATGCCTCAACCTGCTCTGCTGCAGAGAAACGGCAACTGTTTACGGAACTTCTCTGGCTTGTGCCTACTCTGATGATATTCTTAGGCATCATCTTTACAGATGCAAGGTTTGTAGAGGTCTCTACAAGTCCGGGAATATCCTGACTCATTGCAAGTACTCCGTGAGGTGCGCAGTAGAGTGAGTAGACAAGTGATGCAGCTGTGGTAGGGTCTATTGCCTTTTTAGGTGTACCCATTTTTTTGCCACTCTTGACATCAAGTATTCCGACCTCTCCTGCTGTGCCGTCAATATCCTTGTCGCTATATTTGTACTCCTCCTTTATCTCTGCAAGAAGGTTGTTGAAAATCTTCATGATTGAATTCTTGTCCCTTTTCTGGAAACCAATTACTGCATAGGCTTCGCGGGCAATGGCATTTCTCTTGTTGCCTCCATCAATTTCATATAGCTCAATGTTGTGTTTGTAGTAGACTCTGTAGAGGAATCTCGAAAGAATCTTAACGGCATTGGCCCTGTGTTTGTCTATGTCATCACCACTGTGACCGCCCTGGCCGCCAAAGAACTTGAATTCGCATTTTATGAACTCATCAGTAGCGGGAACAGTCATATACTTGAATTCTGCGGTAGTATCAACTCCGCCTGCACAGCCGATAAAGAGTTCACCCTCATCTTCGGAGTCGAGGTTTATCAGCAAATTTCCGGTAATGAATCCAGGTTTTAGGGATTTCGCACCTGTCAATCCAGTCTCCTCAGAGGTTGTGAATAGGGCCTCAATCTTGCCATGTGCAAGAGAGTCATCCTCAAGGGCTGCCAGTTGGGCAGCTATGCCGATTCCGCAATCGGCTCCAAGTGTGGTATCTTTTGCGATCAGCCAGCCATTCTCTTCAACTGCAATAATCGGGTCTTTTGCAAAGTCATGCTGCACGCCTGCATTTTTTTCACAAACCATATCAGAGTGGCTCTGGAGAACTACTGTAGGGGCATTCTCATATCCGGCTGACGCCTCTTTGGTAATAAGCACGTTGCCGGCCTCATCGGTCTTGCATTCCAGATTATGCTCTTTGGCCCAGTTTTGAAGATATGCTATAATCAACTCCTCATGTCCGCTCTCTCTCGGAATTGTGAGTATCTCCTTGAAAATTTCAAGTATTCTTTCAGTTGTCATATTGAAACGTTTTATACAAATTTAGATTGCTTACAAATTTATATAAAAACAGTTGAAAAAACGAATAATAGGGTGGTGATTTGTAGATGGTGAGGTCCAAAAACAGCAATAACCTCCTGTAATGGGGGTTATTGTTGGGGTTTTAGCCTGCGTTCTATGTCAGACACGTATTGTCTGAAATTTCTGTCGGTTTCAATAAGGTCAGATACTGTGTTGCATGCGTGAAGTACAGTGGCATGGTCTCTACCTCCAATCTCATTGCCTATTGAAGCAAGTGATTTCTTTGTGAGGTTTCTTCCAAGGTACATTGCAATCTGTCTTGCCTGCGATATCTCTCTCTTTCTTGTCTTGGATACAAGCGACTCCTTTGTAATATTGAAGTATTCGCATACTGTTGACTGTATCTTCTCAAGCGAAATCTCAACATTGTTAACGGCAACAATCTTTTCAATGAGTCTTGAAGCGAGGCCAAGCGTGATCTTCTCCTTATTGAGAGTTGCATGTGCCAACAGTGAAATGAGTGTGCCCTCTATCTCTCTTATATTCCCGACAATCTTTGAAGCAAGGAATGTGATGATCTCCTCCGGCAATTCAATTCCATCCCTGAAACTCTTTGCCTTGAGTATATTTACCCTTGTCTCAAAGGATGGTACTGTAAGCTCGGCCGACAAACCCCATTTGAAACGTGACAAAAGTCTCTGCTCAAGACCCTGAAGGTCGACAGGTGCCTTGTCCGAAGTGAGGATAAGCTGTTTGCCTGCCTGATGCAGATGGTTGAAAATGTGGAAGAATGCATTTTGTGTTCCCGGTTTGTCTGCAAACTCATGCACATCATCAATTATAAGCACATCTATCAGCTGGTAGAAGTGGAGAAAATCGGTAATCTTGTTCTGCACGTTTGCTGCATCCATGTATTGCGTCTTGAATCTGTTGGCGCTTACATAGAGGACTGTTTTGTCGGGAAACTTCTGCTTGATCTCAATTCCTATTGCCTGTGCAAGGTGGGTTTTTCCCAAACCTGGCCCTCCGTAGATGAACAGAGGGTTAAAGGCATTTTTTCCAGGGTTGTTGGCAATTGAAAGACCTGCAGTTCTACCCAATCTGTTGCACTCTCCCTCAATGAAGTTTGCAAATGTATAGTTGGGGTTGAGCTGTGGATCTATATTCAGCTGCTCAAGACCGGGAATGATAAAAGGGTTGATGATGGTACCGGCCTTCTGTGGAAATGGTACACTCTTGTTCTTGAGTTCCGGATTTCTCTGTTGCGGGTATGTTACACTTACATCTTGGGTATGAGTTACCTTGTAGATAAGTTTGGCGTTAACCCCCAACTCTCTGGTCAGTGCCTTGTAGATAAAGTCAATGAAGTGCTCATCCAAGTACTCTCTAAAAAACTCCGACGGAACCTCCAACGTAAAGACATTTCCTTCGAGTGAAATGGCATTAATGGGCTTAAACCAAGTCCTGAATTGACTTTCTGGAATAACATCCTTGATTATGGAAAGGCAGTTATTCCATACTTGTATGTGTTTTGGTTCGCTCATTTGTTTTTAAAGATTTTTCTTGGTTAATTGCACTACAAAAGTGGGGGAAAAGTTTTGAAAAAAAAAATAGTGTTCCTATTGTATTTTTAAAAAAGGCTATAATGTCTTATAAATCAATATGAAAAAAAATATAAAAATATAAAATATTGATAATCAGAATACTAAAACCTAACTGCTTAATAATCTACTATATAGAAAAATGGAATTTCAAGACAGAAAAATGCTGTTTTAAAATTCCATTTTTGCTCAAAACTCGTCTGGAATATTCCAGGAAGCGGGTTCTATAAACCAAATTTAAAAAACAGAAATTTTTATAAATTTTTTAGGATTTTCGGTCATCTTTTCAACAAATGTATTCAAGTTGTTGATCAAGGAGTCAACAGAATTATGGATTGCATCTGTTGCCAGAAGTCTGCCTATGGTACCATCAGGATTCTGAAGCTGGTCAATAAGGGCTCTCATGCTCTCAACGGTAGCCTTAAGGTCAGCCTCCGACAAATCTCCAGTCAATTTTTCGATATTCTCCAATGATGAGCTGATATTGCCGCTACTGCTTTCAAGTGCAATTGCAAGTTTGTTGAAATTTTCAACTATAGATCTGATCTCCGGAGACAAGGTGTTGAGGTTGCCTGTTATGCCCTTTGCGTTGTCGAGGGTTCTGTTGAGGTTGGCCAAAGCTTGTGATATGTTCTGGCGTCCGGTAGTATCAAGGATCTCATTTATACCGTCAAGTGTGGTGTTGAGGTTCTCCATGACGCTGGTGAGCTTTTCTGCCAGCGGACCTATCTCTCCTGCAAGTGATGAAAGCATATCAGGTGCAACTGCGCTCTTCAGAGTGTCATTTTCACGGGCATGCAGGTTGCTTGTGCCCAAATTCAGTTTGATGGCTTTGCCTCCAAGAAGATCAGAACTGTAGAGTTCTGCAGTTGTATTTGCCGGAACGGCGTAGTCTGATTTTACCGCAAACCTTACAACAAAGTGATCCTTTACCGCGTCGTAGGTGATGCTTTGTATCATTCCCACTTTCAATCCTCTGATATACACCGGGCCTGTAGATTCAAGACCCTCCACATTCTCGAAGATTGTAATGTATTTGGTCTGACGGTTGAAAATATCCTCTCCTTTTAGAAAATTTATAGCAATAAAAAGTCCTATAAGGGTCAATATTACAAATATTCCTATGCCTTGTACCTTGGTCAATTTTATCTGTTTCATACTGATTGTTTACGTTAAATACAGTGCAAACTTACGCCTCCTGCTTCAGATTTGCAACTTTTTGAATCTATTTTATAATTTGTTTGTCCTTGACATGTATGATGAAGGCTCCTGGAAAAGCCTTTCTGACAGATGCCAGATCCTGCACAGCCTTCTCCCTTGTAGGGTATTTGCCTACCATATATTTATACATCCCTGACACCTTGATATAAGTAATGTCTCTTCTTCCCTTGAACTCTGCAGCATTTTTGCCCAAAAGTTTCCCGACAGAAAATACCTGAATGCTGTAGTATTCGCTTGCATTGGCGGCAGGAGTCTCCCTTTTTGCGGCTGTGGCATCCTTCTTCTCTGCTACAGGGGCTGGCCTTGACTCATTGGTAATGTTGCCTTCATAAAGATCTTTGTATTGGCAGAAGGCATTGAAGAGCCTTTTTGCAATTGAGGTCTGTCCCTCTTTTGTTATCATTGCAGCCCTGTCCTTTGAGTTTGAGAGAAAGCCTATCTCTGTGAGTATTGCAGGCATGGTGCTGCGCCACAATACAATCAGTCCACCCTGTTTTACACCTCTATTGTTGTATACAGGCCCCTTTTTATAGTTGTTCTGAACAATTTCAGCCAATTTTATACTCTGTTCAAGGTGTGTGTTCTGAAGCAGGGAGAATATGATGTATGACTCAGGAGAGTTGGGGTTGAAGCCCTCATATTTGGTCTCATAGTTATCCTCCAGTGCAATAACAGAGTTCTCGGCCTTACATAACTCAAAGTTTGATTCGCTCTTGTGCATTCCCATTACAAAGGTCTCTGTTCCGCTTACACTGGTGGATTTTGTGGCATTGACATGGATGGAAATGAACAGGTCTGCATTGTTGCGGTTGGCAATATCGGAGCGCTCTGCCAAAGGAACAAATTTGTCGGAACTCCTTGTATATATGATTTTGATGTCCGGGTATCTGCTCTTTATCATGCTGCCCAGTTTGAGACCTACAGACAACACAATATCCTTTTCCTTGTATTTGGCTCCGGAACTTACGGTGCCGGGGTCATGTCCTCCGTGTCCGGGGTCAATTACAACACATTTGATACGGGTTGCATAGTTGTTCTGGGCATAGGTTACTGTATGCAGACCGATGGCCAAAATCAACAAAAGGAGACATCTTCTGTATTTATTGGTATAAAATGGCATATAAGTTGCAAAAAATATTTAACTTTGCAGTTTGCAAAAATAATAAAAATCGGTATAAAAGCCTATTCTTTTAATGTCTGTAAATAAAACTCTACATATTGTGGTTGCTGTACTGCTTGCGCTGCTTGCATTCAATGCATTGCAGGCCAGCCCTATACCTGGCAAACGTGCCGGCAGCCTTTTACAGATTGATACAACAGCTTTGAAAGTCAATGCCGAGGATACTTTGGGTAGTGCAAAATTTGTTTCTCCCGACACTCTTCTGCCACTCTCGGACTCTGTAGCCTTTGTCGGATCTCTTGCCGCAACTGACTCTGCAGCGGTAGCCGATTCATTGGCCGCAGCAGATACGGTTGAGAATAAAGCAAGTATTGATGCTCCGATATTCTCAACTGCCAGGGATTCCATCGTAGAGGATTTTTCAACAGGCAGGAAGATGATTTACTTCTATGGCGATGTCTCCGTAAAATACAATAACCTTGAGATAAAGGCCGAGTATATGGCATTTGATGTGGAGTCAAACACTGTATTTGCAAAGGGTATGCCTGATACCACAGGCCAGATAATAGGCCAGCCTGTCATGACCCAAGGAGAGAGCACCTACGAAATGGAGAGTGTCTACTACAATTTTGATACAGAAAAGGCCAAAATAAAAAATATGATTACCCAGGAGGGTGAAGGTTATCTTCACGGACAGTATCTTAAGAAGATGCCGGACAACTCTATAAACATATCCAAAGGTAAATATACGACATGTGACCATGAGCATCCTCACTTTTATCTGAAGATGACTGCTGCAAAAGTTGTAAATGACAACGGCAAGAAGAGGACAGTCTTTGGTCCCGCTTTTGCCGTAATAGAGGATGTGCCTACACCATTGGCAATTCCTTTCGGCTTTGTTCCGCAGTTGAGCGGACGCAGCAGCGGACTTTTGATGCCTTCATACGGAGAGGAGAATGCCCGTGGATTTTTCCTGAGAGGTCTCGGATACTATTTCGTCTTTGGAGAGCATCTTGATCTTTCAGCTACAGCTGACATCTATTCAAAGGGATCATGGGGTGTTCAGCTGAATTCAAGATATAGCAAGAGGTATAAGTTCAATGGTAATTTTGCATTGAACTACTCAAAGGACAAGACCGGAGAAAAGGGATCTCCTGATTATTTTGAGACCTCAAACTTCTCTGTGCAGTGGAGTCACGCGCAGGATCCTAAGGCACGTCCTGGAACAACATTCAGGGCCTCTGTAAACTTTTCAAGCCCGTCAAACAACAAGTATAATTCGCAGTCAATAAATGAGGCTCTCCAGAATCAGATCTCATCATCAATCTCTTATGGAAAGACATGGGCGGGATCTCCATTCAGTCTGACTGTGAATGCACTTCACAGCCAGAGTTCAAGGGACAGTTCGTATGCCATCACATTTCCTAACCTCACATTTACCGTGAATAGGATATATCCTTTCAAACGTAAGGAGAGGAGCGGACCTGAGAAATGGTATGAGACATTTGCTTTCAACTACAGCACAACCTTTGACAACAAGATGAACTTCAAGGCAAGTGAGGTGAACCAGCCGGATTTCTTCAAGAAGATGAAGAATGGAATGAGACACAATTTCAGTATCGGTCTGCCTACATTCAGATTGTTCAAGTTCATCAACGGATCTCCGTCGGTCAGTTATGGTATGAACTGGTACTTCTCCGATATGGAAAAGGTTTTCAACCAAGAGACACAGAAAATTGAGAACCGATACTCGGATCCGTTCAGCACATTTGGAATTACACAAAATTTCTCTTTCGGAGTCTCATTGGATACACGTCTGTACGGTATGTTCAATTTCGGTAAAGGAAAGAGAATTGAGGCCATAAGGCACATGGTAACGCCTTCGTTGAATTTCAGTGCGCAGCCTGAGATGGGAACTTCAGCCAACGGCTATACCTCAATGAGCTATGTGGATGCAAATGGTATTCAGCATGTTGTTGATTACAACAGGTTTGAGGGTCAGATGTATTCTGCACCGGGCAGGGGAAAATCGGCAAGTATGAGCTTCTCATTGGGAAATAACTTTGAGGCAAAAATCAGGGACAAGAAGGATACAACAGGAACAGGCGTCAAGAAGGTGAAGCTTATTGACCAGCTTTCTATTGGAGGTTCTTACAACTTCCTTGCAGATTCCATGAATTTGTCAAATATCAGTGTAAACCTCTCGACTACCATTTTTGGAAAGATGGGTATATCTGCCAATGCAACATTGGATCCGTATGCTGTAAACCAGTATGGAACAAGAATCAATACGTTCAATATCGTGCAGGAGGGAGGCTTCAAACTTGCCCGTCTGACAAATGCAAGCTTCTCCACTTCGTACCAGTTTTCGGGAGAGGGAAAGAGCCGGCTTGGTTCAGATTATGATCCGTCAACGATGGAGGGTGCTGCACGTATGGGCAAGAGTGATATGTACCAGAGAATCTATTTCCACCCGGTAACAGGCGAGTATATACCTGGAGGATGGGTATATTATCTTGATCCGGAGATTCCATGGTCAGTAAATATGAATTTCAGTTATTCATACAACAGACAGTACCAGTATGCGAACGAGCGTCTTATGACAAAACATAATCATAATATGACGCTTGGTGTATCTGCTCAGTTGAGGCTGACTAAACAGCTCAACTTTAATCTGAACACGGGTTTTGACCTTACAAAAATGAAGATGACAACCACCCAGTTGAGCGGAACTTTTGATTTGCACTGTTTTACAATATCAATTTCATGGATTCCTAACGGACAGTGGGAGAGCTGGAGTTTCAGAATCAATGCCAAGGCATCTGCATTGGCAGATCTTCTACAATACAAGAAGAATGCAAGTTACTGGGACAAATAGCAGTTTGATTATATGACCGGCAATGTTTGTCGGGAAGAGATAAAGAAAACACAAAAAATACAAGATTATGGAGAAAAGAATAATTTCGAGCCCTTTGGCTCCTAAGGCTGTTGGAACTTACAGCCAGGCAGTTGTTGCCAACGGTACAATTTATGTTTCAGGACAGCTTCCAATTGATGCCAACACAGGTGAGTTTGTTCCAGGTGGCGTTAAAGAACAGTTGCATCAGGTTTTCAAAAACTTGGGCTATATTTTGGATGAGGCAGGCTACTCTTTTAAAGATGTTGTAAAAACTACAGTCTATTTGGCAGATATGGGCGATTTCGCAACTTTGAACGAGGTTTATGCAATGTACTTCTCTGAGCCATATCCTGCAAGAGTTGCGTATCAGGTTGCAGCACTTCCAAAGGCTGCCAGAGTTGAGATTGACGTTATCGCAGTAAAATAATTTTATAGCGAACAAACAGGATTTTATTTTGTTTATTCAATAGTAAATTATACCTTTGTTCCGCTCTTCGGGTTCTAGAAGAGCGGTTCTTTTTTTAAATATCTCCATAAATATTCAAATGTACGATATTATTGAATTGAGCAATAAAAGTTTGGATGAACTTTATGCTATAGCTGAGACTCTTAGTATTCCTAAGGTCAAATCTTACACTAAAGAGGATTTGGTGTACAAAATTCTTGATGAGCAAGCCATTCAAGGTGTTGGACGTCCAATAAGAAAGCCAAGGGCAAGAATTCAGCAGCAACGTAAAGTTGAGAAGGTGGCTGAGATAAAGTCGGTAGAGTTGAACATTCTTCCTCAGACTGAGCAGAAGGTTGAGGTGCAGGATGAGAAACCTGTTGCGGTTGAGAGTGTCAAGGTAGAGGCAAAAGAGTCGGTGAATGAGGAGAAGAAGGCCCAGGCCAAGAGAGGAAGACCTGCAAAAAAACAGAATGACAAGAGAAAGGAGAGTAGAGTTTCTGAGGTAAGTGAAGCTGTAGAGGCGAATGTGCCGGAGAATATGAAAGATGGCGGAACTGCAAAGGCCGAAAGCAGAAATACAGATAAGGAGAAATCCCAAAGTGAGCAGGAGCAGCAGCAGAATAAGCAGCAATCTCAGAACCAGCAACAACAGCAACAACAACAACAATCCCAACGGAGCAAGAAGAAAAGATCAAGAAAATCAGAGTCAGAGAAAGCTCAGGAGATTCCTCAGGGAGAGGAAGCTGTTTCAACTGAGACCACAGTGAAGGAGAATGAAGATATTCAGATGGCTCAACCGGATTATGCTGCTGAGACTGAAATTGTTGATAATGAAAATGTTCAATCTGACAGGAGTGAGCATGAAGAGAAGCATCAAAAGGCTGAAAAGAAACACCAGATGCCAAAATTGGAGTTTGAAGGAATTGTTGAGGCAAGTGGTGTGCTTGAAATTATGCCAGACGGTTACGGCTTCCTCCGTTCATCTGACTACAACTATCTGAACTCTCCTGATGACATTTATGTGTCACAGTCGCAGATCAAACTATTTGGACTGAAGACCGGCGATACACTCTTTGGTGAGATAAGGCCACCGCGCGAGGGTGACAAATATTTCCCTCTTGTGAAGGTAAACCAGATAAATGGCAGAAGCCCAGAATATATCAGGGACAGAGTTCCGTTTGATTTTCTTACTCCATTGTTCCCGGATGAAAAATTTGATATTACATCAAAGGGCCACAACAACCTTTCATGCAGGATTGTGGATATGTTCACACCAATAGGCAAAGGACAACGCGGACTTATTGTAGCGCAACCAAAGACCGGTAAAACTATGCTTTTGAAGGAGATTGCAAACGCAATTGCAGACAACCATCCAGAAGTATATATGATTGTACTTTTGATTGATGAGCGTCCTGAGGAGGTTACAGATATGGCCCGCAGCGTAAAGGCTGAGGTTATTGCCTCTACATTTGATGAGCCTGCGGAGCGTCATGTAAAGGTCGCAAATATAGTTCTTGAAAAGGCAAAACGTCTTGTAGAGTGCGGTCACGATGTGGTTATCCTTCTCGATTCTATCACGCGTCTTGCCCGTGCCTTCAATACAGTGCAACCGGCTTCAGGAAAGGTATTGAGCGGTGGTGTTGATGCAAATGCACTCCATAAACCAAAACGCTTCTTTGGTGCGGCGCGTAATGTTGAGAATGGCGGTTCGCTTACAATTCTTGCAACAGCACTTACTGATACCGGTTCCAAGATGGATGAGGTTATCTTTGAGGAGTTCAAGGGAACCGGCAATATGGAGCTTCAGCTCGACAGAAAACTTGCCAACAAACGTCTTTTCCCTGCTGTAGATGTCACATTAAGCTCAACCCGTAGGGATGACCTTCTATACAGGGCTGAGGATGTGAACCGTATTTGGATCTTGCGTAACCACCTTTCAGACATGACAAGTGTGGAGGCTATGGAGTTCATGAAGTCGCATCTTGAGAAAACTGTAAATAACGAGGAGTTCCTCATCTCAATGAACGGTTAGGCTATCTGTTCTAAATATAGTTTGCCTGAGTTGGCAAATCATATTGTAATATAGGCAATAACGAAAAGAGATTGATCCCAAGGTCATCTCTATGAATAGCGAATCCCTATTAGAATATACTCTAACAGGGATTCGCTGTTTGATGAGGTGCCTTTTGAGCATCCTCCTCCTTATATACTCAATCTGCCTATACGGAACTATTTTAGTGTAACGGCAATCATCACCGGGTTGGATTCATCTGTAAGCTGAGCCGCAATCTCCTTCATTTTTTGTGAGTTGTATTTTTCGCTCAACTCAATGAATTTTCCCGCGTCAAGGAACATATACATCCTGTTGTCATCTGAATTTATGGGCCAGAATGGGGCTCCTCCATCCAGATCATTAACAAAGGCTGAAGTGCCAAGGTCTTCGGATAATTTTACCAAATTGCTTTTGCCATTTTTTTTGTTGAAAACTATCCGGCTTATTTTTTCCCTGTCAGGTACAGTTCCGTGCAATATTATCATATTGGAAAGCTCGGTGATATTGGTAAGCCAGAGGGTTTCATTATTGATGATTTCAACATCCTTTTTAAAGCTTCCGTAGTTGATTGTATATCTTGGTTTAAGTTTGTTGCCATCAATGCTGGAAATCGTATCAATAGGATATGTGAGAACGTTGGTCTCTCCGTCAAAATTGTATAAAATACTGGAGTAGACCCACGGTAGGAGTAAATTGTGGATTTTTCCTGTCTGGTCTGGAATGGATGAATATACTTTTTTCCTGGCGGCATCCTTTATCTTTATCTGACCTGTATGGTTCAAGTCAGAGTCAAGAATTGCAATGCGTTGGCTCAAGTCCCTTTGATTTGTCTCCCTGATATAATAACTTCCGTCAGGGCCGTTTTCTACAAACAAATCTCTCTGCCCCGGTTTGATTGAGGTGTCAGCAGATGGCAGAAGTTCTTCAAAAGAGAACTCTTCGAGTACACTGCCGTCTTCTGCAGAGTAGGTTATGCTTTTGCCGGCAGCTGTTACTGTTAAGGCTCTTTTGTCAGTAATGGGCTTGAGCTCTCTCGCCGCAATGTATTCACCCTTTCCTCTACCTTTACTGCCAATGTTTCTGAGAAACTTTCCATCGTGTGTATAAACGTGGATTGTCTTCTGAAAATCAGAACTTGCAATAAAAATGTAGTTGGGGTCCATGGCGCATTTGCTGACGTTGCCCAAATAGGATGATTCGGTTGTCTCGAGTGGTATATATTCTATTTTGGATGCAAATTCACTCAAACAGGGTTCTGTTTCATTGAACACAGCCTCTTCAATATTTATTTCAGTAAATTTTCCGCTATTTACGGTCTCAGAACCGCATCCCGAAAGGACAAGTGCCAACGCAGCTACATAAATGATAAGAACATTTTTCATAAGGCAATTTTTTGTATTTACTCGTACAAAGTTAACAAAAGGCCTATTTGTAGCTGTAGAATGAATGTTAACTAATGTTAACAAACGTTAAGTACGTTAACAGAATGCCCAGCATGCAAGCCCGACAGCAAACCCAATGGCCATATTTATAAGTTTGGCCTTGATAAAGGCTCCTTTGCTCTCTGCAAGCAGTGGAAGTGCGGCATGGCCATCCTGTACTATAGAACTTACAAGCAGAATGTAGAATGGTACTAAACCTTGGGCGCAAAGTGTTACAAAGAGAAGATGGGGACCTGATTCAGGAATGATTCCTATAAGCACCGCCAGTATCATTACCCAGAAGAGATTGTTGTTTATCCATTCATGAATGTCCAGATACGAAATGGCTATCTGACAAACCAGCAAAGCTCCAAAGGTCCAGAGGAAGATTGAAAGCATATGTCTCTTTATTACATGCTCCCAGATGTGCTCCTTAATGAAGTGTTCTTTGGCTGTGGCTGTAAAAAGTACGGTTACAATGCTGAATATTGCAAAGATAAAGTGGATCCACCTTTCACTCAAAAGACTGAATCCTACATGTGTATAGCTATGATGGGTACAATCTCCGTCAAGATGTATATGGCTTGAGTGGTCATGTTCAAGGTAACCGCCGGCCACCGCACCAATGAACAATACTATTCCGGCGAGAATCAGCAGCCTTTCAGTTGACGGGTGTCTGAATGCGCTCCTGTATGATTCCACTCTGAAAATGGATGGTAGAGTATTCTCTGACTGATGGTGGATCTCATATCCGTCGGGACAAAAGGCAACCTGAGGCTTTTTGAAGAATCTATCAACAAGAAATCCGGTAGCAATTCCCAATGCAAACTGCAGAAGGAAGAGCAAAGGAGCCTTCTGCGGTACCATTGCAAGTATGACAAAAGCCTCATCTCCAGAGGAACAGATCATCATTGCTACAAGGGCTCCAAAACTTATCATTCTGTGGGTGTAGAGAGATACAACGGCAAAACCTCCAAGACAGCCGGGAATGAGCCCCAGCAAAGCACCAAGTATAACCTGTCCGGTACCTGATCCTTTAAGTTTTGCGAACCATTTTCCTTGTGACTGTATATTGAAATACTCAATCATCAGCATCATGACAAGCACAAGGCCCGTGATCAGAATACTGTTTCTAAGTACATCTATAATAAGTTCTGTATTCATAGTTTAAGGAACAAAATGGGATAGAGTTACCTATCCCATAATAATACTCTGATATACTCCAAGACTTTATGCCTTTAGTCTGCTATATAACTCCATAAGTTCACCGGCAGCCATAAATGAATCCATTTTGCCCTCCAGAACGGCATCTTTATAGTCCTCAAGTCTGGATGCTATTGTTGTATTCTCGTAGAAATTGTTCTTAAGAGCCTCGTTAATGCTCTCATACATCCAATATTCGGCTTGCTGGCGCCGTTTACGCTCATAGTATCCGTTGCCCTTTACAAGTTCAAAGTACTCCTCAATCTTTGCAAGAATTTCTGGAAGACCTGCTTTTGTTACAGCAGATGATGTAAGCGCAGTAGGAACCCATGTAGATTCAGTAGGAGGGAAGAGGTGAAGGGCATTGGCATACAAGGCTCTTGCCATATTTGCCTTCTCAACATTGGTGCCGTCAGCTTTGGTAATGGCAATCAAGTCACTCATCTCCATAATTCCCCTTTTTATGCCCTGCAGGTCATCTCCTGCTCCCGACAGCATCAATAGCAGGAAGAAATCACTCATGGAGTGTACGGCTGTCTCAGATTGACCTACACCTACAGTCTCAATAAAGATCACATCATAGCCTGCTGCCTCACATAGAAGAACTGTTTCACGGGTCTTACGTGCTACACCGCCAAGAGATCCGGCACTTGGACTTGGACGTATAAATGCATTAGGGTCATTGCAAAGGGTCTCCATACGCGTTTTATCTCCAAGTATACTTCCCTTGGTCTTTTCACTGCTCGGATCAATTGCAAGAACTGCAAGTTTATGTCCTTTTCCGGTTATGTAGCTGCCGAATGCCTCTATAAATGTACTCTTGCCTGCTCCTGGTACACCGGTAATTCCAATACGCATAGATCTTTTCTGTGAAGAGATAAGCTGGCACTGTGCAATGATTTTCTGTGCAATCTCCCTGTGGGCAGGAAGGTAGCTTTCAACCAAAGTGATGGCCTGGCTGAGTATTGTGGTATTCCCCTCAGTGATGCCTTTCATATACTCCTCAACACTCAATAAAGCCGGTTTTTTCTTGAAGAATCTCTTTATGTAAGGATTAATGATCGGCTTCTCTTCAACACCCTCATTGACAACAAGTGCAGTGTCAGGGTTTTGTTGGCATTTTGGCGGCCAGTCTTCGGTGGTGGCCCCGTTGTTGTTATAATCCAAATTATAATTGATCTCCTTATTTTCCATAGCAATTTAAACTCTACTGAACTGCAAAGTTATAAAAATCTTTTCTATTATGGGGCTTTCAGGCTTGATTCTTTGCCTGCTTGCACTCTCCTGACGATGACAGGTTTTTAACGTACAGTTGAAATTCTATATCAAGTTGAGCATTTTGCTTCTTGATAGCATACATGCGCCTATGGCTCCGCACTTTCTTCCGAGTTTGGAAGTTTTTATGTGAGTGTCTTTGCTCACTATATTCAAAGAATGTTTGTTTATGGCACCTTTGACCGGTATGAGCAGGTAATCCTTGGCCTCTGCCACAATACCTCCTATGACAATGGTTTCAGGATTGAAAATATTTATCAGACCCGCAATGGCTCTTCCCAAAGTGGCTCCAATCTCCTCAACACACTCTATGGCGAGCATATCCTCTTCAAAAACTGCATATAAAATGTCTTCAAGGCGAATCTCTTCATTATTGTTGAATTTGCCGGAAAGGATGGACGATTGGCCACTTTTCAATTTTTCAATGAATATCCTGTGCAATGCGGATCCCGAAGCTCCTGTTTCAAGACAACCAATTTTTCCGCACTGGCATATCTGGTTGTTGTTCAATATAGGGAAGTGTCCTATTTCACCGGAATAGCCCGATTTTCCGTATGATAGCCTTCCGTTAATAATCATACCCATTCCCAAACCCCAAGTTACATTTATGAAGAGCAGGTCTTTCTCTCCCTGGCCGGCTCCGCACATATACTCTCCGTAGGTCATTGCCCTTGAATCATTCTCAATGAATACAGGGCATCTGAGGTTCTGTTCAAGTTTTTCGGCAATTGGGGTATTCTCTCCAATGTAGTAGGAGAAGCAGTATCCGGTAGTTATGTTTACCCTACCGCTGAAATTTATGCCATAAGCGAGAACATTGTCATGGTCAATGTCATAATTGCTCAGGTTCTCTCTGATGACATTGCAGAATTCATCAAAAGAGCCTATGGAGTTTACGAGGGTGAAATTTACATCCTCAATAAAATCCACAAGCTCACCTTTGAAATCTACGATAGCTATGTTTATATGGTGTATTCTGATATCTACCCCTATAAAATATCCGGCAGCAGAATTCAGCCCATATATATTTGGTCTTCTTCCTCCATTCGTACCAAGTTTACCCATATCTTTCAAGAATCCCTCCTCAATGAGTTCGCTGACAAGCTTTGTTGCTGTCGGGATGCTTGTTGTAAGTTTCTTGCTTATATCGGCAATGCTTATATTACCCTCGTTTATGCATTGTGTGATAATCTGTCTTTTAAGCAAGTCATTTTTTCCTTGGGTATGGTATAGAAATGAAGTAGTCATTATTTTCCTGTTTTAGAGATGCTGTTCCAATGGGCTTCAATCTCTTCAAGTGTCTTTCCTGTTGTTTCAGGCACCACTTTCCACATTATAAGCATGTATGGAACGCAGCAGACTGCAAATATAAGAAAAGTTCCCGATTGGCTCCAACCTAAAAGTACAGGAGTTAACTGACCAATAAGATATGTTCCTATCCATAGCGCAAAACCGGCAATGGACATTGCCCTTCCGCGTACGCTGTTGGGGTACATTTCAGACAACAGTACAAACACAATGGCACTGATTGAAATGGCGCAGCAGAATACATATGCAAGGAAGAATACAAGCATGAATGAGTTGCCTAATCCAAGAGTTGCTCCCCACTGGAAGTAGACGGCAATGCATAGCAGACATATTATCATTCCGCTTACTCCCCAGTAGATAAGTTGTTTCCTTCCTACTCTGTCAATGATGAATACAGCCAATATGGTAGTGACCATGTTTACAACTCCTACAAGTACGGTTGAAAACATAGGATTGTCAAAACCTGCTTCTGAGAAGATCTTAGGACCGTAATAGAGAACTGCATTTACTCCCATGAACTGTCCAAGAATTGCTATTGCACTGCCGGCAATCACTGCAATGAGGATACCTGGCTTCAAAAGATCTTTCCACTCGCCGTTTGATCCGCCGTTGATTGATTCCTTGGTTACGGCAATTTCATTTCTGGCCTCATCCTCATTTGTGTATATACGTGAGAGAATTTTGGATGCTTTGTCGAGTTTGCCTTTGATTACCAGCCATTTCGGACTCTCTGGAATGAAAAAGATTATGAAGAAGAAAAGAAGTGCAGGAAGGGTTTCGCTGCCAAGCATTCCTCTCCATGCTTCGCTGTGAATGATCTTGTCCATTAGTGATACCTCTTCTCCAGCCAATGCAGAGGCAACAATGCCGCTGTCAATGTTGGAATCTATAACCCAATTGGCAAGGTATGCAAGCAGGAATCCCACTGTAACAGCCAATTGGTAGAGAGATACAAGGGTTCCTCTTACCTTTGCAGGAGAAACCTCCGATATATATATAGGTGACACGATAGATACTATACCAATACCCACACCTCCAATGATTCTGTAGGCAACAAGCTGGTCAAATGTCCCGCATACGGTACAACCTATTGCTGATATGCTGAACAGAGCTGCAGAGATAAGCATTGTTACCTTTCTTCCCAAGTAGTCACTGAGTGTGCCAGCAACAAGGACACCTGCAATTGAACCTATGAGAGCACATCCTACATACCAGCCCTCTTTCAAGTCTGAAAGAGAGAACTGATTCTTTACAATCTCTGTTGTGCCTGAGATTACGGCAGTATCATATCCGAACAATATTCCACCTATGGCCGCAACAACTGCCATAAAGATGACATATCCCATGTTCATGCTCTTTTTCATATATTACTTCCTCCTTAAATTAAATATTGAAGTACTCCCTATATCTGTTGTACAAGTTGCCTGCAGCACCATAAACAGACTGCGGACTCATGAAGTGAGGAAACTCAAATGTAATGGCCTTGTCATATCCGGCTCTCTTGGCTGCCTCAAGTTTCATTCTCAATTTGTCAAATTTGATTGGCAGGAAGTTGATAGGCATGTCGCGATCGAATGTCTCTGCATTGGTCCAGCACTTCATTCCCCATCTGTCGGCCATCTTCTTGTTAACCTCAAAGAAGATGTCAAGCTCATCATAGTCAATATGGCCGTCCTGGAATGCAACAGCATCTACCACATCGTGGATTCCTTCAAAGATTTCGTTCCAGTCCTTTTCATGCTCTTCAACAGTTACAGCATTGTCATTTACAAGCTTGTTTGTTCCCATGATTGCCTTTTTACCGTCAATCCAAGGGGAGATGAATACAGGTAGTCCTCCTGATACATCCTTGCACTGCTTGCCCATTGTGTGGAAGCCTTTGATGGCACCTTTGGTCTGGCGGCTGATTTCGGTGCTTATATACCATCCTCCAAAACTCTTGTATTTCTTTCCATACATGTTCCACACCTCATCAATCACGAATTTGTTGTCTTCAATCTCGTAACTCATATCCTTTGTATCCCAGTATTTTCCTGAATCATAAAGACCGAGGTAGAATGTCATTCCATATTTCTGGGCCAATCTGCAGAACATATCTATAAGATCTACTGAAGGCATATAGCATCCTTTTTTCAATAGGTATGGCGACGGATAGGTAATGAATTTTCTATATCCGCACCTTATATCTATTACAGTGTCTATACCTATGGATTTCATGTACGCAAAATCCTGATCCCACTCTTTCTCTCCCCAGTTCTGGTGAGGTATGTCGTGTGATATCTCATCAAGGAATGTACCTGTAATCTGAAGTCCGTTGGCTTTTGGAACTATAAGTGTGCTCTCTGGAGTTGCAATCAGATTCTCTTCTTTATTGGCGCAACCTGCAAGGGAGCCGATCAATGAGGGAGCTGCTACTGCACTGGCAGCCGCAATACCTGCTGTTTTTATAAAAGATCTTCTATCTGTCATATCTTAAAAAATATTTTCGCGAATATATGTATATTTAAAAAAAAAAACAACAGGTGGTATATTTTTAAATTATTTTAATAATTATCCAGATTGATTGTAAATATTATAAAAAATATTGTAGCTTTGCAGGCGGTAAATTACAATTAATGGCTTCGTATGTATAGAATTGTTAAAATGTTATTTGTAGTGCTCTCTATATCAGCACTTTCTTGGTCGTGCTCTTCCAATGTGCAGGAGTATAACCAAAATTATATGTGGTTTGACTGTGAGGCAAATTACAGAACTTTATCTACCCCGGATTCAATAAGATACTATATTCAGAAATCTAAAGATATAGGTTTCGACAATGTAGTTGTTGATGTCAAATCAATTATGGGAGAGGTCTTGTATGACAGTGAGATTGCTCCATACATGGGAGATTGGGAAGGTGTTGAGAGAGGTCGTGACTACGACATGATGCAATATTTTATCGATTATGGACATGAGATAGGAGTGAGGGTCTTTGCTTCTCTTAATGTTTTTGCAGGAGGACACAACTTCTTTGACAGGGGAATTATATATGGTGATAAGGCCCATTGGCAGTCTATATGCTATGAGAAGGGCGAGCTTGTTCCAATATCATCAATCAAGACAAATTACAATGGTATGATGAACCCTGCGAATCCGGAGGTTCAGGAGTATCAGCTTGCAATATTGAAAGAGTTTGTTGCAAAATATCCGGATTGCGACGGCCTTATCTTTGACAGAGTCCGTTATGATGGCGTAACAGCTGATTTCAGCGAACTTTCAAAGGAGCTGTTTGAGAAGTATGCAGGAGTTGAGGTAGAAAATTTCCCTGAGGATATTCTCAGCTGGTATGACGAGGAGGGAAAATTACGTGAGACTTGGGCTCCTGGAAAGCATGGCAAAAAATGGATTGAGTGGAGAGCAAGTGTAATTCATGATTTTGTGACAAAAGCACACAAGGAACTCAAGGCAATCAATCCTAATCTTATTATAGGTGACTA